>NZ_JAYXBK010000005.1:0-498900 GCF_036016995.1 Paraburkholderia sp. MPAMCS5
TATACGTTCGGCATTTTGCGCGCCAATGCGGGCTATTTCCGCTACCTGGGCAATCAGGGCGCACTCGGTCAGCGTCAGGACAACGCGTGGACCGTGTCGCTCAAGCTCTCGCCGAAGGGACCGCTCGACTACGAACTCGGCTATCAGCAGATGCGTGTGAAGAACGCCGCCTATAACGCGGACGGCGATATTCCGAACGCGAACATCGGCGCATTCGATCCGACTTCGGGCCTGCACAACGGCTACAAGGAGACGCTCTACTGGTCGGCGTTCTATCACCTGTCCAAGCGCACTGAACTGTACCTGGCCGGCGACTACATGAAGCTGCATGGCGGCTATACGGTCGGCACCACGTTCGGCGCAACCAACCAGCTCGAACTGACCACGGGCGTGCGCACTCGCTTCTGATCGCGAGTACCTGCTTTTCTTCGAAGCGGTGAACAGGCGGCGAACGAATTCGTTCGCCGCTTTTACCATTCGAACATGATGGAAATCTTAAGGATTGAGTTAATCGCGCCAGTTTTCGCGGTCGATATAGAAATATCGGTCATGTTAGAAAACCGAAAGCATGAGTTCATCTGTACGTCTTTATTTCATTGCACATTCTCCTACGCATTACCGAATCTTTCTTGACCATGCCAAAAGGATAGGACATGAAGACGATCAGGAGTTGGATGTGGGTTCCTCGTGCAATGAGCGCTGCTGTGGTACTCGCCGGTCTGTATGCACAGGGTGCTATGGCGAGCGACGAACACGATCAGCATCGCGCGGTGCAGCATGTGCTGCTCATCAGCTTCGACGGCCTGCATGAACAGGACGTCGCGCGTTGCATCAATTCAAATGCCTGCCCCAATCTCGCGCTGTTGGCCAAAGCAGGAACGACCTATACGAACGCCTACACGCCGGGTCTTTCCGATTCGTTCCCTGGACTCGCCGCATTGGTGACAGGCGGCTCGCCGAAAACGGCGGGTCTTTTCTACGACGTCTCCTACGACCGCACGCTCTACGCACCGACCGATAGCAATTGCACGGGCAAGCAAGGCTGGAACGTCGTATTCGACGAGACGACGGGCGTCGACGCAGTGAACGGCGGCGCGCTCACGCATCTGAACGGCGGCGGCGGATTCAATCCCCAGGCGATTCCGCATGCAATGATCAAGGGCGTCTGCCAGCCTGTTTATCCGCACAATTACGTGAAGACCAACACGATCTTCGAAGTGATCAAGGAGAACGTGAAGGGCGCACGCACCGCGTGGGCGGATAAGCACGCATGGGGCTATGACTGGTTGAATGGGCCGTCGGGTACCGGTGTCGACGATCTCGCGCGCACGGAAATCAACTCGATCGATCCGGCAACCAAGTCGGACTACACCGACGTCTACACGCACACAGAGACGTTCGACAACCTGCATATCCAGTCGGTGATCGACCAGATCGACGGCAAGAGTTCGACGGGCCAGTCCGGCGCGGGCGTGCCCACTATTTTCGGCGCGAACTTCCAGACGCTGAGCGTCGCGCAAAAGGCGCCGGTTGTGAAGGGCGGCGGCTACCTGGATGCGAGCTTCACGCCGGGACCGCAGGTGAGCGCCGCGATTGCCTATCTGGATGGCGCATTGGGCCGCTTCGTGTCGGAATTGAAGCAGCAGAATCTCTATTCGTCGACGGCGATCATCGTGACCGCAAAACACGGCCAGTCGCCGAGCGATCACACGAAGCTCGTGAAGAACGGCGACACGCTCACGTCGCTGCTCGAAGCGAACAACTATCTTGATCCGGCAGGCAACTTCGGGCAGGCCAATACCACGAGCGGCAACCTCAACGACGGCACGGGCCTCGTCAATACCGGCTTCGTGCAAACCGACGACGTCGGCCTGATCTGGCTGCGCGACCAGAGTCAGTTGCAGGCGGCGGTGAATACGCTGAAGGCCAATCTCGGCTGCAACGCGCCGGGGATTTGCGCCGACGGCCCGCAAGCCTACATCCTCTATGGTTCGCAACTGGCCGCGAAATTCGGCGATCCGGCTCGCGGACGCACGCCGGATATCGTGGTTCAGCCGAACCCGGGCGTGATCTATACGTCGAGCACCAAGAAGGATGAAGAGCATGGCGGCAACGCGCCGAACGACAGCCACCTCGGTCTGGTCGTCTACACGCCTCGCGACGAGCACGGCGGCAAGGTCGTCGATCAGCACGTGACGACCACGCAAGTCGCGCCGACGATCCTGCGCATGCTCGATCTCGATCCTGCGTTGCTGCACTCGGTCGCGCTCGAAGGAACGCATACACTGCCGGGCTTCGACCGCGGGCATTAAGCGGGAGTAGCTTCACGGAAGTCGTTGCAAGAAGTCGTTGAATCGCGGCCCCGCGACGTCGAAGAATCGAGTGGGGCCGCGTTCGAAGCACTGAATTCGTCAGCATGTAACTTCACACGCCGCTGATCGACACTCACTCTATTTGCCGGACATTAGCCGCGAAGCCCAAAGTGTGCTATTGACATACCTGCCTGTGTTGCCGGTGCGTCAGTTGCACCGCTGGGCTGAATGGCTGTCTGTCAATCAAAGAGGAGAGTGCGATGGTATTTGAAATGGCCCATATCGAGATTTTGCCGGGCAAGGCCGCCGAGTTCGAAGCGGGCGTCACGCAAGCCGTGCCGCTTTTTCTACGCGCGAAAGGATGTAGCGATGTGAAACTGCATCGGACCGTCGAGCATCCCGAGCAATACGTGCTGCAAGTCGAATGGGCGACGATCGAGGATCACATGGTGACCTTCAGGGAGTCCGCGGACTTTCAGGAATGGCGCCGGCTCGTCGGTTCGTTCTTCAAGCAGCCGCCGGTTGTCGTTCATATCGAAACGGTGGTCGGCTAACACTGCCTGAACGTGTGGCGTGGCGATCGGCAGGATCGCGGCGCCACTCACCTGCATTCGGCGCGCTGCGCAATCACGATTGCACAGGAGGCGTGCGAATTTCCGGTGCGGCAGCGAGGCCGGATGCCGTGCTGTCTCCATTGGCAAGCTCGCTTTCGACCTTGGCTTGATGGAACAACGCGTCGTGCATCTTCTGCGCGTCGAACGCCTTTTCCCACTTCGCGACCACCACCGCGGCAACCGCATTGCCGATGATCGACGTGACCGCGCGTGCTTCGCCCATGAATCGATCGATGCCCACGAGCAGCGCGATGGCGCTCAGCGGCAGCACATGCACGGCGCAAAGCGTCGCCGCCAGCGCGACGAATCCGCCTCCCGGCACGCCGCTCATGCCCTTGGACGTCACCAGACCCATCGCGAGTATGACGATCTCCTGGCCGAGTGTGAGATGCGTATTGGTCGCCTGCGCAATGAAGATCACGGCCATCGTCAAGTAGATGCAGACGCCGTCCAGATTGAACGCGTAACCCGTTGGGACCACGAGACCCACCACGGATTTTTCGCAGCCCATGCGCTCGAGTTTTTCGAGCAGTCGCGGAAGGGCCGGTTCCGCGCTGGACGTGCCCAGCGTAATCAGAATTTCAGTCTTCAGGTAGGCGATAAAGCGGAAAACATTCACGCCGCACAGCTTGAGCACGATGCCGAGCACCACCAGCACAAACACAATGCAGGTGATGTAAAACGACATCATCAATTGGCCGAGTGCGAGCAGGCTCGACACACCGTATTTGCCGACCGTGAACGCGATAGCGCCGAACGCGCCGACAGGCGCGAACTTCATCACGAAAGTGACCACGCCGAACATGGTGTGAAGGAACTCGTCCACGATGTTCACGAGCGTCGCCGCGCGCTGACCTGCATGCGCGAGCGCGAGACCGAACAGCACAGCGATGAAAACCACCGGCAAAATATCGCCATGCACGAACGCCCCCACAAAGCTCTCGGGAATGATGTGCATGAAAAAGTCCTTGATCGACTGTTCCTGCGCGACCTTTGCGTAGCCGGCAACGGACGAAAGATTGAGCGTCGCGGGATCGACGTTCATGCCTTTACCCGGATTCATCAAATGGGCCACTGCCAGGCCGATCGCGAGCGCGCCCGTTGTCACGACCTCGAAGTAGATCAGCGCCTTGAGTCCAACACGTCCCACTGCCTTAATGTCGCCCATTTTCGCAATGCCGGTCACTACCGTCGCGAAAACGATGGGCGCGACGAGCATTTTGACGAGTTTGATGAACGCGTCGCCGAGCGCCTTCATATCGGTTCCGAGCGCCGGCTGCACTGCGCCGAACGCAATGCCCAATGCCACACCGATCAGGACCTGGACGTAGAGCGGCCGGATGGCCTTGCCAATCGAAAATCGCACAGCTGTCTCCTTGGAGTGCGTCGTTGCGTCGTGGTGGATCTCTGCCCGATCAGCGCGTCAGCAGCGCTTTGAGCTGTTTCACCGCGCTGTCCGGCGTGGTCAACGTCGGCCGGCCTGAAGCGGCCTCGGCTTGTGCATGCGCGCTTGTCATCGAGAATTGGGCGAAGCAGATCACGTCATGTTCGGCAAGGCGCGCACAAGCCTGTGCAATTAGGCGATCGTGCGTGTCCCGGTCGCCTCTTTGCAAGGCCAGCCACGCTCCTTCGACGAAACAGCACTGAATTTGCAAATCCGGATGCCGTCCCGCGGGGAACTCCCGGAATTCACGCGCGATGGGCGCGAGCGCGGGCTCGAACGTCGCCACGAGGGCGATATCGCGTCCGAGCGCCAGCGCTTGCTCGATCATCGCTTCGTTGGGTTTCAGAACGGGAATTTCGATGCCAGTGCGAGCCGCTTCGATGGCCGGGCCGAACGCGGAGCAGGTGAACAGAACGCCATCGGCGCCTGCCTCGCGTACATAGCGAACGAGCGCCGCAAAGCGTGGCGACATGACATGGATGTCGCCGCCGGCGCGTTGCAGATCGGCGCTCAGCGAATCTTCCAGCAGGTTGTACACCATGGCCTCAGGCCACAAACGCGTGAAGCTTTCCGTGATGGGCTGGATCGCGAGCGGTGTCGCGTGAACAAGTTGGATACGCGGCTTGGCGGTCATGAGATCAAAACGAGAACATTGTATTTAATCGCAATATAGTACATGTACAGTCGAGGAAAAGCTCGGGAAGACCCTATCCGGCATCATTTTGCCAGCACGGCAATGCGCGTCGGAACGGGCGCATCCCTGTCCTGTCTTTCGTCGAACAACAATTTATGGTATCAACAGGCAACCACCCCACCGAACATCATGAAGACAGAGACAACTGGAGCGCTGGCCGATCAGGTCGCGGCCAAAATCATCGACATTGCGCGCACGCGTTCGCTGCACGCGGGTGAACATCTGCGCGAAGAGGCGCTGGCTTCCGAACTCGGCCTGTCGCGCTCGCCGATCCGGCGCGGTCTCGCGTTGCTGGCCCAGCACGGCATCGTCGTGAAGGAGCCGAATCGCGGCATCTTTCTGGCGGTCGACGCGCATGGCATCGACATCGCCAAGTTACCGTTCGGCGCCGATCCACAAGAAGATCTGTATCTGCGCGTGGCGGACGATTGCCTGAGCGGCGAGATCGCGCAAGAGTTCTACGAAGCCGAATTGCTGCGGCGCTTCGATGTGCCGCGCGGCCAGCTTCTGAAAGTGCTGACGCGGCTCGCCAACGAAGGCATGATCGCGCGCAAGCCGGGCCAGGGCTGGCGCATCAATCCGTTTCTGCACGATCGCGAAGCGCATATCCAGAGCTACCGTTTCCGCATGGCGATCGAACCGGCGGCGCTGCTCGAACCCACGTTTCGCATCGACAAGGCCGGCTTTGCAAAAGCCCGCCAGATCCAGACGGAAATGCTTCAGGGCGACATCTTCAAGCTGCCTCGTTCGATGCTGTTCAAGAACGGCTCGGAGTTTCATGAAATGCTGGTTCGCTGTTCGGGCAACCGCTTTTTTATCGAGTCGCTGGAGCGCCAGAACCAGCTGCGCCGCTTCATGGAATACAAGGCGGCGACTGACCGCACGCGGCTGATTCGCCAGTGCCGGGAACACCTCGAAATGCTCGATCTGATCGAGAGCGGCAGCCGCGATCACGCGGCCGCATTCATGCGCAAGCATCTCGATGTCGTCAGCAAGATCAAGGCGCAAGCAGAAGAAAAAGAAGAGCAGGAAGCCGCCGCGAGCCCCGTCCTTCCCGAAGCGCATTTCTGAAGTCAGCCCCGCTGGCGGACCCCCGTTCGCCAGCGCTCGCCGTTCATCGCACGCGCCGGAGTGCCGCTCCGGCTTGCCGCGCGTCACCTCCGGAATGTTTCTGAAAATCGGGTTTACGCGGGTGTGAGCCGCGTGGACATTTGCTTTACATTGTATCGTGTTGATAGATAGTACATAGATGCTGCGCCGCGCTTAGCTGTTGAATAGGCAACGCGGGACCTCGGTGGAAACGGAAGTTCGCCATTTTCGCGCGTCATTGATTGTATTAAATGATCACGTAGAACAAATAAGCAACCACAAACAGGAGGTTTGGAGATGCGGCAGTTACTGATGGGACTGGGTGCCACGGCGGCGGGATGTCTGCTCGCGACGGGGGCGTATGCCGAGAACAGCGTGACGCTGTACGGGATCATCGACATTGGCGTTCAGTACGCGAGCAATGCCGGCGGCCACGCGCAAACCCAGGAAACCAGCGGCATGTTCAACGGCAACCGTTTCGGCTTCAAGGGCAACGAGGATCTCGGCGGTGGCTGGCAAGCCGTATTCCAACTGGAGAACGGATTCAACGGAAACAATGGCACGTTCGGGCAGGGCACGAGTGCGTCCGGCTCGACGGCAGCCGTGACCCGCATCTTCGGACGGATGGCCTGGGTGGGCCTCAAGTCGCCGTGGGCGACATTGAGCATGGGTCGTCAGTACGACTTCATGTATGACTTCGCGCCAATTGCCGTCTCGAACTACGTCGGCTCGTTCATGCATCGGCCGGGCACCGCGAACGCGATCCTCGGCAATAACGGCAGCACGGCCGACTTCGATCGTATCGGCGGCGCGCGCGTCGACAACTCGGCCAGGCTCACCAGTGCACCGCTGGCGGGCTTCACGCTCGGCGCGCTGTATGGTTTCGGCGGTCAGGCCGGCGCGTTTTCAAACGGCAGCACCGAGAGCTTCGGACTCAAGTATCAGAACGGCGGCCTGCTTGCGAATGCCGTGTGGACGAATCTCAAGGAAGCCAATTCGCTCAGCAGCTATCGGACGTACGGCGCGGGTGCGCGCTATCAGTTCGGACCGGTTCGCGTCTCGGGCATGTACACGAATGCCGAGTGGACGGCGACGGGCGATCGGGTCGATACGGTCGAATTCGGCGCGCAATATCTGATCACACCGGCATTCTCGGTAGCGGCGGGGTACTTCTATTCGAAGCCGAACAACGAGAAGACCAACGCGATCATGAAAGGTACGCGCAACCAGGTGGGGTTCGCCACGGCTTACTCGTTCTCGAAGGCGACGAATGTCTATGCCACGGTCGATTATCAGCGCGCGAAGCACGGCTATGCGGCGCAGATCTACACCCTCTCTCCCACGGATGCGAAGACCAATCATCAAACGATGATCGGCGTCGGTTTGCAGCACTTCTTCTAATCCCCGAAAACAGCGTCGGCAGGAGATTCAATGAAACCCGAAATTCACACGCGAACCATGGGGAAGGTGTCGAGACGCCTGATTCCCTTCATGATCCTGATGTTCCTCATCAACTTTCTCGACCGCGTGAATATCGGCTTTGCCGCGCTCGAGATGAACAAGGATCTCGGCCTTTCGCCAACCACGTATGGATTCGCGGCGGGCATTCTGTTCATCGGCTATGTTGCGTTCGAAGTGCCGAGCAACATGATCCTGCAGCGCGTGGGCGCGCGCGTGTGGCTCGCGCGCATCATGATCACGTGGGGCATTCTGGCCACGTTGATGGCATTCGTTTTCAACGAGGCGTCGCTATTCACGTTGCGCGCGCTGATCGGTGTCGCGGAAGCGGGCTTTTTCCCCGGCCTCGTGTTCTACATGATGCGCTGGTTCCCGGCCGAGGAGCGCGCGAAGGCCATCACCGTGTTCATGCTGGGCAATCCGATTTCGGTGATCATCGGCGGCCCGCTCTCGACGGCGATTCTTCACTTCGCGCATCACCTGGGCGGTTTTGCCGGCTGGCAGTGGCTCTTCATCATCGAGGGCGTGCCCGCCGTCATCATCGGCGCGGTGACGCTGGTCTGGCTCACCGAGCGCCCGCAAGACGCGAAGTGGTTGCAGCCCGACGAACGCGAATGGCTCGTCACGAAGATCAACGACGAATTGCGCGCGAAAGAAAGCCGCGGCCACAGTCCGGTTCGCGTGCGCGATGTCTTCGTGCATGGCAAGACGCTCGCTTTTGCGTGCTCCAAGTTCTGCGTGCTGCTCGCCTTCTTCGGGATCACGCTGTGGTTGCCGCAGATCGTGAAGAGTATCGGCAGTCTCAGCACGTTCGAGGTCGGCGTGGCCTCGGCCATTCCCTATGTGTTCTCGGCGATCGCGAGCGTGTTGATCGGCCGTCATTCGGACAAGACGGGCGAGCGCAAGTGGCACATCGCGCTGCCGGTGTTCCTCGGCGCGCTCGGCTTCGTCGTGGCGAGTCTCACGACTAATCCGTGGGGCGCGATGGCGGCGCTGTGCGTGGCCGCGACGGGTCTGTGGGTGTCGAACACTGTGTTCTGGACGCTGCCTTCGGCCATGCTCTCGGGCACGACCGCGGCTGCGGGCATCGCCTTCATCAATGCGTTCGGCAACCTCGGCGGATTTGCCGGCCCGTACCTGACCGGCTGGATTCGCCAGGCGACGCACTCCTACGTGTGGGCGCTCGTCATGCTCGGCGGCTTCCTCGCGCTGAGCGGCATCATCGTGCTGATCGTCGGCCGGTCGGAAACGACAGGCAGCGATCGCAGCCGCAACGTCGCGCAACAGCCCGCGCTCAAGAAGTCCTGACGCCGGATCGCAGGACACGTCATGGGTCCTGCGAGTTGTATTGATTTGCTTCCAAATGCGTTCAGGTTTTTACGCTCGCCGCGCAAGTCAGGATAAAGCGTCCCTGGAACAAACCCTTAAATTGTATTTTAAGGTTTTGAAGTACAATTTATCTCATGAATTCCTGGCGCGTGAGCTGCCACACCCTCTGGAGACTTTGTGATGCGTATTCTGGTTTTGCCGTGCGACGGCATCGGCCCTGAAATTACGGCCGCTTCGATGACTGTCCTGCAAGCGGCCGACAGGAAGTTCGGCCTGAACCTGTCGTTCGACTACGACGACGTCGGCTTCGTCAGTCTGGAAAAGTACGGCACGACGCTGCGCGAGGAAGTGCTGGAGAAAGCGAAGACGTATGACGGGATCATTCTCGGCACGCAGTCTCACGCGAACTATCCGGCGCCGGAGAAGGGCGGCCGCAACGTGTCCGCCGGTTTTCGCATCGGACTCGATCTGTACGCGAATGTGCGCCCGGCTCGCACGCGTGAGTTCCTGACGTCGAACATGCGCGAGGGCAAGTCCATGGACCTCGTGATCATGCGCGAGGCGACCGAAGGCTTCTATCCCGACCGCAACATGACCAAAGGCTGGGCCGAACTGATGCCGAGCCCGGACATGGCCATCTCGCTGCGCAAGATCACGCGCCATTGCAGCGAGCGCATTGCGCGTCGCGCGTTCGAGCTTGCCATGAAGCGCAAGAAGAAAGTGACCGCTATCCACAAGGCGAACAGTTTCCACATGACCGACGGGCTGTTCCTCGAATGCGTGCGCGATGTCGCGAAAGACTTCCCGGAGGTGCAGCTCGACGATCTGCTCGTCGATGCGTCCACGGCTCATCTCGTGCGCTCGCCGGAGCGTTTTGACGTGCTCGTCGCGACGAACTTCTACGGCGACATCATCAGCGATCTGGCGAGCGAGCTGTCGGGCAGCCTCGGGCTCGCGGGTTCCATGATGGCGAGCGACACGCACTGCTGCGCCCAGGCGCAACACGGCTCGGCGCCCGACATTGCCGGTCAGGACACGGCCAATCCGGTCTCGATGATTCTGTCGGTCGCCATGCTGATTCAGTGGATGGGCGAGCATCACGACAAGCCGGCTTTCGTGGAAGCCGGACAGGCGATGGAAGCGGCCGTCGACAAGGTGCTCGAAAACCCGGCGACGCGCACGCCGGATCTCGGCGGCAAGTTCGGCTGCAAGGCATTCGGCGACGAGGTCGCGCGCGTCGTGGCCGGATGATGGGTTGAAGCGCAAGTCTAAGCACGTGTTCAAGCGCGGGCGCATCGCGCGCCCGCGTGCTCACGAAGCACTCCATAACAACAAGGAGACAGCGAAATGGTAGATCGTCGGCAGATGCTGGTCGCAACGGGTGCCGCTCTCGGAGCGACGTCCCTTTTCGGTATCGGTAAGGTCATGGGCAAGGAACTCGGACACATGTCGCCGATCGGCTTCACCGTTCCGGCAGGCGTGGTCGATTCGCACTGTCATATCTTCAATCCCGAGAAGTTTGCTTACTCGCCGAAGCGGAAATACACGCCGCCGCCCGCGACCGTGCAGGACCTTCAGCGCTTCCATGCGGCGCTCCATGTGCATCGGACCGTGCTCGTGCAACCGAGCGTCTACGGAACCGATAACGCGTGTCTCGTCGATGCGCTCGGCCAGCTCGGTAAAGACGCTCGCGGCATTGCGGTGATCGACAAAAGCTTTTCGGGTCAGCAACTGGATGATCTCGCGGGCGCGGGCGTCGTCGGCGTGCGAATCAATCTGGAGGTCGGCAAGGATCGCGATTTCAATTCGGCCATCATGCGATTCGAACAAACGGTCGAGACATTGCGCGGCAAGCCGCTGATCGTGCAGGTTTATGCGGCCTTGCCTGTGCTCGCCGATCTCGCGCAACGCATTCAAATCCAGCCGCACCCGGTCGTGATCGATCATTTCGGTCTCGCGAAAGCGGCGGACGGTCCGGAGCAGGCCGGCATGTCCGCGCTCATCGGCATGATGCAGTCGCGCAAGGTGTTCGTGAAGTTGTCCGGCCCGTACCAGATCTCGCTTCAGAAGCCGGGCTATGCGGATACCGCGGCGATCGGCAGCACGCTGGTGCAAGCCGCGCCCGATCAGGTGATCTGGGGCAGCGATTGGCCCCATACGGGCGGCAGCGAGCGGCCCGCGAACGCGAAACCGACCGACATCGAGGCGTTTCGCAGCGAGGACGAAGGGCGCAATTTCGCGCTCGTCAAGAGTTGGGCGCCGCAAGCCGCGCAACGGCACAAGCTGCTCGTCGAGAATGCGACGAGTCTGTTCGGCTTCGGCTCACGCACCGCGTAGTGCAGACGGAGTCAAGGCGCTCGACGTGTCCGCGCTGCGCATCGGCGCGCCGATCGATCCCGGCGTGCCCTGAACAATCGGCAGCGGCAAGGAACGGCTCGCCCTGGCTCTCAAGTCGGGAAACTTCGGAACGACGGATTTCTTCGAAAAGGCGCTTTTTTTTCGGCGTCCTGAAACCCGGATTATCCGGGTGCGCGACTACCATGTCTCCTCCATATCTCTGCACGATATGGATTGAGCCCACTGTACGGTGGGCTTTTTTTCGCTTCACATAATTACTTAGAGATCCGAACCTTCAAGCATCCAGTCTCTGTGGTCCAGAAGCGTGCGGCCCAGCACCTGAAACGCCGCGCCCGGCAGATCGTGCAGCTGTTCCACCACGCTGCTCGTCGGATAAAAGGCTTCGACGGCATCGTCGAGAATGCCCACGCCGATCAGTTCGACGCCGCGCTCCCGGAGTTCATTCACGCGTGCCCGCAGATCCGTTCGAAGTATCGCCGGATTGCCGTCGCCGGTTGCAGGGTATCCATCGGAGAGCACCATCAGAATACGGCGATGCGCGCGCCGCTCGAGCAGGCGCGTCGCGGCCCAACTCAACGCCTCGCCGTCAGGATTTTCATGACCGCATTCGAGACGTTGGAGACCGCTCAGGTTGTCGGAATCGAAACGCTTATAGACCTGCAAATCAAGGCGTTCGACAAACCGGTTGAAGCCCGCTGGAGCGTTTCCGTCAGCGAGCCAGCGCTCGTAAAACGCGCGCATGTCGGCATCTTCAATCGAACTGTAGCCGAGCACTTCGCACGAGAAACCGAGTTGAGTCAGCGCGTCGCCGAGCGCGGCGGCGCATAGTCTGGCGAGTTCGATCTTGCGGCCGGCCATCGAGCCGCTGCGATCGATGAGCACGCTAATGGCCGCGTCGCGTCCCGGCCGCGTCCGGCGAACCCGGAAGGGCGTGCGATAGCCCGGCGAGGTCGCGAGTCTCGCTAGCGAGGGACGGTCCAGCTCGCCGCGTTCCTGTTCGCGCTTCCAGTGCGTCTGTTCGTCGGCCTTCAACGCGCGTTCGAGCCGCGCCTTGAGCGGCTCGGTCTGCGCCCGGGCCGCGCTGCGCAATTTTCTCCACTCGACGGGGTCGCCTTTGCCCGTCAGATCGATCACGCGATCGAACTGTGTCGTGATCGGCACCGAAAGAATCGGCCGGTTCTGCGATGAAAGTCGCGGCGTGCGGCCTTGGCCTTCGCCTGACGGTTCGGCTGATGCATCGGATTGCGTCTGTGCAAGCGCCGAGCCGCCGGCGGACTCCGTGTCCGAAGACAAGCGGTTGTTCGAGTCGGCTGATTCGTCGGACTCGAAGCCGGTCTTCGCAGTCGTGGCATCGAGCGCACCGTCGGCGTCGGCGGTGAACATCATGTTGTTCACGTCGCCCGCGGCAAGCGTGCGAATTCGTTCTACAAGGGCGCGCGCGACGCCGACACTATCGGCGGACGAGCGTGCAGTGCGCGCGTGTTCCAGCAGATCGAGGCTCGCGCCTAACGCGGCGTCGAGTGAATGGCTCGATTCGACTGGCGTTGGCTCTTCTTGCCACAAGAACCGTTCGATGCGCCACGCGAGCTTGTCTTTCCAGGCGAGTTTCGGCCAGCGCTGCAGCGCGTCGCTCGCGAGCGCCTCGCGCAAGTGCTTGAGAAAGGTTGCCGCGCCGGCATACTCGGCGACCAGCAGTGCGCAGGCGCGGCGATCGTCGACGATCTCGGCGAGCCGGCGCACGATGGGCGAATTCGCGCGCTCGACGATTTCCGCCGCGGAAAAACGCGCGCGCGCGGCAAGCAGATCGACATAGCCGGTCATGACCTGAATCGACGTGACGGAGTCCGAAAGATTCGCGGGCAGCACCATCGTATCGTGGCGCAACTGCGGGCCGTCGTCCGCGAAGACGACCTCGATGTCCTCGCGCCCGGTCAATGCACGCGCGAGCCGCGAGAGATGCATCAGCGCGTCGTTGTTCTCGCGCGATGCCGGAGCGCCGGTCATGTGTTCAACCCTCCGGGCCAATGTGATGCTGGATGATGCTGCGGATCAGCGTGGCGTCTTCCGCGCTGATCTTCGAATAGATGGTCGGGCCGGCGGCCGTTTCCGGATCGCCGGTCCGCAGCATGAGGTCGGTCCAGTCGAGCAGCCGCCTCGTGGAAAACGCGCTCGCGAGGTCTTCGCGCGTGAAGGCTTCGCGGCACGCGGCGGCGATGGAAGCCAGCGTTTCGGCCATCGCCGCCGTGACGCGCGGACCAAAAGTGCGTTGCAGCACCTGCGCTTCGTCCTCGCGTGAAAGATAGTCGATGTGGTACACGCGCCAGCGGTCGAGAAACGCCTCGTTCATCAGATTGGCGCCCTGATAAAGATGGCGGTATTGCCCCATCGAGCCGACTGCGTTGGCCGTCGCGAAGAGCCGGAAGGAAGGGTGGGGCGCGACGATCTCATTGCCGCGTTCCTTCAGCAGCAGACGCCCGCCGGGTTCCAGCACGGCGGTGAGGACAGCGAGGATCGCGGGCTCGGCAAAGTCGACTTCGTCGACGATAAGCCATAGACCTTCACGCATGGCGGTCGGCAACACGCCGTCGACCCAGATCGTCTCGCCGCCCTTGACGGTCCAGAACCCGACGAAGTCACCCACCGTTGTCTGGCCGTTCATGTTCGAGCGCAGCACGCCCTGGTTCGTCTGCGCGGCGACCTGTTCGATGAGACTCGTCTTTCCTGTTCCCGTGTGGCCGATCAGCAGGATTCGACGATTCTCGACAATGTCCAGAAGGACGTTGTCGGAACGTGCCGCGAAAAGGTAAGCGGGGTTCACAGGCGGCACGAGCGGGCCGCCCGCGCCGCGAGGCATGGGTATGCGACCGACGAGCGCCATGCTGGCGGACGAATCGGCGAGTGAATCGGCAATCTCCGGCTTCGGCGCAAACGTCGCACGCAAATCGCTGATGAAGCTTGTCCGAAGAGCCGGCTCTTTTTTCGCCATGCCGCTCTCGCGCCGGACAAACCCTTCGCGACGCCACTTGTGCAGCTTCGCTTCCAGGTTGTCGAGATCGACCACGGTGTCGATGTGAGTCTCGCCGTTGGCGCGACGATGCTGGATGCGATACATGTGAGGCCGCTCGGACCGGCTCACATTCCATTCGCCTGCGGACGCGTCGGCCGGATGGTGATAGAGGCCGAACGGCGACGGGTCTTGATGCGGGTTGTCAGCAGGTAGGTTCATGGCGGATTACGAAATGCTGGGCCGATAACGCCTTCATCGACATGACCAGCGGGCGCCGAAAATATGGCGGAGTTCTTCGATTACATCGTCGGACAAGGGCGACGCGGTGCGGCCGGTGGACATCCACAGTGCTGCCGTTTCCTCGAGTTCTTCAAGCACGAACGATGCTTGCGAAACCGATTTCTCCCACACGACAGGCCCGAGCCGTTCCTGCACAACCGCTCGCACTGTCGCGGCCAGCGCCGCGACTTGCTGCGCGACTTCCGGCGCGCCCGGCCGCCTGTCCGCGATCAGCGGCACGTGGCCGACTTTCATCACATAGTACGGCGTAATGGGAGGAAGCACGTTGTCGGCGCGCCAGACGCCGGCTAACGTCAGCGCAACGAGATTCGTGGAATTCGGGATTCCGTTTCCATGGGCTCGCCGGCAAATTGGCGGCTTGCTCTTTATGCATTGTACTACGGTGCGCATAAATACAATATTCGCGGGATGAGATTTGACGAGAGATCTTTGCAAGAAGTGAAGCATGACTAACTAATTCGCAGGCTTCCAGGTAACGCGGCTCATCAGCGCCGCGACTATTGCGCAGTCCGATGCGCCATCTGAAGATCGAAGACAGTTGGCGGATAAGGTCTAGCGCTCAGTGCGCGAAGGCGCTCAGCGCTGGATTGAAATCTATACCACTATTGGTGCAAAAAAAGCCAATTAGTTGGCGCCTTGCCCTTATCTGGTCTTTTACGGAATCCATTTGTCATATGGCATGAGTTCAGATTCGGAGCTAACGCATAAATTGGTCTGGAGACTCAGCGGAAATGGTATATTTGGAAACCACCGTACGAGATCATCATGGCACCGGCACGACGCGAATTCCCGAAGAACTTCCGACCTCTGCAGATCTATGAGCAGGTCTCGGAAAAGATCCGTGCGGAGATTCGCGCGGGTCGATTCATGCCCGACGCCCGGCTGCCGTCGGAGCGCGAGCTTGCATCGCTCTTCGGCGTCGGACGCCCGGCGGTTCGTGAGGCGATCGGCGCGTTGCAGAACGAAGGACTCGTGGTCACGCGGCGCAATTCGGGAACGTATGTTTCGACAGGTGCGCCAGAAGTCCTGGCAAGCGAGCCGGAGAGCGGCGAAGCGCACAGCAGCGTTCTCCAGGCGGATTACAGTCCGTCCGCGACGCTGGATGTCCGCCTCATTCTCGAACCTGCCATTGCGCGGCGCGCGGCTGCACATAAAAAGCGCGACAAGCTGGCGGAGCACTATCTCGCGCAGATGGAGACGCTCACTGACGTCGCTGATCCTGAAGAACGGGCTCTGTGGAACAACAGCGATCGGCTTTTCCATCATCAGCTCGCGGTGATGACGGGGGACGCGCTGCTCGCGAGGCTTGCCGAGGAAATTGCCGAAACGATGGATCAGTCGCTATGGAAGCGCCTGAAGGATGACGGCATCTATGATCCCGCGCGGATTCGGCTTTATGTCGCCGAACATCGGCTGATTTATGAAGCGATCGTCACGGGCGACGCCGACGCCGCGGCGTTCTATGTCGAGCAGCATATTCACCGCGTGCAGCGAGACATCACCCCCAACTGATTTGGGTGGACGCGGCGGGATCTCATCAACTCCGATTGGACGCGTATCGTTCGCGACTGCTACGGCGCGACCCAGCAACTGTCCCACGCATTGTCGACGCGCTGGAAGCGGGCGCGCTCGTGGCCGCCGGCGGCCGAGAGGTCGAGCCAATCAATCATCAAGGGTTCGACGTCGACGACGCAGAAGTTCTCGAAGCCCTCGTTAGGCCCGTGCGGTTGTCGCGCTTCATCGAATGCATCGCGTGGCTGATCGATCTCAGTGCCCGGCGCCAATAACGTCCGGTACACGATCAGGCTCTGCAGGCGACTGGCGTTCCACGCGGCCATTCTCATGTGTTCGTCGCGAACAATCCGCGTGCGGCCCGATACGCGGATCTGGACGTTGCGTTCCGCATCGACACCGACCAGCGCGATGCGCGGATCGCGAGTCAGCTCCGCGATCTTGGGCGAGCGCAGATCGGTGTGGAACGTGATCACATTCTGTTGCTCGCTCACCTTGCGCAACACGACCGTACGGACATTTGGCGAGCCGTCCAGACCGATCGTGGCGGCCTGCATCGTCTTGAAGGGCGGACGTCCATCACCCGTACCGGCCATCAGATAGTCCCATGTCTCTGCAAAAACACTGGCGAGCATCGCTCAATCTCCTTATGCGTTCGCCAAACCTGCCGAAGCGCATCGACGAAAAAAAGCGCGCGGCTTTTCAGGACCGCGCGCCAAACCTGGTACAACATCTTTCACCTGACGAGAAAGCCGTACGCCAGCGGATCGCGCTCGTCGATAATCCAGTTGGCGAAACCGCAGATGTACGCATTGCCCTCGACTTCAGGGATGACAGCGGGTATTCCACTCACGGTCGTTTCGCCGAGTACGCGGCCCTTGAATGCCGTCCCGACAATGGATTCGTTGATCAGCGTTTCGTTTGCGCCGAGCTGACCACGAAGATAGAGTTGCGCGACGCGACCGCCCGTGCCTGAACCGGTGGGCGACCGGTCCACCTCGCGGTCCGCGAATACGCAGCAGTTCGCCTGAGTCGAACCGGCATGCCGTGGCGCATTGGCGATGATGGTGCCGTAAATGTGGTTGATTTCCGGAATCTCGGGATGCGCGAGGGGATACGCCTGGTTGGCCGCTTCCTTGACTTCGGCGCCGAAGCGGATCAGTTGTTCGACGGCGGACTCGCGGATCGGCAGATCGAAGGGCGCGCCGTCCACATAGAAGTAGAACGCGCCACCGTACGCAATGTCGCCGGTGACAGTGCCGAACGACGGCGTTTCGACCGACACGTCGCGCTTCCAGATAAACGAGGGCACGTTGACGAAGCGCACCGGCCCCGCGTGCTCGCCGTCCCATTGGACGAATGCTTCGATAAAGCCGCAGGGCGCGTCGATTCCGACCCGCGTTTCAGGACTGTGACGCTGAACCCAACCCAGTTCGACCGCAGCCGTTGCGAGCGCGATCACACCGTGTCCGCAGTGGTCGCTATAGCCTTCGTTATGCAGAAAAATGATGCCGAAATCCGCTTCCGCAGACACAGGCTCGGTCAGGTATCCGCCGTACATGTCCGCATGACCGCGCGGTTCGAACATCAGCGCGCGGCGGATGTCGTCCGCATTCTCCTTCAACCACGCGCGACGTTTCACGATGGTATCTCCCGGCAGGCGCGGAAGTCCGCTGGTGACAATGCGAAAAGGCTCCCCACCGGTGTGCACTTCTACCGTCGAAATGGATCGGGTCAGTTTCATGAGTCGTACAGTCTGCCTGGTTCGTGGGTTACGGTGCGTAGGGAGCCGGCAAGCCGTTCTTGATCACGTAGACGGTGGTCGGCGCGCCCTTGAGATCGCCGTTTTCGTCAAAAGAGTAGGTGCCTGCCACGCCCTTGTACTGCTCCTTTGCGAGCTGCGCCATGATCTTCGACTTGTCGGTCGTCGTGCCGGCCTTGACCATCGCGTCGGCCAGCAGTTTCACACCGTCGTAGTAGTTCACGCCGTAGACCTGCGGGTCCGTGTGATAGGTGTCGTGGTACTTCTTGAGGAAGTCGCGGCCTTCGGCTGTTTTCTCCAGTGCCACGCCGCCCTGCGCACAGTAGACGATCGATGCTGCATCGCCCGCCACTTTGCCCATGTCGGCCGAGCAGATGCCGTCGCCGCCGAGCAGCTTCGCACGCAGGCCGCGCTGACGGATCTGTTTGGCCATCGGCGCGCCCTGAGCCGCGTAGCCGCCGTAGAAGATCACGTCCGGGTTCTTCGCCTTGATCGCCGTCAGGATGCCGAGGAAGTCCGTTGCCTGAGAATTGGTGAATTGCTGGTCGACGATCTGGATGCCGTTGGCTTTCGCGACCTTCGCAAACTGCTCTGCAACGCCTTGCCCGTAGGCCGTGCGGTCGTCGATGAGGGCAGCCGTTTTGGCCTTCAGCGTCTTTGCGGCGAACTCGCCCATCGTGCCGCCGAGTTGCTCGTCGCTCGCGCCGATCCGGAAGATGTTCTTGAAGCCCTGCTTCGTGAGCGCAGGGTTCGATGCCACCGGCAGCATCGGGACGCCGCCGGTGTTGTACACGCGGGAGGCCGGAATCGCGACACCCGAGTTGTACGGCCCCATCACTGCGATCACCCCATGATCGACGAGATTCTGCGCAACCTGCACGCCGACCTTCGGGTCAGCCTGGTCGTCCTGGGAGTCCAGTTTGAACGTCACCGACTTTCCGCCGATCGTGACGTGCTGTTTGTTCAGCTCGTCGACGGCCATTTTTGCACCGTTCTCGTTGTCCTTCCCGTTCGGCGCTTGCGGACCCGTCAGGGGCGCGGAATGGCCGATCGTCACGACTTCCTGTGCTTGCGCCGACACGACGGCACTGAAGGCAGACGCGGCTGCCATGGCAATGATGAGGGATCGCATGTCTGGTCTCGTAATTGGTTTTGAAGGATACCAATGTAGGACATAAGTGGTTCTATGGCAAGCCGTTAAAATGGAACACCCGATTCGTGGTTTTACATATGAACCAATGTGGCGACTCGGTCGCGCTATCTGGGTCAATTTCGGACCAGTCTACTTTTGCATTCCTGAGAACCGAACGACGTCGGAACGTGGGGTGACGAAACGGATATTTTCGAGGGATGGCCAGAAGCGGGCATGCGCCCGGGTTGGCCTATCCGCATTGGTGCCGCGCGCTTTGCGCGAGCGCCGTCTATCGCAAGACTGTTAGACGCCGTCCGGAACGGCGCGCTGGAGGATTCGTTGACGCTCAACATGCAGAGTCATCACGCTCAAGATGATCAGCGTGAGCGCCGCGAACTCCAGGGAGACCAAATTGCTCTCCGACGCCCCAGCCGATCAGCAGCGCGACGGCCGGCGCCAGATAGGTCGCGCCCGACGACGCCACTGCGCCAAATTCTTCCAGAAGGTAGTAATACAGGAAGAAGGACACGCCAGTACCGAGAATCCCGCCTCCGACAATGAGACCGCCCGCCGCCGCCGGATCGCCGAGGATTTTGCCGACGCCGCCGAAATCGGTCACGGCGGATAACCGCAAGACCGCGAGCCCCATTTGCCACGTCGCCAACGCGAGCGCCGGCAGCGCCAAGGGAGTCAGCAACACGCGCACGTAGACGTAGGAGGCGCCGAGCACGAATGCGCTTGTCAGAACCCAGAAAACACCGGACAAATCGATCGAGCCGTTGGCGCCTTCCCAGGGCCGGGCGATTAGCGCGATGCCGAGAAATCCAAGCAGCACACCCAATACCATCGTGCCGTTGAGCTTTTCATTCTTCAGAAAGATCACCGACAGGAGCGCTGTGAAAAGCGTGTTGACGTTACCCAGTACGGCCGCCATGCCGGACGGAAGAAGCGCCGTCCCTTTGGTGATCGCAAAATAATAGAAGGCGGTCGCTATGAAGCCCATCACCATGAAGTGATGAACGTGGCGTATCTGGCGAACCTTGATCACCTGGCGCCGCCAGGCGATGACTGCCAATGGAAGAAAGCCGAAGAACACACGCAGGAAGGCAATCTGCATCGGGCTGATGGAGGAAAACGCCCACTTCATGAAGATGAAGTTGGACCCCAGAAGAGACCAGGCAGCAGGAATGCGACGCGCGCTTTCATCGTGATGACTTTCCAAGGCTTTTCAAGGTTTTTCAATAAACTCGCGCGCAAGTGGGTCTCGTCGAGGCGCTCTGGCAGCGGATTGACGGCCCGGCAAGACTCGTTCACCCGTAAGGGAGCCGGCAGCCGCCACACGAGTCAGTTCAAGGTCGCAATCCCGAATCGGCTACTCTACACTGCACTGATACGCATGGACCGAGTACATCGATGAGTCCCGACGAGCACAACCACTCCGAGCTGTCGCCAGTCCAACTGCGAGTGCGCGCGCTCGAGACAATTCTGAGCGCGAAGGGCTACATCGACCCCGCCGCCCTCGACCTTATCGTCGAGCGATATCAGACCAGGATTGGCCCACACATCGGCGCCGGCGTGATCGCCCGGGCGTGGGTCGATGTCGAGTTCAAGAGGGCGCTGCTGGCAGACGCGACAAGCGCGATTGCCGCGCTCGGCGTCGTCAATCATGTGGGCGATCATCTGATCGCGATCGAGAACGTGCCGGGACATCACGACATGGTCGTCTGCACGCTGTGCTCGTGCTACCCATGGGACGTGCTCGGCCTGCCACCGGTCTGGTACAAGTCGGCCGCTTATCGCTCGCGTGCCGTGTCGGACCCGCGCGGCGTGCTGGCCGACTTCGGTGTCGTTCTGCCCGAAGACACGCAAATCCGGGTCTGGGACTCGACGGCGGAGACCCGCTTCCTCGTGGTGCCGCCGCGTCCCGCCGGCACCGAAGGCTGGCCCGAGGAGCGCCTCGCGCGGCTCGTCACCCGTGACTGCATGATCGGCACCGGCTTGCCCCGCCGTGCCGAGGAGATACCGACATGAACGGAGCCCATGACATGGGAGGCATGCACGGCTTCGGCGCGGTCCAGCCCGAGGCCGACGAACCCCCGTTCCACGCACCGTGGGAGGGGCGCGTGCTGGCGATGCAGCGGGCCATGCGTTTCACGCGCGCCTGGAACATCGACATGTCGCGCGACGCGCAGGAGCGGCTGCCTGCCGCGGTCTACCTGTCGGCGTCCTACTATGAAAGATGGGCATTGGGAATCGAGCGCAATGCCGTCGAGCAAGGGCTGATCGGCGCCGATGAAATCGCCGCAGGGCATGCCCTCTATCCGGCCAGGCCCGTCGAACGGGTCATGACGACGAACGACATCGAACACGCGTTCACGCGAGGCTCTTTCGCGCGCGCACCCAGGCAGCCGGCCAGGTTCAAACCGGGTGAGCGAGTGCGCACGAAGAACATCAACCCGCCCACGCACACGCGCTTGCCGCGATACGCGCGCGGCCGCGAGGGAACGATCGAGGCGATCCGGGGTTGCCATGTCTTCCCGGACTCCGTCGTGACGGGCGCGGGAGAAGACCCGCAGTGGCTCTACACAGTCGTCTTCGAAGGCCGCGAACTCTGGGGCGCGGACACCGACGCCACGCTAACCGTCTCGATCGAGGCATTCGAGCCCTACCTTGAATCCGCGTGAAATGAAGATCGATCCAGCCGCGGTGCGTGATGCCGCCGAGGCCGTACCCGGCGTTCCCCGTGACGCGGAAGGTCCGGTGTTTCGCGAGCCGTGGGAGGCACAGGCTTTTGCTCTGGGCGTGGTCTTGCAGCAGCAGGGCCTCTACACCTGGCGCGAACTGGCCGCAGCGCTGGCAGAAGAGATCAGGCGCGCGCAGCTTGCCGGCGATCCAGATACCGGCGAGACCTACTACCTGCACTGGCTTGCCACGCTGGAGCGCCTCGTGGCGAGCAAGGGCGTCGCGAGCACGCAGACGCAGGCGCGTTACCGCGAAGCCTGGCGCCACGCCGCGCATCGCACGCCTCACGGCGCGCCTATCGAACTATCGCAAGACGATTTCACGGGAAACGAGGACTCGTGATCGCGCGAGGTTGCCCGGCTCACGCGCATGACGACAATCTCCGGTGAGTCATAATCGATGTCTGACCGCAGCCGGAACCTCCGAGCATGAATCTCCATCGACTCGATCTCGTCTCGCTTTCCCTTTTCGCACTCGTCGTTCGCAGCGGGAGCATCAGCAAGGGCGCTGAACTCGCCCATCTCGCGATCGGTGCGGCAAGCAAGCGCATTGCGGATCTGGAGTCCTCGATCGGTACCGCGCTGTTCGAGCGCCACTCTCGCGGCATCACGCTCACCGCGGCAGGCGAAGCGCTCAAACATCACGCGCAGCGCATTCTGAACGACGTCGACCTGATGACCGCCGATCTCTCGGACTATGCGGCAGGCGTGGTCGGCACGGTTCGCCTGTGGGCGAACACATCGGCGATCACGCAATTCCTGCCGGCCGATTTTGCGGCGTTCACCTCCGCCAATCCGGCCATCCGCATTCAACTCGAAGAACAGAATAGCGAACAGATCGCATTGGCCGTAATCGATGGACACGCCGATTTCGGCATCATGGCCGACCAGATGCCGACGCTCGGTCTCCAAACCACGCCTTATCGCCGCGACCGTCTGGTGCTGGTCGTGCCGGACGGGCATCCCCTCGCGCGACGCAAGTCGGTCACTTTCGACGACGCGCTGGAGTTCGATTTTGTCAGCCTGACGCACAATACTTCGCTCGCCAAGCGACTCCACCTCGCGACCGGTCTGTCGAGCGGACGGCTCAAGCTGCGCATTCAGGTTCGCAGCTTCGACGCCATGTGCCTGATGGTCGCCGCCGGGCTCGGGATCGCCGTGCTGCCGGACGCCGCGGCACGCCCGCATATCCGTTCGATGGGTTTGTGCAAGATCGGGCTCTCGGAAGACTGGGCCGAACGGCAGTTGCTCATCTGCGCGCGGGATCTCAACGCACTGCCGAAGCCGGCGCGGCTGCTCGTCAATCACCTGACCCGTTCCACGCCCGACGCCGCGCGAACCTGAAGCCGAAAAGGACTCCCGCCGCTTGATCGGCGGCGAGCTTCGGGCGCGGCCGGCCGCATCCACCGAGCTTTCGTGATCCGCGAAAGCTCGCTTCCTCACTGTGTCATTCCCTTCGTCCTGCCCAATACGGACAATCGTTCTCCATAAAAGCGCGCCAGCCATGGTGGACAGCAAAAAATCATTCTTTCGTCTGAAAGTATGGAGACACCGCAATGCAGTCAGTCAGCACGCCACGTACCTTGTTCGACAAGCTGTGGCAAAGCCACGTCGTGACGGAAACCCCGGATGGTCCGGCGCTCCTCTACGTCGACCGCCATCTCGTCTATGAAGTGACGAGCCCTCAGGCGTTCGAAGCGATCCGCGTGGCCGGGCGCAAGCCGTGGCGGCCCGAAACGGTGCTGGCCGTCGCCGATCACAATGTGCCGACGCTCGCATCGGAGCGCATCAGCATCGATTCCATCGCGGACCCGCTGTCGCGCATCCAGGTCGCGCAGCTCGACCGCAACTGCAACGAATTCGGCATCACGTCGTACGGTATTCGCAATCCCAGGCAAGGCATCATCCACGTCGTGGGCCCGGAGCAGGGCGCCACGCTGCCGGGCATGACGGTGGTCGCGGGCGACTCCCACACGAGCACGCACGGCGCATTCGCGGCGCTCGCGTTCGGCGTGGGCACGTCGGAAGTCGAGCATGTGCTGGCGACGCAATGCCTGTCGGTCAAGAAGATGAAGTCGATGCTCGTGCGCGTCGAAGGCGACCTGCCTGCGGGCGTCACGTCCAAGGACCTCGTGCTCGCCATCATCGGCAAGATCGGCACGGCGGGGGGCACCGGTTACGCGATGGAGTTCGCCGGCGGCACGATCCGCGCGCTGTCGATGGAAGGGCGCATGACGCTGTGCAATATGGCGATCGAGGCAGGCGCCCGCGTGGGCCTGATCGCCGTGGACGACGTCACGATCGACTATGTGAAAGGCCGCTCCTTTTCGCCCAACGACACGCACTGGGACGCCGCCGTCGCCTATTGGCGCACGCTGGTCAGCGACGAAGGCGCCCGCTTCGACAAGATCGTCGAGGTGGACGCAACCCGTCTGCGGCCGATGGTCACCTGGGGCACGTCGCCCGAAATGGTGGTCTCCATCGACGGCGCCGTCCCGAACCCGTCGAATGAAGCGGATTCCGTGCGCCGCGCCGACATGACGCGCGCGCTGTCGTACATGGGGCTCGAGCCGGGCACGCCGATGGAGCGGATCGCGCTCGACAAGGTCTTCATCGGTTCATGCACGAACGGGCGCATCGAGGATCTGCGCGCGGCGGCAGCCGTGGTGAAAGGCCGGCACGTCGCGCCCGGCATCCGGCTCGCGCTCGTGGTGCCGGGCTCGGGGCTCGTCAAGGCGCAGGCCGAAGCGGAAGGGCTCGACGTCATCTTCGCGGCCGCCGGTTTCGAATGGCGTGAGCCGGGCTGCTCGATGTGCCTCGGCATGAACGACGATCGCCTGCGTCCGGGCGAACGCTGCGCGTCCACGTCGAACCGCAACTTCGAAGGCCGTCAGGGCCCCGGCGGCCGCAGTCACCTCGTCAGCCCCGCGATGGCCGCCGCCGCGGCCATTGCCGGCCATTTCGTCGACGTTTCGCGCGGAGAACGCTGATGCAGCCCTTTACCACACTGGAAGCGCTCGTCGTCCCGCTCGACCGCGCGAACGTCGACACCGACGCAATCATCCCGAAACAGTTCATGAAATCGGTGCAGCGCACGGGCTTCGGCGTGAACCTGTTCGACGAATGGCGTTATGTCGATCACGGCGAGCCGGGCCAGGATGTGTCGACCCGACAGCCGAATCCCGAGTTCGTGTTGAATCAGCCTCGCTACGCCGGCGCGCAGATTCTGCTCACGCGCGACAACTTCGGTTGCGGATCGAGCCGCGAGCATGCCGCCTGGGCCTTGTCGGACTTCGGCATTCGCGCGCTGATCGCGCCGGGCTTTGCCGATATCTTCTATGGCAACTGCTTCAAGAACGGCATGCTGCCAATCGTGCTCGACGACGGCGTCGTTCAGCACCTGTTCGATCTCGTTGCGCGGACACCGGGACTGCGGCTCGCGATCGATCTCAAAGCACAATGCGTTCAACTGGCGGGCGGCGACGCGATTTCTGGCGACGCGATACCTTTTGACATCGAACCCGAGCGCAAACGCCGTCTGCTCAACGGGCTCGATGACGTCGCGCTGACGCTCCAGCAAGCGGACCAGATCCGCGCCTACGAGCAGGCACGCCGCGCGCGCGAGCCCTGGCTTTTCAGCTGAGGCGGCACGCCCGCAACCGCCGACCGCAATTTCAGGAGTTTTCACATGAGTGGCCAATCTACCCCTTCGAGTTCGCCTGTCGCGCTCAAAGGCGTGCGCGTCATCGAAATGGGCCAACTGATCGCAGGCCCGTTCGCCGGCAAGACGCTCGGCGAATTCGGCGCGGACGTCGTCAAGATCGAGCCGCCGGGCGCCGGCGACCCGCTTCGCAACTGGCGGCTGATGAAAGACGGCACCTCCGTCTGGTGGCAGGTGCAGTCCCGTAACAAGCGCTCGGTCGCGCTGGATCTGCGCAGTACGGAGGGCCAGGACATTGCGCGCAAGCTGATTGCCGAAGCCGATGTGCTCGTCGAAAACTTTCGCCCCGGCACGCTCGAAGGATGGGGCATGAGTTACGAGCAACTGTCCGAACTCAACCCGCGTCTCATCATGCTGCGCATTTCGGGGTACGGCCAGACCGGACCGTATCGCGATCTGCCGGGATTCGGCTCGATCGGCGAGGCAATCGGCGGGCTGCGGCACCTGACGGGCGAACCCGATCGCGTACCCGTGCGCTGCGGCATTTCGATCGGCGACACCCTCGCGGCGCTTCATGGCGTGATCGGCGTGCTCACCGCGCTCTATCACCGCGACGCAAACGGCGGCAAGGGGCAGGTGATCGACGTCGCGCTGCACGAAGCTGTATTTAACGTCATGGAAAGCCTGATTCCCGAATACAGCGCGTTCGGGGCCGTGCGCGAAGCGGCCGGCAGTGCGCTGCCGGGCATCGCGCCGTCGAATGCCTATCGGTGCGCGGACGGCTATGTCCTGATTGCGGGCAATGGCGACAGCATCTTCAAGCGGCTGATGTCGGCGATCGGCCGTCACGATCTCGCCGACGACCCGGCGCTCGCCAACAACGCGGGGCGGGTGGCGAGCGTGGACGCACTCGATCAGGCCATTGAAGCCTGGAGCGCGCAACGCTCGACCGAAGACGTGCTCGCGACGCTCACGCAAGCGCGCGTGCCCGCCGGCAAGATCTACACGGCAAAAGACATTGCCGAAGATCCGCACTATCGGGCGCGCGACATGATCCTGCGGCAGCCCACGCGCGACGGCTACGAAGTCGAGGTGCCCGGCATCGTGCCAAAACTGATGGGCACGCCCGGCTCCGTGCGTTCGTCGGCGCCGAAGCTCGGTGACGACACGGACGCCGTGCTGCGCGAGATCGGCCTGACCGACACGCAAATTGCGCAACTTCGCGAAAAAGGAGCGATCGCATGAGCATCTGGAATGGTGAACGCCGACGCATCCACATGCAGGAAGTCGGCACGCGCGACGGTTTCCAGGCGGAAGCCGCATTCGTCGGGACGCACGACAAGATCGCGCTGATCGACGCCTTGTCGAAGACCGGCATGGCCAAGATCGAAGTCACCGCGTTCGTGTCGCCTCAAGCGATTCCCGCGTTGCGCGATGCCGAGCAGGTGCTGCGCGAAATCGAACGCAAGCCTGGCGTCGTCTACACGGCGCTCGTGCCGAACATGCGCGGCGCCGAGCGCGCCATCGACGCGCGCGCCGACGAACTGAATCTCGTGATGTCCGCGAGCGTGAGCCACAATCTGTCGAACCTGCGGATGACGCAGGAACAGTCGTTTGGCGGCCTGAAGCAGGTGGCCGCGATGGCGCGCGATGCCAGTGTGCCGGTCAACATCTCACTGTCGTGCGCATTCGGATGCCCGATGGAAGGCGACGTGCCCGAGTCCACCTTGCTCGCCTGGTGCCGGCGCTTCATCGAGGAAGCGGGCGCGCGAGGCGTCACGTTATGCGACACGACGGGCATGGCCTACCCACGGCAGGTCGCGAACCTGACCGCGCAGTTCATCGAGCGCTGGCCGCACACCGAACTCACGCTGCACTTTCACAACACGAGGGGCATGGGCCTCGCGAATGTCCTGGCAGCGATCGATTCAGGCGCGGACCGGTTCGATGCGTCACTGGGCGGTATCGGCGGATGTCCGTATGCGCCTGGCGCGAGCGGCAACGTATGCAGCGAGGAAATCGTGCATGCGCTGGAACTGATGGGCTACGACACCGGTGTCGATCTCGGCGCGCTCATCGCCGCGGCGCAGCGGCTGCCGTCGCTGATCGGACACGACACGCCAAGCCAGATCGTGAAGGCGGGGCGCCGGCTCGACCTGCATCCACTGCCGGCCGATTTCGCCGCCATCCGCGAACGCGCGCTGCAACGGGACGCTGCGCCTCGGCCATAAAGCGGAACATCCACTACTTTGCAATTGACGGCGGCCTCATCCACAAGCGATCGGAAAAAATCGCAGAGGCAACCGTACTTCAGGAGACATCATCATGCAAGACACCCACACTGCGCAGCCGGCCAAGGCGCGCTGGTATGACGGCCTGACGCCCACACACTGGCGCGTGCTGCGCGGCGGCTTCCTCGGCTGGATTTTCGACGGCTTCGAAGCGCTCGCACTCGTCGTCGTTCTCATTCCGATGCTCAAGTCGGTGCTCACGCCGGAGCAGGCATCGTCGCTGCCCGTCTACGCCGGTCTCGTGATCGGCATCACGTTGCTCGGCTGGGGCGTCGGCGGCCTGGTCGGCGGCATCATGGCGGACTACGTCGGACGCAAGCGCATGATGCTGTGGTCGGTGTTCCTGTATGCGTTGTTCTCCGGGCTGACCGCCTTCTCCAACACCTTCGTCGTGTTGTGCGCGCTGCGCTTTCTCACCGGGCTCGCGATGGGCAGCGAATGGAGCACGGGTGTTGCTCTGGTGTCCGAAACGTGGCCGGAACATGCTCGCGCGAAAGGCGCGGGCTTTCTGCAATCGGGCTTCGGCTGGGGCACGCTGCTCGCGGCCGTCATCTGGTACGCGCTCGCCTCGACGCACCCGCTCGGCGCCGAAACATGGCGGTTGATGTTCGTCGTCGGCGCGTTGCCCGCATTCTTCGTGCTCTATCTCCGGCGCGGCATGAACGAATCGGAGAAGTGGCAGCAGGCCGTGAAGGAAAAGCGCTGGAACGCGACTTCCGACGACAGCGCACGTTCCGCCGCGCGGGCCGGCAAGAAGGACAAGCGCCCGTTCACGCTCAAGCAGCTTTTCACCGAGCGCGAGGCGTTTCGCCGCACGATGCTGACCATGCTTCTGTCGATCGTGTCGACGACCGGCTGGTGGGCCATTTCGAGCTGGCTGCCCACGTTTACGGTTTCACTGGCCAAGGCGACGGGCGCCGCCGACGCGCTCGCGTGGGGCTCGCGCATTTCGATCATCTACACGGCGGGCGCGATCGTCGCGTATCTGGCATCGGGTTTCATCGTCGATTCGATGGGACGGCGCGCGTTTCTGAGCATGACGTTCGTCGGCTCGCTGCTCACGACGATCATCACTTATCAGTACACGCACACGCTCGGCGCGATGGTGATCATTGCGCCGATCAACGGCTTCTTTACGCTGGGATGCGCGTACGCGTGGATGGCCATCTACCCGTGCGAACTATTCACCTCGACGGTGCGTTCGACCGCGATCAGCTTTGTGTTCAACGCGGCGCGATTGATTGCATGGGTGTTCCCGATCATTTCGGGTTCGATGATCAAGACCTTCGGCGGCATTTCGCACGCGGCGCTCATCATGAGTTCGTGCTATGTGCTCGGAATCGTCATTCCGTGGTTTCTGCCGGAAACACGCGGCAAAGGCATGCCGGAATGATCGTCGTTTGAGCGGCTTGAGTGGCTTGAGTGGCTTGAGTGGCTTGAGCGCGCCGGGAATCGCGATCGGGTCGGCGCCGTCACCATGGCGGCATCGACGATAATTGCAGACACAGAAAAGCCCGCCTGAAGAGGCGGGCTTGAATGCCGCTTACGTGAGCAACGGTTTTCAAGCGGCGAAGCTGCGCTCCGTGTTCGCATTCCGGCCATTCCTGTCGAGCACTGCCGGGGCCGTTTCCCTCATCGCGAAGGCACAGCAGGTCGAGACCACGCCTAACGCCGAGAACATCAACGCTGGCCCGATCCACCCGAACGCACCGAACATGCCGGTCGCGATGATCGGCAGCAATCCGGCGATCACCGAAGCACCGTTGTAACCGAGCGAGATGCCCGACGAGCGCACGTTGGCCGGAAACTGCTCGGAGAACCAGCTAGCTTCGACCGCGAAGATCGGATCATGGCTGAAGAGCAGCGACAGCGCGACCGCGACGATCACCATGATGATCGCACCGGTGTTGATGAGCATGAACATCGGCACACCGAAGGCGATGGTGAAGATCGCGCCGAACATGAATACCGGACGGCGGCCGATTTTGTCGCTGAGCGCGCCGTAGATCAGATGGCTGACGAGACCTATCGCTGAGCCGATCAGCGTTCCCCACAACACATGACGCGTCGTGGAGATGTGCGCCAGCGTGACGTAGGACAGCATGAAGCTCGTCGTGATGTAGTAGCCGCCGGTTTCGGCCATGCGCAAGCCGATGATCTTCAGAATGCTGCGCCAGTCGCTTCTCATGACTTCCAGGGCGGGCTGCTTCATCACCTTGTTCTCGGCCTTCACGGCTTCGAATTCCGGCGATTCGGACACACTCATCCGGATGAAGATGCCGATCGCGACCATCAGGAAAGACAGCAGGAACGGCGTGCGCCAGATCCAGTCGCCCTCCAGAAACGCGCCCGACAGCAGAAACGCGCCGTTCGCGAGCAGCAGCCCGAGCGGGATGCCGAGCTGCGGAACCGCGCCGAAAAAGCCGCGGCGTTTTTCGGGCGCATGTTCGCACGCCATCAGCACCGCGCCGCCCCATTCCGCGCCAAAGCCGATGCCCTGCACCATGCGAAGAAGAATGAGCATGATGGGCGCGAGCACGCCGGCCTGCTGATAGGTGGGCAGAAAGCCGATCAGCACGGTCGCGCCGCCCATCGCGGCGAGCGACCAGAACAACACGGCCTTGCGGCCGATGCGGTCACCGTAGTGTCCGGCGAGATAGCCGCCGAACGGACGCATCAGAAAGCCCACCGCGAGCGTGGCGAACGCCGCCATGATGCCGACGATGGGCTCGGTGGTGTGGAAGAAAATCTTGCCGAACCATGCCGCGGCAGCGGTCCCGTAGATAAAGAAGTCGTAGCTCTCTACCGCCGAGCCTATCATCGACGCGATGGCGACCTTGACCGCGCGGCCGGGCTTTTTTGTACTCATGGTGTGTCGTCTCCATAATTTGAGTTGGCCGCCTTCGCTCGAAAAACGGCCGGGTCGCATTGCGCTTCGCCGAGCGCTCGTCGCGACAAAAAGGCTGAACGGTTCTATGGTCAGCGCCAGGTTTCAATCACGCGGCTGTCGTCGCGCAGGCCGAGTCCTTCTTGCGCCGCCTCCCGATAGCGGGCGTTCGCGATCGCGAGCAGCGGCACGTGAGCGCCGCACGAATTTGCGGCCTCGGCGACGAGATCGCTGTCTTTCACGAAGATATTGATCGAACTCGTCACGGTGACGTCGGTGCCTTGCAGCATGCGCGGTCCCCGATCGGAAAGCATCCACGAGCCGGCGGCGCCTTTCTCGACCAGTTCGAGCACGGCACCCGGATCGAGTCCGAGAGCGCGCGCGAGACTGAGCGCTTCCGCGGCGGCCACGATGTGCACCGAGCACAGATGCTGGTTCACGACCTTGATGGCCTGGCCATCGCCGAGCGAGGCACCCGTGACGCGCACACTGCCCATTGCGTCGAGCACCGGCCGCACTGCGTCGATGTCCGTTCGCGCGCCCGATGCAAAGATGACGAGCTGACCGGTTCTGGCGCGAGCGGTGCCGCCGGTCACGGGCGCATCGACGACGCGCGCGCCCGCCGCACGCAGGCGCTCGCCCTGTTCGCGCACGGCATCCGGGCCGACCGTCGACATGATGATCCACGTCTGGGCGTCGAGCCTGGTGCCGACGCTCTCGACCAGCGACGCCAGTTGCTGCGGCGTCGCCACCATCGCGACCACCACGTCGGCAGCGGGCGCGGCCGCGAGGCTACTCACCGCTGCAAGACCGCTTTCCCGCGCGAGTTCGCACGCGCGGCTCGAAAGATCGACGCCGGTCACTTCGTGGCCCGCGCGCTTGATCTGCAATGCCATCGGCAAGCCGATCGCGCCGATCCCGATAAATGTCACGTTCATCGTGTTTGCTCCCCGATCATTTGAGCCATGTCTTGATGTTCCCGACGATCGCCGCCGTCGAAATGCCGTAGCGGTCGTGCAAGGTCGGCAGCGCGCCCGCGTCGAGGAACTGGTCCGGCAAGCCGATATGGCGGAACGGCGGCAGCACGCGATGGCGCACGAGCGCGCTCATCACCGCATCGCCAAGGCCGCCGATCACGCTGTGATTTTCCGCGACGATGACAAGGCGGCCCTCCTTGCGGCATTGCTCGACGATGGTGGCTTCGTCGAGCGGCTTGATGGTCGGCACGTGCAGCACGCCGACGCTCGCCGAGCCGTCGTCGAGCGCCTGCGCGGCTTCGAGCGCGCGCATGGTCATGATGCCGGACGAGATGATGAGCGCGTCCGTGCCGTCGCGCAGCATTTTGGCCTTGCCGAGTTCGAAGCTGTAGTCGTAGTCGTCCAGCACGGCGGGCACCTTGCCGCGCAGGAGCCGCATGTAGACCGGCCCGTCGTGCGCGGCGATCGCCGCGACGGCCTGCTCGGTGTCGAGCGCATCGCAGGGGTCGATCACCGTCATGCCGGGGATGGCGCGCATCAGCGCAAGGTCTTCCGTTGCCTGGTGACTGGGCCCGTAGCCTGTCGTGAGACCCGGCAGCGCAGCGCAGATCTTCACGTTGAGGTTCTCCTCGGCGATGATCTGATGGATGAAGTCATACGCGCGCCGCGTCGCGAACACGGCGTAGGTCGTGGCGAATGGAATGAAGCCTTCCTTCGCCATGCCGCCCGCCGCGCCCATCAGAAGCTGCTCGGCCATACCCATCTGGAAGAAGCGCTTGGGAAACGCGTTGCCGAAGATGTGCAGGTCGGTGTACTTGGAAAGATCCGCGGACAGCCCGACGATGTTCCGGCGTTTTTCCGCTTCTGCCACCAGCGCGTGGCCGAAGGGGGCAGGGCGCGTCTTCTGGCCTTCCGAGGCGATCGACGCGATCATCGCGGACGTCGTCAGGCGGGGCTTCTTTTCAGCGACGGCGCTCATGCCTTGTCTCCTTGCTTGCTTTGCTCGTGGTTCTGGTCGAGAACGGCAATGGCTTGCTGCCACTCTTGTGCATCGACCCGGATGAAGTGATTCTTCTCGCGCACTTCGAGAAAGGGCACGCCCTTGCCCATCAGCGTGTCGAGCAGGATGACGCGCGGCTTCGCTTCGTCGAGCGCACGGGCGCGGTCGAAGGCCTCGACGAGCGCGGGCAGATCGTTGCCGTTCACGCGCTCGACGTGCCATCCGAACGATGCCCATTTGTCGGCGAGCGGCTCGAATGCGAGGACGTCGTGCGACGGGCCGTCGGCCTGCTGGCGGTTGATGTCGACCATCGTGATGAGATTGCCGAGCCCGTGATGCGCGGCTGACAGCGCGGCTTCCCAGGTGGCGCCTTCATCGAGTTCGCCGTCGGACATCGAGTTGTAGACGAATGCGGGATTGCCCTTCAAGCGCAGGCCGAGCGCCATGCCGACGGCAATCGTGAGACCCTGGCCGAGCGAACCGCCCGAGATCTCCATGCCCGGTGTGTAGGTCGCCATGCCGGACATGGGCAGCCGGCTGTCGTCCGAGCCGTAGGTCTCCAGTTCTTCCTCGGGGATGACGCCCGCTTCGATCAGCGCGGCGTAGAGGGCGATTGCGTAGTGGCCGTGCGAAAGCAGAAAGCGGTCGCGGCCTTCCCATTCGGGATCGTTGGGGCGGAGGTTCATCGCATGACACCAGGTGACGGCGAGCGCGTCGGCGAGCCCGAGCGCCTGGCCGATGTAGCCCTGGCCTTGCACTTCGCCCATGCGCAGTGCGAAGCGGCGAATGCGATAGGCATGGTGGGCGATTTCCGCCAGTGTCGAGCCGGCTTGCGGCTCGGCCTCCGTAATCATTGTCATGGAAATTCCTGCGAGAGACGGGAAAGAAATCCTCGATGACCTCCGATCGCCGCAGGTGTCTCCTGTTCAGCAATGAGTCGGTGTTAAAACGAGGTGAGCGTAATGTATGCTTGAGGCAGAGCGCCTGACAAAAGAAAAGATTGCACTAGCTCTTGAATTCAATTCACGAATTACGCCCATGAACGTCTTCCGCAAGGTTCCGCTGTCCTATATCCGGGTTTACGAGGTGGCCGGCAGAACACTGTCTTTCGCCGATGCCGCGCGCGAACTGAGCCTGTCGCCTAGCGCAGTGAGCCATTCGGTGCGCAAGCTGGAAGATCTGCTCGGCCATCGACTGTTTCAGCGCAGCACGCGGGAAGTGCGCCTGACGCGGGAGGGCGCCATGCTCATGGAGCACATCCAGCGAGGCATGGAGGAAATGCAACGCGGCTTCGCGCTGCTGGCGGGCAACGAGCGCACGCCGCTGCGGCTGCACACCGCTCCCAGCTTTGCTACGCAGTGGCTGTTGCCGCGGCTGGCCGGCTTCGTGCGCAATCATCCGAGCATCGACTTGCGCTTCTCCGCGAGCACCGAATACGCCCGTTTTGACGATGACTTCGACCTTGATATCGTCTATGGCGAACCGAAACCTTCTCCGCACGAAAAGATCCCGCTGGGTGTCGAAGGACTCGCGCCGTTGTGTACACCGGCGCTCGCGGAATACATCCGCAAGCCCGAGGATCTGTACGGCCTGCCGCTGATCCAATGCGAGGTGCAGATGTACCAGTGGAAGGGCTGGTTCGAAGCCAACCAGCTTCCGCCGCCCACGAACTACGGCCTGCGTTTCGATCGCAGTGCCATGGCAATCGCCGCTGCGGTAGACGGCCTCGGTGTGGTGCTTGAATCGACGCTGCTTTCGGAGCGCGAACTGCAACGCGGCGAACTCGTGCGACCCCTCGCGGGTTCCACGCGCGAAGTGGAATACGTCGGGCACTACCTCGTGCATCCGCGAAGGCCGCATCGGCACGAGGCGTTCGAGACGTTCAAGGCGTGGCTGATGAGCGAGCTGGGAATCGGAGACCAGAAGGCGGAGCCTGGTCGCGTATGACTGATGGGCTGCGAGACGCGACGCTGGAGCGTGCGCTGTAGCGAACGTCAGAAGCAGGTCGGGACGACCTGGACTTGTTCACGCATCACAAAAAACCCCGTAAGACTTTAATTTTACGGGGTTTCTCGAAATACTTCGGCTTAAGCCGAAACAACTAATGGACTCGGTCAAGCATGCGGGCACGTTGCTTTCTGGACCCTGAAATGAAAAAAGGCCGGCAAATTGCCGACCTTTTTCAAAAAAGACGTGGTGCCCAGGAGAAGACCCAAATCATACGGCCAACAGATTGTTTTTAAACGACATTCGAAGCTGGTCGAACTATTTGTGTACTCGCTAACGTACTCGTCTAGGGCTGGCTCGAAAAAGTTGGTTGTCTGTCGCTCAATTGCAACACTGCCTTCACGCGGCGCGGACCACGCGAGCGCGATCGATGCCGGCCCGGTGACAAGGTAATCCCATTCCGAGACACGTTCGAAACACGTGTTAGTTGCGGACTGTCGAGATATCGCAAACGCTTACCAGTGATCACCGGTGACCCACTAGGCCCGGCGACAACGCCCTCCCGGACATCCGCGATTGCGGAGAGGGGCGGCGGGAATTATGCCTGGCTGCAAAAGCCCCGCCTATCGGGGCGAGAATAGTAACTAGGGCCGCAGCACCCGCGAGATTCGTTCATCGATCTTGATCAAATTAAAGCGACCGGTCATACTGGGTTTTCTCAAGCCAAGCGGGCTATCTGGGGCGCAGACTGGTGCGGTGCCCTACAGGGTGCACCGCCGGCGATTCCGACCGCGAGTCAAACCCTGCTGGAAAGGCGCACGTAATGCGGTGGTCGCTGCCATAGCCGCTCGAACGAACGCCCCACGCTGGAATGTCGCGCGGCCGTGTCTTTGCGTTCGCAGCGCGGACCTCGCGAGCGCGATTGATGCCGGCCCGGCGACAAGGAATCCCATTCCGAGGCAGGTTCGATATACGTGTTGCCACGCACGTGTCGCGTGGAGAGTGCGCGCCTGTGCTTGCGAGAGGCCCTCACTCGGGGAAGCATCGCGTAAGCGCGTCACCGTTCCGGGGCCACATTGGTGGTGCGATAAAGCTGCTGTGCGTCCACGAATGCTTTAGTCCTGCTGTCCTTTTCGTCATCGTCACCGCCCTTGGTCGGAGATGTCTGCGCGCTCTCGAAACGAGGTCCGCACTGCGGACCGCTTATATAGTATATGACCCGGCAAGAAACAAAATTAACGCGGCTGGATTGCAAAAATCGTATCAAAAGCGATGTGATTATTGGGATAAACGCCTTACGCTGAAGGGAAGACAGCGTCGCGCAGCGAAACCGTAGTAAGCCGCTTGCTTGAACTCGGGACGCGGTTCGTCCTGGTCCGCTGTGCGGATCGTTTTGAGAAAATGTTTGACACTAGGATTTTCAACATGACAGCATTCAGGCAGATCATGGCATCAGGGAAGCGAGAAGAGGGTGTAGCTATGTCGAAGACGAAGCGCGCGGCAGCATCGTCCGAACCAGCGTATGAGCAACGTGATATTGCGCGTTTTGACGACGAGGCTGTCACCGACAGGCAGTTTGTCACGGCATTGGCCAGAGGACTGGAGCTTCTGCGCTGCTTTGCGCCGCGTGAGCGATATCTCGGTTTGTCCGAGTTGGCGCGCCGCACCGACCTGCCAAAAGCCACGGTGGCGCGATTGGCGGGCACGCTCGCCAAATTGGGTTACCTGCACTACTCGGAATCGCTCGGGAAATACAGCCTCGGGACCGGTGTGCTGTCGCTTGGATATTCGATGCTCTCGAACCTAGACATCCGCGATCTTGCGCGCCCGCGGATGCAGGAGCTTGCCGAGTATGCGCGCGCGTCAGTGGCTATCGGCGTTCGTGATCGGTTGTCGGTCCTCTACATCGAGTGGGTCCGCAGCAGTGCCCCGGTGACAGTGATGCGTGGTGTCGGCGTGCGTTTGCCTCTTGCGACGACATCGATGGGACGAGCGTATCTGGCGGCCGCATCCGAGGAGGAGCGTGACAAAGTGCTCGAGCAACTGCGTGCTCGTGATGAATCGGATTGGCCTCGCATCAAGCGGGGCGTCGATCAGGCATTGAAAGACTATGCCGAACGCGGCTTTTGTCTCTCGGTAGGCGACTGGGACAAGGACGTTGCTAGCGTCGGCGTCCCGTTTACGGCACCCGACGGCACACGTATGGCCTTCAACTGCGGGGGGCCAGCCTTTGCGATGAGCCGTGAGATGTTGGAAAACGATGTCGGTCCACGTCTCGTAGACCTTGTACAACGCTTGGAAGCTGCCATAGGGCGGCGATGACCAGTGAAAGGGACGCTCGTTCGAGCGTCTCCTCATTAACTTAGGACTGGAGCAGATGATTCGCGATCAGGAGACACTTAACCTTCTTCTCGACGCAGTTTCGCGATTCGTTCGCGAGCGGCTTGTTCCCGTTGAAAATGAAGTGGCCGAAACGGACGAGATTCCCTCCCACATCGTTGCTGAGATGCGCGACCTTGGGCTGTTCGGGCTCTCCATCCCTGAGGAGTACGGTGGCCTCGGGCTAACGATGGAGGAGGAGGTGCTGGTGGCCTTCGAAATCGCGAAGACGTCACCATGCTTTCGGTCGTTGTTCGGCACCAACGTGGGTATCGGGTCGCAGGGTCTCGTCATCGATGGGACAGAGGAACAGAAGCAGCAGTACCTTCCGAGGCTGGCGTCGGGCGAACTTATCGCTTCCTTTGCATTGACCGAGCCAGGCTCCGGCTCGGACGCTGCGTCGCTGCGTACGGCGGCAGTCCGCGATGGTGATCACTATGTCATCAACGGCACTAAGCGCTTCATCACGAATGCGCCTGAGGCTGGGGTTTTCACCGTCATGGCTCGGACCAACCCGGATGTCAAGGGCGCAAACGGCATCTCGGCGTTCATCGTGGAGAGCGGTACGCCTGGTTTGTCGCTTGGCAAAAACGATAAGAAGATGGGGCAAAAGGGCGCGCATACATGCGACGTCATCTTCGAGAATTGCCGGGTGCCGGTGCGCAATCTGATCGGCGATGGCGAAGGGCTCGGATTCAAAACTGCAATGAAAGTGCTGGACAAGGGGCGTCTGCACATTTCGGCGATTTGCATCGGTGTAGCTGAGCGCATGCTCGACGATGCTTTGCGGTACGCAATGGAGCGGCAGCAGTTCGGAAAACCGATTGGAGAATTCCAGCTTCTGCAGGCGATGCTGGCCGATAGCAAGGCCGAAATCTATGCTGCACGCTCGATGGTCCTCGATGCTGCCCGTCGTCGCGACAATAAGCAGGACGTGTCCACGGAAGCATCGTGCTGCAAGCTTTTCGCTTCGGAAATGTGTGGTCGTGTTGCCGACCGTGCCGTGCAAATTCATGGCGGCGCCGGGTACGTTTCGGAGTACTCGATCGAACGGTTTTATCGCGACGTGCGCTTGTTCCGCATCTATGAAGGCACGACACAAATCCAGCAACTGGTGATCGCTCGAAACATGATGCGCGAAGCGCATATCTGAGCACCGATGTCTCGGCCTCGACCGAACAGTTATCCCCATTCATTGCCTTAGTGCTACCAGCGGCCCTTGCAGCGCCGGTGGCCATGAACACTTCTCTATGGAGGTCCACCCAATGAAAGACGCCTTTATTTGCGACGCGATCCGCACACCGATTGGCCGATACGGCGGCGCACTATCGTCCGTTCGCACCGACGATTTGGGAGCAGTGCCGCTGCGCGCACTGATCGAACGCAACAAGGAAGTGGATTGGGAGGCGGTCGAAGAGGTGGTATACGGCTGCGCGAATCAGGCGGGTGAAGACAACCGCAACGTCGCTCGTATGTCGGCCCTGCTCGCCGGATTGCCGGTCAGTGTCGCTGGCTCGACTGTGAATCGCCTTTGCGGATCGGGCATGGACGCCGTGAGTATCGCTGCACGCGCGGTCAAGCTGGGCGAAGCGGGCCTTCTCATCGCAGGGGGCGTCGAGAGCATGAGCCGTGCGCCGTTCGTCATCGGCAAGGCGACGACCGCATTTTCGCGTCAAGCCGAGATTTTCGACACGACCATCGGCTGGCGCTTCGTCAATCCGTTGATGGAAAAGCAGTATGGCGTGGACTCCATGCCCGAGACGGCCGAGAACGTTGCTGACGACTACAACGTGAGCCGCGCTGATCAGGACGCGTTGGCACTGCGTAGTCAGCAAAAAGCGTCTCGTGCGCAGGGGGACGGTACCCTCGCACACGAAATCACGCCGGTGACCATTGCCCAAAAGAAGGGCGACGCAATCGTCGTCGCGCAAGACGAGCATCCGCGCGCGACGACTCTGGAAGCGTTGGCGAAGCTTAGGGGCGTCGTACGGCCAGACGGCTCCGTAACCGCGGGGAATGCATCGGGCGTCAACGACGGCGCGGCGGCCATGCTGATCGCCGACGAGGAGAACGCTAAGCGCCACGGACTGACACCTCGTGCGCGCATCCTCGGCGTTGCCACCGCAGGCGTGCCGCCTCGGGTGATGGGCATCGGTCCCGCGCCGGCCTCGCAAAAATTGATGGCACGTCTCGGCATGACGATCGATCAATTCGATGTTATCGAACTCAACGAGGCCTTTGCGTCGCAAGGCCTTGCGGTTCTACGCACGCTAGGCGTGGAAGACGACGATCCTCGAGTGAACCCTAACGGCGGCGCCATCGCACTGGGTCACCCGCTCGGCGCTAGCGGCGCACGCCTCGTTATGACGGCTAGCTACCAGCTCCAGCGCGTAGGCGGCCGCTTTGCGCTATGCACGATGTGTGTCGGCGTCGGGCAGGGGATTGCGATTGCGATCGAGCGCGTTTAGGTGCCTCGCGCTGCCGCCATTCTCAGCCTGATCCAGACCGGAGTCTGGTGATGGCTTGAAGAAGCACACATGAACTATCCCGGAGACAAGAAGGTGATTGACAAAATCGTGCCCACCGTCATGGAAGCACTACGTGGCATTCAAGACGGATCGACGATCCTGCTGGGGGGATTCGGCACCGCAGGAATTCCAATGGAGCTGATCAATGGCCTGATTGAGCTCAAAGCGAAGGAACTGGTGATCGTCAACAACAATGCGGGCAATGGCGAAACCGGACTGGCTGCTCTGTTGCGAGCAGGCTTGGTCAGAAAGATCATCTGCAGTTTTCCTCGCGCAGCTGACAGCTTCGTTTTCGACGAACTCTACAGAGCGGGAAAGGTCGAGCTCGAACTGGTCCCGCAAGGTAACCTGGCTGAGCGAATTCGCGCTGCGGGCGCTGGAATAGGCGCGTTCTTCTCGCCCACCTCGTATGGAACCGAACTCGCAAAGGGCAAGGAAACACGCGAAATCAATGGCAGACGGTACGTGCTGGAATATCCGATCCACGGCGATGTCGCGCTGATCAAGGCTGAGGCGGGAGATCGCTGGGGCAATCTCGTCTACCGGATGGCGGCCCGTAACTTTGGGCCAATCATGGCGTCGGCCGCAAAAAGGACCGTGGCCCAGGTGTATGCAATCCATCCACTCGGGGCGATTGATCCCGAAAGCGTGGTGACGCCTGGGATCTATGTCAGCAGCGTCGTGAAGGTCGATCGCGCCGCGACCGAGCCGGGCGGCTTTGTACAAAAACATTGAGGAGGCGTTGCCGTGGCGTATCAGAAACGCACCAAACATGAAGTGGCTCAGCGCGTCGCACGCGACCTTCCTGACGGCGCTTATGTCAATCTCGGCATAGGTCAGCCTACACTGGTTGCCAACTACATTCCTACGGACATCGAGATCGTTTTTCATAGCGAGAACGGCATCCTTGGGATGGGCCCGGCACCCGATGAAGGCAGTGAGGACTACGATCTCATCAATGCGGGAAAGCAGCCCGTCACGCTGCTTCCGGGCGGCGCCTATTTCCATCACGCGGACAGCTTCGCCATGATGCGTGGCGGGCACCTGGATATTTGCGTGCTTGGGGCGTTTCAGGTCTCGGCGACTGGCGACCTGGCCAACTGGCACACAGGTGATCCAAATGCAATTCCCGCGGTCGGCGGTGCCATGGATCTTGCCATCGGGGCAAAGCAAACCTGGGTGATGATGGATCTTCTCGATAAGAAAGGTGAGAGCAAGATCGTCAAGCAATGTAGCTACCCGCTGACGGCTCAGTCTTGCGTCAAACGAATCTATTCGGACCTCGCAACATTGGAATGCACGCCGGAAGGGCTGGTACTCATCGATAGCGTGGTTGGTCTCTCGGGGAGCGAAATCGAAGCGCTATTGGGGCTTCCTGTAAAGCATTAGAGCCAGCGAAGGCTCTCCCGACAGCGAACAAATACTCGCGGTCGCCTTGCGCGTGGCCGCGTTCGCACAATGTAAAAGATCAACAGCGAAGTTCAATAAAAACAATGAATCGACTCACGTTTCGCCAAAAGCTTTGGTTGCCTCTTATTCCGAGCGGCGTTTGTCTGCTGGTTATCACGCTCTGGGATGCTTGGGCGACGCGCAGCCTACGGTTGGAGGAGCGCGAACGCGATCTGCTCCACGTCAGCGAAACGGCATTTAGTGTGATCAAGGAGTACGCCCAACTGGCGCAAGACGGGAAACTGTCGGCCGATGACGCACGCACACAAGCGATGGCTCGAGTGAAGACCATGCGCTACGGTAGCGACGGGTATTTCTCGATCAGCCTCTCCGATGGCGTCATTGTGATGCATCCGATCAAGCCATCCCTTGACGGCAAGAATATGTGGAATCTAGCGGATGCGGCTGGCAACCACATTTATCAGGAGTCGTCGCGCGTCGCAAAAAGCGGTGGCGGGTTCTTTGATTATGTGTACCCGAAGCCGGGCAGCGACAAGCCGCAGCCTAAGAAGGGCTACGTAATGTACTACGCGCCATGGGACTGGTGCTTGATGACGGGCATATACGTCGACGACGTCGATGCGGCGTTTCACGCATCGCTGCTGAACTCGCTGGGGGTGTTGCTCGGTGCCGGCTTGCTCTTGGCGTTGACCTCGGGCGCGGTCGCTCGCGGACTGGGGCGGCAATTGGGCGGCGAGCCGGCGTATGCCGCAAATGTCGCGAACAGGATCTCAGGGGGCGATCTATCCGTTCCTGTACAGGCTAGCGCCGGCGATCGAGCCAGCATGTTGCGTGCGATGGCGCGGATGCAGGATGATTTGACCGGCACGATTGGCAACATCAAAACTGCCGCAGGCTCGATCGCAAGCGCTTCCCAGCAGATTGCTGCCGGCAATGCCGATCTATCTCAGCGGACCGAGCAACAGGCAGCCTCGTTGGAGGAAACGGCTTCGAGCATGGAGGAACTGACCGGCATCGTCAGACAGAATGCCGACAACGCACGACAGGCGAGCGCACTCACCATGGACGCATCGAATATTGCGGTCAAAGGCGGTGAAATGGTCGGCCGGTTAGTCGAAACGATGGCGGGCATCGATGCTAGCAGCAAACGGATCGGCGACATCCTCGGAATGATTGAAGGGATCGCCTTTCAGACAAATATTCTCGCGTTGAACGCGGCTGTGGAAGCCGCCCGTGCCGGCGAGCAGGGCCGCGGCTTCGCGGTGGTTGCCAGCGAAGTGCGTGCACTGGCGCAGCGCTCGGGCGCAGCGGCCAAGGAAATCAAAGAGTTGATTGCGGATTCCTTGGTCCGCATGCATGACGGCACAGTGTTGGTAGAACAGACTGGCAAGGTGATTGCCGATGTGGTCGCGGCTGCAGGCCGGTTAAGGAGCACCATGGGTGAGATCAGCGCCGCGTCCGAAGAGCAAAGTTCGGGGATCGAGCAGATCAACCAGGCTGTGACACAAATGGACCTCGTAACGCAGCAGAATGCTGCGCTGGTGGAGCAGATGGCGAGTGCGGCACAGTCTCTCGCGCAGCAGGGAAAGACGCTCGAGGACGCGGTGTCGATCTTCAAACTGCCTGATACGGACGCGTCGACTACGCAAGGCCTGCCACGCACTCTCTGAACCGGACATGCTCGCTGTGGGCGACGTTCCGGCCCACGCGTATTGGAAACGGACGACGTCGCTCCTGATACAAGAGACAGGCGAACACTGGGGTAGGCGCACGCGCATTGTGTGAATTTCATTCATCCAACTCTTGTAAAAAACTTCAGTTCATTCATTGGTTCAGCAGCTCTACCATGGCTCCATTACTAGACGTAGAGGGAGACATGGAGAACCAGGACGTTAAGCTGCACCCAAGAGAAGGCGAAGCCCCTTGCCGAGCGAACTGGTTCGACAGCTATCCGCCGCGGGTACCCGAAACGGTCGAATTCGATCACCGGCCATCGATCTGTAGTTATTTCGAGAATGCCGCGCGCCAGTACGCCACACGCCCAGCTATTCAATGCTTAGGCAAAACGTTCACCTACGATGAGTTGAATGTCTACGCACGCGCATTTGCGGCGTGGCTGCAGAGTCTCGGCCTGGATAAAGGCGCGCGGGTGGCGATCATGCTTCCGAGCAGCGTCCAGTACGTGGTCAGCATGTTCGGGGTTTTACGTGCCGGCTACGTGGTAGTCAACGTCAATCCGCTCTACACCGCTCGTGAATTAGCTCACCAACTCAACGATAGCGGCGCGCAGGCCATCATCGTCCTCGAGCAGTTCGCAGGGACGCTGCAACAGGTCATTAACGAGGTCCCGGTTAAACATACGATCGTCGCTTCGATGGGCGACTTGTTCGGCCTGTTGAAAGGCAGCGCTATCGATTTCACGGTCCGTCGCATACGCAAAGACATACCGCCTTGGTCCCTGCCGGGCCATCACGCTTTTGGCAAGGCGGTCGCGAAAGGCAAGTCGATGCCGTTACGCGAGGTCGTGCTGCAGCAGAGCGATTTGGCCATGTTGCAGTACACGGGCGGCACCACGGGCGTGGCAAAAGGGGCAATGCTGCTTCATCGTAATTTGCTCGCCGCGTCGAACATCGCCGGTACGTGGCTGAACGTCGCATTCCAAAGCGAACCTGCCATCAGCCGGCCCGTCATGCTGCTTCCGCTGCCGCTTTATCACATCTTCACGATCTACGTCCTGATGGTGGGTTTCGGGGTAGGGGCGTGCAGCATTCTGGTTCCCAATCCGCGCGATATGGCAGGCTTCGTCAAAACGATGAAGGGACAGCGTTTTCATCTCATGTGCGGATTGAATACGCTCTACAACGCCTTGCTGAATTATCCGGGCAACAAAGAGGTGGACTACTCCCACTGCCGAGTTTTCGTGGCTGGCGGTACAGCCACCCAACAGGCCGTGGCAGAACGATGGCACCGGTTGACTGGACGTTGGATTCTCGAAGGCTGGGGCATGACGGAGACCACGGGCGCTGGCACCTGCAACCCGCCTCACCGCAATGAGTTCAACGGCAGCATTGGCTTGCCTCTGCCTTCCACAACGGTTTCGATCCGCGACGATGAAGGTCGTGCATTGCCGCTCGGCAGCGTCGGCGAAATCCATATTGCTGGCCCGCAAATCATGGCTGGGTATTGGCAACGGGCCGATGAAACAGCGCAAGCGATGAGCCGCGATGGTTTTTTCAAAACCGGTGACATCGGCGTAATGAACGAGCGAGGCTACGTCCGCATCGTGGACCGCAAGAAAGACATGGTCCTGGTTTCCGGCTTCAACGTCTATCCATCGGAAATCGAGGAAATCGCCGTGTCTTTGCCTGGCGTGCTCGAGGCTGCAGCCATAGGCGTACCGAGCGAGACCTCCGGCGAAATGGTGAAGCTATTCGTGGTCAAAAAGGACCCGGGACTGACCGTCGAAGACGTGCGCTCGCATTGCGCGAGGAACTTGACCAACTACAAGCGTCCGCAAGTGATCGTATTCGTCGATTCATTACCTAAGTCGCCAGTCGGCAAGGTTCTTCGCAGGGAACTGCGTGATTATCAATAGTCAAGGGTATTGAAATGGATTTCTCCCTTAGCCCCAAGGCAAAAGAGTATCTGGAGAGGATGCGCAAGTTCATCGATGCGCACATCGTTCCGATTGAAAAAGAGTACCGCGAAGAAAACCTGCGCGTGAACACCGACCATAACTGGTCCCAGTGGCGCGTGCTGCCCGTGATCGAGGAACTCAAGGCGAAGGCGCGTGAAGCGGGTCTATGGAACTTATTCCTGCCATCTGAGAGCGGCCTGACCACCTTGGAATATGCGCCGCTGGCCGAGATGACTGGACGTTACGAGTTTTCGGCGGAAGTCTTCAATTGTAATGCGCCTGATACCGGCAATATGGAGGTTTTGCATCATTTCGGTAGCGCGGAACAGAAGGATCGGTGGCTCAAGCCGCTGCTGGCCGGCGAAATCCGGTCCGTGTTCTGCATGACAGAACCGGATGTGGCCTCGTCCGACGCGACTAATATCGCGGCCACCATTCGGGAAGACGGTGACGAACTAGTACTGAACGGCAAGAAGTGGTGGTCTACCGGCATCGGACACCCGAATGCCAGACTTGCCATCTTCATGGGCGTTTCGAGTCCGGACGCGGATCCGCACAGCCGCCATAGCATGGTGCTCGTACCGCTCGATACGCCGGGGGTTCGTATCACGCGGATGCTGCCGACGTTCGGCGAATATGATCCGCCTTACGGGCACGGCGAGGTGGAATTCAATAACGTCCGCGTCCCAAAAAAGAACGTGATCGTTGGACTCGGAAAGGGTTTTCTCATCGCCCAAGGGCGACTAGGTCCCGGGCGCATTCATCATTCGATGCGCGCCATCGGTGCGGCCGAACGCGCCCTGGAGCTGACGATCGCCCGTGCGAGTCGACGCGAAGCCTTTGGTAAGCCCCTCATCAAGCTGGGCGGCAACCTGGAACGTATCGCCAATGCACGTATGGCGATCGATCAGGCTCGTCTGCTGACCTTATATGCGGCTTGGAAAATCGACCATCACGGGGTCAAGGAATCCATGACCGAGATCTCCGCCATCAAGGTGGTGGTGCCCAACGTGCTGCAAACCGTGGTCGACCAAGCTATCCAGATTCATGGGGGAGCAGGAATGTCGCGCGATGTCCCGTTGAGCAACCTTTTCCTGATGGCGCGGGCGCTGCGTTTGGCAGACGGCCCCGATGAGGTGCATCGCGCGATGGTCGCGCGACGCGAACTAGCCAAGTACAAGACAAAAGAGGAATCAGCCGTTTCTTAGAAGCAGTAGCCACTATCAAAAAAAATTTGGAGACGATATGAAGCAGGCAAGCGTGGCACTTGTTCTTTCCATCGCAGCAGTAGCGACTGCCCGTGCCCAGTCCGCAGGATCTTGGGAGGTCAGGACTGGCTGGTTGCATATGTCGCCGCAGGATTCGAGCCAGCCTTTGACCGTGAACGCGCTGGGTCAATCGAGCACGATTCCCAGCAGTGGGGCGAGTATCGAAGATGCAGACACTTTTGCACTGACGGCAAGGTATTACGTGACCAATCACATCGCCGTCGAGACTGTCCTCGGTGCTCCCCCGCAGCTGCATTTTAACGGCACGGGAACGCTCGCCGCGGTGGGCGAACTTGGCACTACGCGTGCGTATAGCCCCGCAATTCAAGCGGAGTACCACTTCGGCGAGCCGTCGGCGCGCTTGCGGCCATACATCGGAGCGGGTGTTTCATACGTCTGGTTCGGAAATACAAAATTGAGCCAACCGGTCGCGACCGGACAGCTTCTCTACTCGCCGACCCTCGGCACGCTGCTCGAAGGGCCGACCTCCGTTTCGTTGAGCAGCTCGTTTGCGCCGCTGATCAACGCCGGCTTGACCTACAACATCGATCGACACTGGTCGGTCGGCGCATCGATTTCCTACATGTGGTTATCGACGAAAGCGACCCTGACGACTCATGCTGCCGTCGGCACAGTCACGACGACCAGCAAGGTAAAGATCGATCCGATCGTCAGTTTCCTGTCGATCGGGTATCGGTTCTAACTCGGAACACTTAGCATGAAACCACAACGCGTTTTCATTACCGGCGGTGCGTCCGGGCTGGGCCGTGAATTAGCGCTTCACTACGCGCACACCGGGGCCAACGTCTTGATTGGCGATATCGACGCCGAACGCGGAGCAGCCGTTGTCGAAGACATCCGCCGGATGTGCGTAAAGTCGCATTACGTATCGTGTGACGTGCGTGAAGAAGGCCACATCGAGCAGGCAGCGCAGTGGTTGCGTGCGAATTGGGGCGGCGTGGATATTGTCATCAACAACGCCGGTGTCGCGCAGATGGGGCCGATTGCAGACACCAGCCTTGAGGACTGGCAGTGGGCGGTGGACATCAATCTGTTGGGTGTCGTGCGCGGTTGCAAGGTCTTTACCCCAATGCTGCGTGCGCAGGGCGGCGGCAAGATCGTTAATGTGGCGTCCATGGCCGGCTTGCTGTATTTGCCGAAGGCGGCGGCCTACAACGCGACGAAGGCTGCAGTCGTGGCGCTGTCGGAAACACTGCAGCTCGAGCTTGCACGAGACAACATCCGGGTCACGGTCGCGTGCCCGGCGTTCTTCCGCACGGATCTGGCCAAGCATATGCGGGCGAGCGACGCTGAATCGGAGCGTTTCACCAAACGGCTCGTGGAGCGAGCGCGAGTGGGCCCGGATGAAATCGCGCGGAAAATCGCCGAGGGTGTCGCGCGCGGCGAGACACATGTTCTGACGCATGGGGATTCTCGCAAGGCTTGGCGCTTGAAGCGGTATCTGCCGTATGCATGGTATCTGAAGTTGATCCGTCGGCAAGTAGCGAAGATCGAGGCTCGGATGCAGCAACGCCGAGAGGTCGCGGCATGACAGGCGCAGCCGTATTGGATCAAGCCGGTGCAGTGCGGAGCGGAGAAGAGTTGGACGCCGTTGCGCTCGATGCGTGGCTCAAGCTCATCCTGCCCGACCTGCAAGGCAAGCCCGAAATTACGCAATATGCTGGTGGGGCGTCGAATTGGACCTATCGCCTCAAATACGAGAGCGACGATCTAATTTTGCGCCGTCCTCCCGCCGGTACGAAAGCTAAGTCGGCCCACGACATGGGCCGGGAGTATCGTCTTCAGCAAGCCTTGAAATCGGCATTCCCGTTTGTGCCGGCTATGCGCGCCCATTGTGCAGATGAATCTGTCATCGGAGCCGAGTTCTACGTGATGGAACGCCTGAACGGCATCATCCCGCGCAGGAACTTGCCAAGAGGGATCGAACTCACCGCGCCCAAAACTCGTCAGTTGTGCCTTGCAGTCCTGGATACGTTGATCTCCCTGCACAAGGTGGACTACAAGGCGGCAGGATTGGAGTCGATCGGCGCCGGCGCCGGATACACGCGGCGTCAGATCGAAGGGTGGAGCAAGCGGTACCGCGATGCGCACACATGGAATGTGCCCAGCGGGGAAAAGATCATGGACTGGCTCATGTCCAACTTGCCGTCGCGCGAGCGGATCTGCATCACCCACAACGATTTCCGCTTCGATAACGTGGTGCTGGACCCGGAGGATCCGACGCGAGTCATCGGCGTGCTGGACTGGGAGTTGGCCACGCTCGGCGATCCGCTCATGGACTTGGGCAATACGTTGGCTTATTGGGTTCAGTCAGACGACGATTTTATGGCTAGTTCCACCCGGCGCCAACCTACGCATTTGCCCGGCATGCTGACACGACGCGAAGTCGTGGAGTACTACTGCAGCAAGATGGGTGTTGTCCCTGAAGACTGGGCATTCTATGAAGTGTACGGACTGTTTCGCCTGTCGGCGATCGTCCAGCAGATCTATTACCGCTTTTATCACAAGCAGACTCGCAACCCGGCCTTCAAGAAGTTCTGGATGATGGTGCATTACCTGCACTGGCGTTGCCGACGGGCGATGAAAGGGAAAGGCTGATATGGCGGCCATTTATCTCATCCGGCATGGTCAAGCTAGCTTCGGGGAGCCCGATTACGACCAGCTTAGCGTGCGAGGCATCAAGCAATCTCAAATGCTGGGCGAGGCATTGTCGCGCGCCGGCATCCAAGTCGAACTCGCGGTATGCGGTGGCCTGAAGCGGCATGGTCAAACCGCCGAGCACGTGCTCGGTGCGATGCGCACTCCGGTGCAGCGGCTGATCGACACCGACTGGAACGAGTACGATCACCAGCGCGTGTTCAGTGCTTATCGTCCGGAGTATGCCGATCAGGAACTGCTGCGACAAGACATGATGAGCATGCCAGATCCACACAGGGCGTTTCAGAGCCTATTCAAACGAGCCGCGTCTCGCTGGATGAGCGGACAGCACGACGTGGACTACCAGGAGAGCTGGAGCGCGTTTCGTGGCCGTTGCGCCGCAGCGCTCAGAACGCTGCAGGATCGGATCTCGGAAACTGGCGAGACTGCTCTGGTTTTTACCTCAGGCGGGCCCATTGCCGCTGTCGTGAAAAATCTACTGGATCTAACCGATATCCGGTGCGCGGAGCTGAGCTGGACGTTGGTGAACTGCGGCATGACCAAGCTGGTCGTGGGAAACCGCAACGTCCGCCTGGCTGCGCTGAATGAGCATACGTATTTCGAAGGCGATCAAGCGGGCCTTCTGACCTATCGCTAGCCCGCGGCACGCGAGCCGTCGTCGAGTCGTTCAGGCACTAACCTCATTTGGCAAATCATCATGCGTAGAAACATTCTTATCACGGGTGCAAGCTCGGGCCTCGGTGCCGGCATGGCTCGGGAATTCGCAAAGCGAAACTACAACCTCGCGCTCTGTGCCCGACGGATCGACCGACTGGAGGAACTCAAGCGGGAACTGCAGGCCTCGTCACCAGGTATCAAGGTCTGGGTCCGTGAACTCGACGTCACCGATCATGACCAAGTGTTTGAGGTTTTCGACGCGTTCCATAATGATATGGGCTTCGTGGATCGGGTCATTGTCAACGCCGGTATCGGTTCGGGCGCGCCGATCGGGAAGGGCAAGTTCAGCGAAAACAAGCGAACAGTCGAAACCAACTTCCTCGCGGCACTCGCCCAGAGCGAGGCCGCCATGGAGATTTTTCGGGGACAGCGCTCCGGTCATCTGATCATCGTCTCGTCGATGAGCGCCATGCGCGGCTTGCGCGGCAGCATGACCGCTTACTCGGCCAGTAAGGTTGGCGTCGCCGCAATGGCCGAAGGCATTCGTGCGGACGTGTTGCGCAATCGCGCCATCAAGGTCAGCACCATCTATCCGGGCTACATCCGGACGGAACTGAATGAAAATACGGCGCCTGGCAAGACTCCCTTCATCATCGATGCCGTGAAAGGTTGCCAGCTTTTGACAACTGCCATCGAAAAGGAGCCGAATACCGCTTATGTGCCCTGGTGGCCTTGGAGACCGGTCGGTTTTCTAATGAAGCGGTTGCCGCTATCTTGGGTTGTCAAAGTGAGTTGAGACCATGGCGATCACGCTTCTTGAGAACGGTCCGCCGAATCGGATCAACAGCTTGCTGGCCAGACTGAGCGGACTGCCACGTGCGTTCCAGTTGCCGTTGTTCAATTTCGTATTCGGACGTTTCTCGCGCTTTTATCGCACGGTCGGTGTGAAGGCTGTGTGCATCAGCCCGTACTGTGTGACGTTGATGCTGGGGAACCACGCTCATGTGCGCAATCACATCCGCGGAATTCACGCGGTCGCCATGACCCTTCCGGCGGAATACGCGGCCGGCATCGTGGTGGCGCAGCATCTGTCGTCGAATGCGGTAGTGGTGCTAAGGCGCTTGCAGATGGATCTGCACAAGCCTATTAGAGGCGTCGTTCGTGCAACGGCGACGCTTAGCCCGGAGCACGGTCGATTCCTGCGCGAACAAGCCGAGGGAAAGATTGAAGTGCCTGTGCTGATCGAAGACGAGAGCGGCCAAACGCCGGTTTCCGGCGTGATGCACATGGCTTGGTTCGCGCGAAAATGAGCGTCGCCTCGACAAACGATACATAGGAGGAGATCATGCCAACGACACTACCGAAGAAACGTATCATTCCGCTCCCCGGCCAGGCGCCGGAAGATGTCGTGGTCGACCGTGAAGGTTGTCTGATCGCAGGCGTCAACGATGGCAGAGTGCTGCGCATCGATCCGCAAAGCGGAAAAGTTCAGCAATTGGCCGATACTGGCGGACGCCCCTTGGGGTTGGAGGTGCTTGCAGATAACCGGATCCTGATCTGTGATAGTCCAAAAGGGTTGCTGGAACTCGATCCCGTCACCGGCAAGCTGAGGATCTTGGTGCAGGAGTACGCCGGCCGACCGCTTCCGTTCTGCAGCAATGTAGTCGCGGCCGACGACGGTACGATATATTTCAGCAGTTCTACCGATCGCTATACAGTGCATGAATGGCGCAAGGACATCGTGGAAAATATCCCCACGGGTCGCCTGTTTCGCCGTCATCCGGCCGGCCATGTCGAGCAACTGCTAGGCGGGCTATATTTCGCCAATGGCCTAGCGTTGGCGCACGACGCATCGTGGATCGTGGTGGCAGAGACGGGAGCTTATCGCTTACGTCGCGTTTGGCTGAAGGGCCCTAAGGCCGGCCGTAGCGAGATCTTTGCAGAACTCCCCGCGTTTCCCGACAATTGCTCGATGAGCGAAGACGGACTCGTGTGGGTCGCGCTGGCGTCACCGCGCAATCCGGCCGTGGATAAGCTGCACAAGCTGCCGCTGCTGATCCGCAAGCTGGCGGCTCGATTGCCTGCCGCCTTGCAGCCCGCTCCACAGCGCGTCACGTGGGCGATGGCCTTTGACGCCGAGGGCCGAGTAGTTCACGATTATCGTTGGACCGACGGGGAATACGGCATGGTCACCGGCGTATGCCAGCACGGTAGCGCCGTTTACCTGAGCAGCCTCGTCGAGCAATCTATCTTTGCCTTCGAACTGACGTCTGGTTAGCGGGCCATGCCGTCATGGGCGTGGATAAGAGAATCGAGCGATTAAGGCTGGAGAATATGGAGCAAAAGAAAATTCACCAGCTGGATCTCAATCTGCTCAAGATCTTCGAAGTCGTTTATCGGGAACGACACTTGAGCCGCGCGGCTCAAAGCCTAGCGTTGACGCCTTCGGCCGTCAGCCATGCCCTGGGCCGTCTTCGAGAGCACCTGAACGACGAACTATTCGTACGAGACGGGCGTTCGATGCAACCGACCGCAACCTGTCTCAGGATGGCGCCTGGCTTACTGGAGCAGTTGGCCAAACTGCTCCAACTGCTCCAGCAGTGGGGGCTGTTCAATCCGGCTGAAACTCGGCAAACCTTTCGTCTTGGTATGCCGGACGCACTTGAGCCGCTGTTGCTGCCTGCGTTGACGCGCGCCTTGGGCGAGCAGGCGCCATTCGCTACCTTGGCGAGCAGCCCGACCGATCGGAAGCGGATGGCGACCACGCTCGCGGCTGGTTACTTGGATTTGGTTATCGACGTGGCACTACCGATGAGCGAGCCGGTCCGGCACCGGCCGCTGTTGGAGGACGCCTTTTGCATCCTGTCTCGGAAAGAACGCAGGGCCGCGCACGGTATCACGATGGCGAACTACCTCAAGGCCAAACATGTCGCCGTATCGACACGCTCGCAAGGCACGGTTCTTGAAGACGTCGCCTTATTGAATCTCGGCCTGCAACGCAATATTTCGGTGCGCTGCCAGAACTATTATTCAGCCTGTCGAATCGTCGAGCACTCGGATTGCCTGCTCACCATGCCGGCAAGACTGGCTCGGCAAATCGATACGACCAAGTCCTTGGCCCAGCTCGAGCTGCCTTTTTCCTTGCCGCCGGTGCAGCTTCATATGTATTGGCATGCAAATAGCGACATGGATTTCGCCAATCAATGGTTCCGCCAGCTGATCGCCGATACGGAGGAGCACACTGGGTTCGAATGAGCGCCGGTGATCGGCCCGGCAATGGGAACGAAACAGCGACATCCCATGGAGAAGAGGCGTTCGCAGCCCACTCACGCGCCGACGGTATCAACCAGCATAGATACAACGTATTCAGCAAAGCTCCGACGTACGACCAACTCCCACTGCTCTGGTCCCGTCGCCAACAAAAGAATCGCGGCTTTAAAAAAGTAGCTTTGGGCGCACTGCCCAGGACCGAATACCGAAGGATGCAAATCGAGCGGACAACCTCGCGCAAGCGCTTCGGCTGCATGCCGCCCAGACAGGGAAAGGGTAGTGTATCCGCTGCTCACGTCCACGGCTGATGCGAATAGATCGGCAAAGGACGCTAGGATGCAAGCTTCGATCGAAGCCCGTTGAGGCTTTCTGGACTGGGCAAGCCATTCATCAGGTCCCAACCAAATGACCCTATAGCTTTCTCCGTCACGGAAAGTATTCGCTGTGATTGGTAGCTCACCCCCCAGCTTGTCGCGGATGACGGTTGCGAACCGTGGATCGTCCTTCTCCCCTCGTAGCGTGACGAGATCGAGAAACGGACGTTCCTGCAACGCGAGTTTTCCTGCGTAGTTCGCCGAGAAGGGGTTATGCCCGTCACGCTTCATTTCGATCAACGGAGATTCCATGCTCGGGTCCGCAACCTGACGAAGTGCCGGCGGCTTCTCTACTGCGAGATTCGGCTGGCCGAGTTCATTCAACATTTTGACGAGTTCCTTCCTTGTCGTAAAACACCGGACTTGTCACTTCGGACTTCAATGTTCGACCATCGGGTAGTGGAACGTAGACGTGCTGTCCCATCATCGAATGGCCGCCTTTCAACACAGCCATTGCGATTGAACGGCGAAGGATCGGGCTGAAATAGCTCGAAGTCACATGGCCCAGCATCGCCTTACTATGCTCCGACGCCACGACTTGGCTACCTTCGGGAATCACATCCGCAGGATTCGAGGTTAATAAGCCGATGAGCTGCTTGCGGCCAGCTCCCGCGGTATGCGATCGGCTCAGAGACCGCTTACCTAGAAAGTCCTTCGCCTTGGACACAAGACCGCCCATTCCGAGATCGATCGGCGTCATCGAACCATCTGTGTCCTGGCCGACGATGATGAAGCCTTTCTCCGCTCTCAGTACATGTAGTGCTTCGGTTCCGTATGGTGTGATCGAATATTCGCGACCAGCCGCCATCACCGCTTCCAAGACGCCGCGGCCGAAATTCGCGGGCACATTGACTTCGTACGCGAGTTCCCCCGAGAAGCTGATTCGCATGACGCGGGCCGCAACGCCTGCCACCGTTCCAGTCCGAGAGCTCATGAAGGGAAAGCGTACGGCATCAAAGTCGATGTCAGCGCAAATCTTTTTGAGTACCTTGCGGCTGTGCGGACCGACGAGCGCGATCGTAGCCCAATGGTCGGTCACCGACGTCAGTCGAACACGAAGATGCGGCCATTCGGTTTGAAGCCAGCGTTCCAGCCAGTTCATGACGCGACCGGCGCCTCCGGTCGTGGTGGTCATCAAGAAATGGTTCTCGGCTAATCGGACGGTGACGCCGTCATCGAACACCATTCCGTTTTCATTGAGCATCAGTCCGTATCTGGCGCGGCCGACTTCCAGCTTGCTCCAGGCATTCGTGTAAACCCAGTTCAGGAACTGCGCTGCGTCGGGACCTTGAATATCGATCTTACCGAGCGTCGATGCATCCTGGATTCCGACGCCAGTCCGCGCAGCGAGGCACTCTCGGTTGACTGCGTCATGCATGCTTTCGCCAGCGCGCGGAAAATACCATGGACGCTTCCAGTTGCCGACATCCTCGAAAACGGCGCCGTGTTCGACGTGCCATTCGTGAAAACAGGTCTTGCGGATAGGATCGAACGTATCTCCGAGTTCGCGGCCTGCGAAGGCACCGAAGGTCACGGGGGTGTAGTTGGGGCGGAACGTGGTGGTTCCCGTCTCGGGAACGGTTTTTCCCAAGGCATTGGCAAGTATGACCATGCCATTGATGTTTCCTAGCTTGCCCTGGTCGGTTCCGAAGCCCATCGCCGTGTATCGCTTCACGTGCTCGATCGACTCGAACCCCTCGCGTGCCGCCAGGAAGATGTCAGCCGAACTGACGTCGTTCTGAAAATCAACGAACTGCTTTGGCCCCCGCGTTGCGGTTCGCTCGTCGCCGACGAGCCAAAGGGGAAGCAGCGGCATTTCAATCGAGCGGGGAACGGCTACTCCGCCAATATTTGATGGGTTAAATCCCGCCGATCGAAGCACAGCCGTTACGACTGTAAGACTTTCCTGAAGCGCTGCTTGTAAACCGAACTTCCCATTGGCTGCGCCGACGGTAGTTTCCGCTTGGACGCTTTCGCCCGGCAAGAAGCACGCAAGCGCGTCGTCCCATTTTGCCTTTCCACCCGATTGGGCGAATAGGTGGATCGTCGGGCTAAAACCGCCCGACAGGGCGACGAGATCGCAAGTGATATTGCGTGTCTTGCCGTCAAGCGCGCCGTTCGAAAAGTGGCTGACATCGACCGACTTGACCTTGGTCTTGCCTTGGGCTGCAACGATCGCGGTGTTGTTCAGAATCTTAATGCCTGCGTTGCGAGCTGCTCGCGCCAACGTACCGCTGTTTTCAGGACGTGGGTCGATGATCGAGACGTGCGCACCGGCTGCGCGCAAGTCGAGCGCGCTACGGTAACCAGCGTCATTGTTGGCGAACACCACGGCATTGCGCCCTGGCAGTACCGCGTAGCGGTGGATGTATGACGAAACCGCGGACGCCAACATGACGCCGGGCAGGTCGTTGTTTCCAAAAACGATCGGTCGCTCATGCGCACCGGTTGCCAACACGACGTGGCGGGCTCGTATTTTCCAAAGCAACTCGCGCGTGCCTTTTCGCTGCATGAGCGGCAAATGATCGGTCAGCCGCTGCGTGACCGTCACAAGATTGTGGTCTTGATATCCGAACGCCGTTGCCCGAGTCAGGATCGTAACGTTCTCACAATCGTTAAGCTCAGCGTGGATGTCGCTTACCCACTTAATGGGGGGCTTGCCGTCAAGCTGATATGACGTCGAAAGCAGGCTGCCGCCCAGTTCCGGCTGATCGTCGACGACAATGGTCCGCGCGCCCGACGACGCGGCAACGCGAGCGGCAACAAGTCCGGCGGGACCGCCACCCACAACGAGCACATCGCAATGAGCGAATCGCTTGTCGTAGCGATCGGCGTCCATGACCTCCGGGGCTCGCCCGAGCCCTGCGGCCTCGCGAATGGCAGACTCATAACGAGGCCAGAATCGCCGCGGCCACATGAAGGTCTTGTAGTAGAAGCCGGCCGGAATGAAAGGGGCGATTCGCTGGTTAATCGCCATGCGGTCGCGTTCAAGGGATGGCTCGGCATTCACACTAGCGGCCACCAATCCCTCGTAGAGTTCGATTTCAGTTGCGCGTGCATTCGGTACCGAATAGGCGCCACTTTCGAGCTGAACGATCGCGTTCGGCTCTTCAACGCCCGCAGTCATGATGCCGCGGGGGCGGTGATACTTCCAGCTTCGCGCCACAAAGTACACGCCGTTCGCGAGCAAAGCCGATGCGAGCGTATCGCCCCGGCGCCCCTGATAGCGACGACCATTGAAGGTGAAATTTACGATCGTGCCGCGGTCGATGCGGCCACCGGTCGAAAGACGAGACTGTTCACTCATTCCTGGTCAACCCTGCGGTCAGATTGCACGTGGGCCGTCGGCCCGATTTTTTCGAAGGAATCAAACTTGTAGGTTACCGTGTCGCGCGTCGCCTTGAACCACCGTCGACAACCTTGCGCGTGAAGCCACATTTCGTGGCTTTTGCCTCGAGGGTTTTGCCGCATAAAAATGTAGGTCCCCCATTCGCGATCCGTTAGGTCGTCACTGCTCAAAGGCCGCACGATATCCGCTTCGCCACCGTAGGAGAATTCCGCTTCGGCGCGATCGCCGCACCAAGGGCAGGTAATCAATAACATCTTCTGTCTCCCGAATCGAAGCCCGTCAATGCGCGACGCCAGCGGCGCCGTGCTCATCGATCAAATGCCCGGTGTAGAACCGCTCGACGGAGAATGGCGCGCTAAGGCTATGGTGCCGATCGGTAGCGATCAGGTGCGCCAGGACCCACCCTGAGCCGGGTGTGGCCTTGAAGCCTCCGGTTCCCCATCCGCAGTTGAAGTACAAACCCTTCACATCGGTTTTCGTGATGATCGGACAGGCGTCGGGAGAAATGTCGACGATTCCTCCCCACTGCCGGTTCATGCGGACACGAGAAAAGATCGGGAACATTTCGAGGATCGCCGCGATGGTGCCTTCGACAATATGAAAGCTGCCTCGTTGTCCGTAGCCGAGGTATTGATCGATGCCGGCGCCGATGACAAGGTCGCCTTTGTCCGACTGGCTGATGTAGGCGTGAACCGCGTTGGACATGATGACGGTATTCAACACCGGCTTGATAGGCTCGGAGACGAGCGCCTGCAGAGGATGGCTTTCGATCGGCAGACGCAGGCCAGCCATATCGGCGAGTGAGCTCGTGTTGCCCGCAACGACGACTGCAACCTTCTTTGCTCGGATATATCCGCGTGTGGTTTCAACGCCTTGAACGCTTCCGTCGCGGCGGTCAATGCCGATCACCTGGCAGTTTTGGATGATGTCGACACCCGCTCGGTCCGCGCCCCGTGCGAACCCCCAAGCGACTGCATCGTGGCGCGCTACGCCAGCGCGACGTTGGATGGCGCCGCCCATCACCGGGTACCGGCAGTCGAGATTGATCGCTGGCTCCAGCTCCTTGATCTGTTCGCGCGTGATAAATTCGGCGTCGATGCCGTTAAGTCGGTTCGCATTGACTCGTCGATGAGTGTCGCGAACCTCCTGCAGCGAGTGCGCGAGACTGATCACGCCGCGTTGGCTGAACATCACGTTGTAGTTGAGATCTTGCGATAGCCCTTCCCAGAGCTGCATCGCTTTCTCGTACAGTGCGGATGACTCATCCCAGAGATAGTTGGAACGCACGATCGTCGTGTTTCGCGCCGTGTTTCCACCCCCAATCCATCCTTTTTCGAGCACCGCGACATTGGTAATACCATGCTCCTTCGCAAGGTAATAGGCGGTCGCAAGTCCATGCCCGCCACCGCCGACGATGACGACGTCATATTCGCGCTTAGGCTGCGGGCTTTTCCATTGGCGTTCCCATTTCTCGTGATAGGACAACCCGTTGCGAACCAGGCTGAATATCGAATACCGACTCATTTGAACAACCTCGAAGATGGGAACTCGGGCGTCGTGCGTGACGTTACCGTCGCCGGTTTGTCGGCCGATATCGTCATGCTTTAGCGCCCTGTTGCGCGCGACGCGCCGCCAAAAGTGTGTTTTGCAGAAGCATCGCAATGGTCATCGGGCCAACGCCGCCGGGCACGGGAGTGATGGCAGAGGTGAGCGGGCTGACTTGACCATAGTCGACGTCACCCACGAGCGTCGCCTTCCCGGCGGCATCCAACTCGCGATTGATACCGACATCGATGACCACCGCGCCTTTCTTGACCCACGAAGCGTTCACGAGCTTTGGAACGCCAACGGCGGCGATCAGGATATCGGCCTGTCTGGTCAAAGCCTCTGGTTCAGCTGTCCTGCTATGAACGATCGATACGGTACAGTTCGCGTTGATCAGGAGCTGTGCTAGCGGTTTTCCGACAATGTTCGAACGCCCGACGACTACCGCATGCTTGCCCGAGAGATCGGGGCCGATCGCTTCTTTGATGAGCCTCATCACGCCCAGTGGGGTGCACGGCACCAGCGCGGTTTCGATCGCCCCCGTCGAAAGCCGCCCGGCGTTCGCATAGTGGAACCCGTCGACATCCTTTACGGGATCGATGGATTCGATGACTCTTTTGGCGTCGATATGCCGCGGAAGAGGCAACTGAACGAGAACGCCATGGACCACGGGATCCGCATTCAACTCCGCGATAATGCGCAGAAGTTCCGCTTCCGATACGTCTGCGCTCAAATCTATCTGGCGAGACAAGAAGCCGCATTCTCGGGCCCTGGTGCTTTTGTTTCGCACGTAGACGGCGCTAGCCGGGTCGCTCCCGACCAAGACGACGGCGAGGCCGGGCGTTATTCCTTCATGCTCAACGCTGTTACGCACTTCCGCTACGATGTCGGCGGCGATCTTTTGTCCGTTGAGGATTAAGGGCTTAGGAGAAGACAATCGTACGATGTCCATTGAGAAGCACTCGATGTTCAAGATGTAATTTGACCGCTTTCGCCAGTACCTGGCATTCCGTGTCGCGACCGATCGCTACCATGTCGCTTGCAGTTGCTGTGTGATCGACGCGGCAAATGCCTTGCTCGATGATCGGTCCTTCGTCCAGTTCCGCGGTGACGTAGTGCGCGGTGGCGCCGATCAATTTCACGCCGCGGTCATGGGCCTGGTGATAGGGGCGGGCACCTTTGAAGCTCGGGAGGAACGAATGATGAATGTTGATCACGCGGCCGGCGAGCCGAGTCGACAGCTCGTCGGTCAAGACCTGCATGTAGCGGGCAAGGATGACCAGATCGACGGCTTGCTCAGAGACGAGATCGAGAAGTCGGGCCTCTTGCTGGACTTTGGTCTCCGGGGTGATGGGCAGGTGATGGAACGCAATGCCCTCATGTTCGACGCGGCGCCGAAACGTTTCGTGGTTGGACACGATCCCGACCAGTTCCATCGGAAGCTGCTCGGTACTGTGTCGGTACAACAGATCGTTCAGGCAATGCCCCAATTGCGAAACCATAATTAGCACGCGCGGCTTCACCGCCAGGTCGAATAGGTCCCACTCCATTTCATACCGCGTTGCGACCTCGGCAAACGCCTGGCGAAACGATGAAATCGTCATCTCCGGCGGTGTCTGAAAACATACACGCATGAAGAAGCGACCATGCTCGGCATCGACGAACTGACCGCTTTCGACGATGTTGCCGCCTTGTTTCGCAATGCATTCGCCGACCGCTCCGACAATCCCGCGTTTGTCGACGCACGAAAGTTTCAGGACGATTTTCTTCATTTACGTTTCATTCCTTCAGGTAATGACCGCACCCGCGGTTGCCGCAACGTTGCATCGCTAAGTTGGACGCAAGACTACGAAGCCAGCATGTCTGTTGCAAACGAAATCACGGCATGGGGGTATGTCGGGATGGAATGGTGCGGTGGTTCACCCTGTTGGATTCCATCATGGAATGGCGTCGTTCCAAGGATTCGTTTGTCGGAAACGCTTGTTTTGACCATGCTCCGTCGTGCAGGCATGCATTTCGGAGAATCAAATGGTACGGGTAGAAAAGTTTCCCCGCGTCGATGGAACCCTTGGCTGGCTTGAGACGGCGCCGTCCTCGCGGGACCCACTCGGGGAGCAGATACGGGGACAGCATGAATTTGACGTTGCAATCATCGGAGCGGGGTTCACGGGTATCTCGACGGCGCTGCGGTTCGCCGAACTGAACCCATCCGCGCGCATCGCGCTGATCGACGCACTACGCGTGGGGGAAGGGACGTCCGGGCGCAATGCCGGCTTTTTGATCGATGTTCCACACAATCTCGACGGTGGGAAGACCGACGCTGACGAAGCTCGTCTTCTCTACGGGCTGAACACCTTCGCGATACAGCGGCTACGGGAATACAAAGACCGCCTCGACATTCCGTACTGGTGTGAGTCGGGAAAGTATTTAGCGGCGCATGAGTCTGAAAACCTGAGCGCGTTGAAAGAGTTTGCGGACATGCTCGGCACGGCCGGGTTCGACCACGAGGTGCTTGCGGGGGAGGGCCTCCGACGCAGGCTGGGTACGGACTACTATTTGTCCGCGGTCTACACCCCTGGGAACGTTCTAGTCAATCCGGCTGCCCTCGTTCGGGGCCTCGTCAAAGCGCTGCCGAAGTCGGTCGTGCTGTTTGAGAAAAGCCCGGTGACAGGTATCGAATACGGCCCTCCGCATAGGCTCCGATTTGTCGGCGGCAGCCTCTCCGCTCGCACGGTGATCCAAGCGACGAACTCCTTCTCCGAAGAGTTCGGCAAGCTGTCGAATCGCTTGGCGCCAGTGTTCACCTATGCGAGTTTGACCCGCCGGCTTTCCGACGACGAGATTCGGGACCATTTCAAAAATGTTGCACCGTGGGGAGTCACGTCTGCGCATCCGGCCGGCAGCACGGTTCGCTTTACGGTCGATCGGCGCCTGTTCGTTCGGAACACGCTTCACTTCCTTCCTGAATTGAACGCATCACCCCAACGTCTGGAAGAGGCATGGCAACAGCATCGACGCTCCTTCGAGGCCCGCTTCCCGCAGCTCACAACCGTCGACTTCGAGTACACATGGGGCGGGATGTTAGCGATGACGTTGAACCATGCACCGGTGTTTTCGTCGCCCGGCGATGGTGTTTATGTGATGGCGGGCTGCAATGGTGTCGGGGTAGTGAAGGGGACATACCTTGGCTATTACATGGCCGACTATATATCCGGCATAAAAAGCAAAAATCTTGATTTCATTTTGAAGAACTCTGGGCCGTCCTGGGTTCCGCCGGATCCGTTAAGAACCGTCGGCGCACGGTTTCGGCTCGGAAGAGAAGCCGGCCACGCAAAAGGAGAGGTTTAAACATGATCACGCGATTTGACTCAAACGATCGAATGTCGCAGGCAGTTAGATATGGCGATTCGTTCGAGACAGCCGGCCAAGTAGCGCGCGACACGTCACGCGGCATCGTTGAGCAGACGCATGACGTACTGGATGCAATCGACGGCCTTCTGAAAAAACTAGGCGCCACCAAGGATGAGCTGACCCGCGTGCAAGTCTGGTTGTCAGACATGAGTCACTTTGACGAAATGAACGTGGTTTACGAGAAGTGGCTAAGCGGCCACGCTAAGCCGGTGCGAGCCTGCGTGGAAAGTCGTCTAGCGGACCCAGCGTATCTCATAGAAATGCAGGCATTCGGATTTTTGGGTTAGCGATTGGTTCACTTTGATTGAGAAATATCCTTGCGTGGAGGGCAGGGGGGCGAAGTTACGGTGTGTTGGATTTTTATTCGAATAATCTTTATATTGTTAGGAGACGTTTAAATGAAAAATCTTGGTGCCACTGCGAATAAAGTTTTGGCCATCGCCGCTTTGACGTTGATCGTCCATCCAGCAGTTCATGCGGAGGAGATCGTTAAGATCGGTGTATCGGGGCCGCTTACCGGTGGAAGCGCCGCAAGCGGAAAGGACATCGAGAACGGCGTCCGCTTGGCGATCGACGAAGCCAATGCGCAACATCCGATGTTCGGCAAGGAAGCGGTCAAGTTTGTCATTGATTCGGTCGATGACCAAGGCGACCCGCGTGTCGGGGTACAGGTTGCACAGAAGCTCGTCGACGACGGCGTCTCCATGGTTGTCGGTCCCTATAACTCAGGTGTTTGTCTTCCGGCATCTCAAGTGCTTGCTTCGGCCGGGGTTCCGCTCATCACGCCTGCTGCCACGAACCCTCAGATTACGCTGCGAGGTCTGAAAACGGTGTTTCGAATCATCCCGACCGATGCGCAAAACGCGGGTATCGCTGGAAAGTATGCGGTCACGGTGACCAAGGCAAAGCGCATCGCCGTACTGGATGATCGGACAGCGTTCGGGCAGGGCGAAGCGGAAGAATTTGTTAAGGCCGTTAAGGCGGCCGGTGGCCAAATCGTTGATCAAGAATACACGAATGACAAGGCCGTCGATTTCCGAGCGCAGCTGACGAATATTAAGTCTGCAAATGCCGACCTGGTATTCTTCGGCGGGCTCGACGATCAGGCAGGATTAGTCGTGAAGCAGATGAAACAGCTTGGGATGCGTACACAATTCCTCGGCGGCGGAGCTGTCGCGGACACGGTCTTCACAAAAGTGGCTGGCGCTTCGGCGGAAGGGGCGATGGCTTGGGAGTACGGTCGTCCTCTTACCGAGCTTCCGCACGGCGCTGAGTTTGCCGACAAATACAAGAACAAGTTCGGCATTGCCAACCTCACTTATTCGCCGTTCGCCTATGATGCAACTTGGCTCGCCATCGAGGCGATGAAGAAGGCCGGTTCGGCAAAACCCGCCGCACTTGTCGCGGGCCTCGATAGCACGAACTATGCGGGCATCACGGGCAATATCGCATTCGACGCCCATGGTGACTTGAAGAATCCGAGTTCGACGCTCTATCAAGTCAAGAATGGGGACTGGCAGCCCGTTACGACGACGAGCGCTCACTGAGGTCCGCGATTTGCACCGCGCGGACCGGCGTTTCGTGCCGGCGCGGTGCATCAGATCGACCGGGCTGAAGATGCGTTGAGCGCGTGGGCCCAGCCGGTCCCACGATCACACGGTTGATATCGCTTCAGATGCGAACCGCGTTCCTTGCGCACAAATGAGGTCGTGCTGTTGCGTATGTCGTGGGCGCTGCGAACGAACTGGGCTTCTGCCGCTTTCTGACTTCTGAGACAAAAATGGATATTTTCCTCCAGCAGATCCTTAACGGGCTGGTGCTTGGTAGCGTTTACGCCATCATCGCACTCGGCTATACGATGGTGTACGGCATCTTGGGCATCATCAACTTTGCTCACGGTGACGTGCTGATGGTGGGTGCGATGGTCGCGCTGTCGACCATCAACGTGCTGCACAACCACTTTCCGGGGCTAGGCAACATACCGACGCTCGTCATCGGGCTCATCGTCGCCGCTATCGTGTGTGCGATCGTCGGCTACGTGATCGAGCGGACCGCCTATCGGCCGCTGCGTCGCGCCCCGCGTCTGGCCCCCCTGATCACCGCCATTGGCGTATCGATTCTGCTGGAAACGCTGGCCATGATGATCTGGTCGCGTAATCCGCTCCCGTTCCCGCAATTGATCTCCACCGATCCGCTCAACGTCATCAAGGCGACCGACACGACCGTCGGCGCCGTCATCTCGATGACTGAAATCACGATCATCGTCGTGGCGTTCCTCGTCATGGCCGGCCTGCTGCTGCTCGTTCACAAGACGAAGCTGGGCCGCGCGATGCGCGCGATCGCCGAGAACCCGAACGTCGCGAGCCTGATGGGCGTGAACCCGAACTTCGTGATTTCGGCCACGTTCATGATCGGCTCGGCGCTCGCCGCCCTGGCTGGCGTGATGATCGCGTCCGAATACGGCAACGTCCACTTCTACATGGGCTTCATCCCCGGCATGAAAGCGTTTACCGCGGCCGTGCTTGGCGGGATCGGCAACCTCGGCGGCGCGATGGTCGGCGGCGTGGTGCTGGGCTTGATCGAACAGCTGGGCGCAGGCTACATCGGCAATCTGACCGGTGGCGTGTTCGGCAGTAACTACCAGGACGTGTTCGCATTCGTCGTGCTGATCGTCGTGCTGGTTTTCCGTCCGTCGGGCCTACTGGGCGAACGTGTCGCGGATCGCGCGTAAGGCAAGGAGCAAAGCAAAATGACTTCAATTCAACCGATCGAGCCGTCCACGACGCTCATCCCCGAGAAAAATGCCACGAAGTCGCTCGTCGTGGGTGTGCTGACGGCTATCTTCGTCATCGCGGCGCCGCTCATCATCGGCGCGGCCGGCGGCAACTACTGGGTGCGCGTGCTCGACTTCGCGATGCTCTACGTCATGCTGGCGCTGGGCCTCAATGTGGTGGTCGGCTTCGCCGGCCTGCTCGACCTGGGCTACATCGCGTTCTACGCGGTGGGGGCCTACGTGGCTGCGCTGCTGACTTCGCCGCAGCTGTCCACGCAGTTCGCGTGGATCGGCCACATCTGGCCGAACGGTCTGCATCTGTCGTATTTCATCATCGTGCCGAGCGCGATGGGCCTGGCCGCGCTCTTCGGCGTGCTGCTCGGTGCGCCGACGCTTCGCTTGCGCGGCGATTACCTGGCGATCGTGACGCTCGGCTTCGGTGAAATCGTCCGGATCTTCATGAACAACCTGGACCGTCCGGTGAACATCACGAACGGGCCGCAGGGGATCACGGGTGTCGACCCGGTGCACGTCGCCGGCTTCAGCCTCGCGAAAACGCACTCGTTGTTTGGTTTCGATCTGCCGTCGGTCTACTCGTACTACTACCTGTTCGTGCTCTGCTCGCTGTTCGTGATCTGGGTGTGTACGCGCCTGCAGCACTCGCGTATCGGCCGTGCCTGGGCCGCGATCCGCGAAGACGAAATCGCCGCGAAGGCCATGGGCATCAATACGCGTAACGTGAAGCTGCTCGCGTTCGCGATGGGCGCGTCGTTCGGCGGCCTGTCGGGCGCCATGTTCGGCGGCTTCCAAGGGTTCGTGTCGCCCGAGTCGTTCACGTTCTGGGAATCGGTCGTGGTGCTCGCCTGCGTCGTGCTCGGTGGCATGGGCCACATCCCTGGCGTGATCCTGGGCGCCGTGCTGCTCGCCATCTTCCCGGAATTCCTGCGTTCGACGATGGGCCCGCTGCAGCACTGGATGTTCGGTCATCAGATCATCGACACGGAAGTGATCCGTCAGCTGCTGTACGGCCTGGCGATGGTTCTCATCATGCTGTACCGCTCGGAGGGCTTGTGGCCGGCGCCGAAGCATGAGGACAAGATCGCGAAATTGGCCAAGCGCAACGCCAAGAAGCCGGTACGCGCTTAACAGGCGCCCTGCGTGGGGACCGGAGTAAGTGCTAAAGCACTAACTCCGGTCGACAGCTAAAGCGCAAACTCCGATCGACAGCTGTGCATGGGACCAGAGTAAGCGCTAAAGCGCTAACTCTGGTCGACAGGAGAACTTCATATGAGCAACAAAAGCATTCGTTTGTCCGTCAGCGGCGTGAATAAGCGCTTCGGCGGCCTGCAAGCGCTCTCGGACGTGGGCCTGAAGATCGAGGAAGGTACGATCTACGGCTTGATCGGCCCGAACGGCGCCGGCAAAACCACGTTCTTCAACGTGATCACGGGCTTGTATACGCCCGATTCGGGCGATTTCAAGCTCGATGGTCTGGACTACACGCCGACGGCCGTCCACCAGGTGGCGCAGGCCGGTATCGCGCGTACGTTCCAGAACATTCGCTTGTTCGGCGGCATGACCGCGCTCGAGAACGTGATGGTGGGCCGTCACGTGCGCACCAAGCACGGGCTGCTCGGCGCGGTGTTTCAGACACCGGCCGAGCGTAAGGAAGAGCGCGAGATCAAGGAGCGCGCGCTCGAACTGCTCGAATACGTGGGCGTGCTGCAATACGCCGATTACACGGCGCGCAATCTTTCTTACGGCCACCAGCGCCGCTTGGAGATCGCGCGCGCGTTGGCTACCGATCCGAAGCTCCTGGCACTGGACGAGCCGGCGGCCGGTATGAACGCGACGGAAAAGGTCGAACTCACGCGTCTTCTGGAGAAGATCCGCGACGACGGCAAGACGATTTTGCTGATCGAACACGACGTGAAGCTCGTGATGCACCTGTGCAACCGCATGACGGTGCTCGATTACGGCAAGGTGATCGCTGAAGGTCTGCCGCAAGACGTGCAGAAGAATCCGAAGGTGATTGAGGCATATCTGGGCGCGGGGGTCCACTGATGGCTACGGCAATGTTGAAAATCAAGGGCCTGCAGGTCAATTACGGCGGCATCCAGGCAGTGAAGGGTGTCGACATGGAAGTCGAACAGGGCGAGCTGGTCACGCTGATCGGCGCGAACGGCGCCGGCAAGACGACGACGATGAAGGCCATCACGGGCCTGAAGCCCTACTTGGCGGGCGACATCGAGTACATGGGCGAGTCGATCAAGGGCGTGCCGGCGCACGAGCTGCTCAAGCGCGGCCTGGCGATGGTGCCGGAAGGCCGCGGCATTTTCGCGCGCATGTCGATTCTGGAAAACATGCAGATGGGCGCCTATCTGCGTAACGACAACGAAGGCATCGAGAAGGACGTCGAGCGCATGTTCGGCTATTTCCCACGTCTGAAAGAGCGGGCGAAGCAGCTGGCCGGCACGCTGTCGGGCGGCGAGCAGCAGATGCTGGCGATGGCACGCGCGATCATCAGCCGTCCGAAGCTGTTGTTGCTGGACGAGCCGTCGATGGGCCTGTCGCCGATCATGGTCGAGAAGATCTTCGAAGTCGTGCGCGACATCTCGAAGGAAGGTCTCACCGTGCTGCTCGTGGAGCAGAACGCGCGTCTCGCGTTGCAGGCGGCTAACCGCGGCTATGTGATGGATTCCGGCATGGTCACGATGTCGGGCGATGCGAAGCAAATGCTCGACGATCCGAAGGTGCGTGCTGCGTATCTCGGCGAGTGAAGATGCGACGCGATATCCGCGCGCCCAATGGAGAGAGCGCAGCTGCTTGGCTTGCGTTCTAGATGAGCCGAATGTAAGCGTACCCGGTGTGATCGTCACGTCGCCCGGGGGAGCGCATTTGGCACCTTCGCGTTCACAGCCCCGGCTGCTGCAAGCCTCGTCGGACATCGCTGAGCAACCAATCTCGGAACGCCGTGGCTGCTGGTGGTAGTGGCCGCATCGAGCTATAGACGAGGTAGTCCGCGAGCCCTGGCGAGTAGTAGTCGTCGCTGGCTTTGCGAATGACTCCGCTTTGCAATAGTTCCTGCGTCATGAATTCCCATCCAAGCCCGACACCCATGCCGCGCACCGTGGCATCCAGCGCGAGCGTCACTTGGTTGAACAACTGAGCATTCTTGGGGATCGCGTACGAGATGCCGAAATGTGCAAACCAATTGATCCATGTCGGCCATCGCCACGCGGATGGGTCAAGGTGAATCAAGCGCTGTGTGAGCAGTTCGCTCGGCTTAAGCGTGCCGTCTATCGGATAGTCCTTTCGGCACACTGCATAGATGCGCTCTTCAAACAGCAGATGACTGTGCAGTGGCGAGCGCCAGCTCTCGTCGCCATTCAGGATGCCAAGATCGAATCGCTGACATGAGGACTCCGAGATATCGTTGGTCGCGTAAATGTTGACCGTGATGTCTGGGTATTCGGTATTGAATCGCGCTATACGAGGAAACAGCCAGTAATGCGAGACCGCTTGCGTGCAGGTGATGGTCACACTTACGCCATCTGATCGGTTGCGTATCCTGTCGACGCTGCCGGCCAACTGCTGCAGCACGGCTGTTACGTCGCTGTGGAATTCCTTACCGGCATCGGTTAACTGTAGGTGGCGAGTGTCGCGCCGAAACAGTTCGAAGCCGAGGCTCTCTTCGAGCAACCGGATTTGCTTGCTAACCGCGCTCTGTGTAATACATAGCTCGGCAGCCGCGCTTGTGAAGTTTCGATGCCGCGCCGCCGCCTCGAAAAAAATCAGTGCATTCAACGGGGGCAGGTGGCGGAACGTGGTCTTCATCGTATGCCGTAGTGTACTGCTGAAAGGAACTGGGTCATTCCATCATGGCATAGATTGCCTCATGCAGTCGATCAATACATACACCAACCGCTATCGCCCGAGGTCGTGCATGTGATATGCAGCTCCGATACGGAGGTCGAAGTCCGACCAAACCCGGAGGCCTGATCGGATCGCCGCGGACACCGTTCCATCCGCGGCTGTAGTTCTCGCCCATCAATGCGAGCAACTATCACCCGAATTCGCCCGAAAAGCTCATTGGCCCAGCGGCGCTCGCGTGAACTCACTCATGCGTTCCCGAATATCGTAGATCCTCACCGATACGTCGATCAGGTCCGGATTCGCCTTCATACGAGTGATGGCCGGCCCTTGGATATAAGCTTCGGCGTCAGCCTTCGTCTCGAACAGGTAGATGGCCCCTGACAGTTGCTCCACCGGCTCGTCGAGCCAGATCTTCCACATCAGGCCACGCATATCGACGAAGCGTTTAGCCATATCGTCGGTATATCGAGCATTCCATTCCTCCGCAGGCATATCGGGCCGGCGATAGTGTGTTATTACGATGACCATGGTCTGCAACTCCTATCAAGTCGAACGAGCAAGTGGTATGGTTCCGCGCCGTTTATCAATCATCGTTACGGATATGGCTGAGCGGCACGCCGCGGGTTTCGCGGATCATCACGGCGGCGACGAGTGTCAGCGCCCCTAGCACCATGATGTAGAGGGAATACATCCAAGACATGTGGTGAGCGGCCAACCAGGTATTGAGGAAGGGCGCCGTTCCTCCAAAGATGGAAGACATGAGCGACGACAAGAAGCCAACGCCAAATCCCCGGTGTTGCGTAGGGATCTGTTCTGCGATCAGTGCGGCATATTGCGAGCCGATGATCGTCCATACGGCGAGGCCGAGTCCTTGGGATGTGAAGAGCGTCCAAGGCTCGTGCGTCAAAAGCGCGGCCAACGGGATCGGCGCGACGATGAGGCCCAGTCCGTAGACGAAAACCATCTTCTTCCGGCCCAGCCGATCCGACAGGTGGCCGTAGAACGGCAGCAGGCAAAGTGCGACGACTTGGGCGAAAATGCTCGCGACGAAAGCGCCGTGCGGGTCCATACCACGGCTGGCGATCGCGAAGGTGGGCGCGAATGCGACCCACGTGTAGTAGGCGACTTGCGCGCCAGCCGAGAAAAACACGATTTTCAGAAAAATCCGCAGCTTTTCGCGGCCGGTCATCGGGGCAGGCTCAACCTTCGATTCGGCGTCGTAAATCGGGGACTCGTGCGCCGCCTTACGCAAGTAGAGCGCGAAAAGACCGAGAATGCCGCCGACGGCGAAGCCGACGCGCCACCCGTAGACGACCATCTCTGCTCGTGAGAACACCGACGTCAGCACGATACCGAGAGCAGTAGCGCCCATCACACCGAGTGTCGCGCTGAACATCGTGCTGCTGGACCACAGCCCTCGGCGTTTGGCCGGGGCGATCTCTGCAACGTAGACATAAGAAACGCCCGACTCGCCGCCGTGCGCCAAACCTTGAAGCAGGCGTGCAATCAGTAGCAGCACTGACGCCCAGACTCCGATGTGCGAGTAAGAGGGTATCAACGCGATCATCAGGCTGGCTGCAGCCATAGTCGACATCGTAATGACAAGCGTATTCTTGCGACCAATTCGATCGCCGAGGCGCCCGAAAATCAAACCCCCGACCGGGCGGGCGAGGAAACCTACTGCGAAGACGGCGAGCGTTGAAAGCAGTGCTGAAAGTGCGGCTGATTTTTCAAAGAAGCTGGAGGCGAGATAGACGGCAAACGTGCTGTAAATCGTCCAGTCGAACCATTCGAGCAGATTGCCGACGACGGCAGCTGTGAGCGACTTGAGGGCCTTGTTCGAAGTGGTGCGGCGGCCTGGTTGCGAGGCTTCGCTGCCTGCGAGCGTTTCAATTGACATGATGTCTCCTCCCGGCGCATTGGCCGTACAGCTTGTGGCAGGTCGCGAGCAGCGGGGCAGCGCTGCTCGTCTTCCTAGAACGGTGAGCTCGACGACTTCCTTTTGGAATCGACTTTAAAAAAATGGCTTACCAGACCGGCAAGGGCAGGTCCTAAAGGGGCAGATAGTGTTTCAATACAGCCCAGTTCTCGCGGGCAACGCTTTTCGCAAACAGTTCACGAATTTCCGATTCCGTTTTGCCTAGCTCACGCAGAACCCGATGGGTATGAAGGCCAGGTTCAGGGGCCGGTGCGAGCGGCTCTACGATTTGCGCGCCGAACCTGTACCAGGTTGAAAGGGGCAAATTGACTCGATGCCCGCTCGGGTGATTGGCTTCCCGCATAGCGAGTGACCTACCGCTTAGTTCGAGGTTTGGCACGTCCGGTACCGTACATGCCTCGCGCACTTGGTCCAGCCTCATGACGGGAACGAACGATCCCGATCGGCAATCCTTCAGTAACTGAGCGATCTCGACGCAGGTCCGCGTGGCGATTGCAGCAGCCATGGACGATTCTGTCGGTTCGCTCGCGCCAAGCAATTCAGCGATTGCCGTGAGTTCGTTGGGGCGGCAGGCGAGGAATGCCCAGCGGTCCTTGGCCTTGTAGAGCCGGTAATGCGGACCGTAGCCGGGCGCGAGTTGCGTCGAAGGCTCGGACCCCGTGGGGGCGCCTTTGGCTGAGACAACGAAGGGGAACTGAACGAGCTGCGCCCCCATCGATAGCGACGTCCGCACGTACGAGCCGCCTCGTCCAAGCTTCCTGGCAACGAGCGCCTGCGCCACACCGAGGGCAGCGGTGAAGCCGGTGATGTAGTCCACGCACGAGGCCATTCCATGCAGCACGGGTGCTTCAGGCGTGCCGTAGCGCGCCGTCACACCGGTTGCAGCCTGCAAGACCGGATCGAACGACGGATATCCCTTGAGGGGGCCACCGAGCGGTCCTCCCCACGCGCTGACCTGGCAACTGATGATGTCCGGATTGATGCGTCTGAGCGCCTCGTCGGAGAGCCCCAGTCTTGCCGCCGTCGCATCAAGGAAGTTGTGAACCACGACGTCGGCATTCTTGACCATCGTTTCGAAGACTGCGCGTCCTTCGGTCGTTTTCAGATCGAGAATGATCGAACGCTTGCCCTGATTAACATCGATGCCAAACCACATCGTCATGCGCGGCCCCGCCTGAGGGGCGGGCGGATCGATTCTGGTGACATCCGCTCCGAACTCGGCAAGGATTCGGCAGGCGGCCGGACCGGCGATCACGTTAGAGAGATCAAGGACCCGCACCCCGGAAAGAATTTTCGGCGGCGGCTCATTCGGAACCAGGGGGCCGACGGTGGGCCGGCCAGACTTCCATCCAATTTTTGTTTGACCGATTTCACGTGGCTGGAGGTCGCGCGACTGCACATCGGGACCCTCGATCGAGATATAGCGCCCGGGCTGCCGAACTGCACCGAACTTCACATCTTCAACCTCACTAACATTTCCGCCTGCTTGAGCGTCGGGGAGGTCGAGCCACTCTTGCGTCGTTCGGACCACGGTCACAGGGACACTCGCATCGCGTAGCAACTGCTCCCAAACTTCAGCCGGCTTCGTCAGAAAGCGTTGACTCATCAAGGTCCGCAACCGTTGAGTCCAATGCGGACTCAAACCAGCGGAATAGCTGATGTTGTTCCCATCTCCCCCTTCCTCGTAAGGGCTGCCGACGATCATGCCCTCTGCAATGAGGTCATTAAGAATGCCGAGGACTTCGAGACAAGCCTGGGCGTGATGGACGTGATCGACCGCATTGATGAAAACCATCTTGCCATCGCTGCACAGATAGTTTCCGAATTGGGGGCGTCCGAACTTCGCGAGATAGGCGTTGACGGCAGCGCGACCGGCATCGCTCATCTCGTCCGACATTTCGCGGAAGATGGGAAACGCAACCTCGCTCATTGCTTTGTCGATCGGCGGCAAATCGAACCGTTGCGGCTGCCCGTCTACCTTCATGACCAACACCGCCATGGCGGACATAAGCGCATCGGCCAGCGGTACCTCCACGCGGCAGCCGGCATCGGTTTGCAGGCGCCTTAGGTAAGCCATCGTCGCGGCGATCGCAGCATGCACGCCGCCATAGGCCGATGCCATGGGAAGCGACGAAAAGATGGGGCGACCGCCCAGGATTGGGCCGAGCGCATGAATATCGGTGTACGCGCCCACCGATGCGGCGACGGTGCCTTCGAACGCCGGGACACCATCCCATTCGCTGCCTTCGGCGAAACCGGGTATCGATACGTAGACAATCGACTCGTTGCGTTGCCGAATGCTCTCGTAGTCCAATCCGAAGCGGGAGGCACGCCCAGGCCCGAGGTTGTCGATGATGATGTCGGCGCCATCCGCCAAGCTCAGGGCGGCATGCCGATCGTCGGACGTCTTGAGGTCGAGGCTCACCGCAACCTTTCCTCGGCCCAGCGCGGCGTCTTCGAGTTTGTCTTCTCGATCCGGATGATTAATTTCAATGACCTCCGCGCCTTGATCGGCAAGCAACATCGAGGCCACGCGTCCGGCCCAGACACCACCTAGATTCAAAACGCGCACACCTTGCAACGGATAAACCTTATTCATCATTCTTCCTTTGTTTCGGCCAACTCTCTCGGTGCGTAGTCGGCACCGGGGCGAAAGCCGTTTCGATCATCCGGCGTTTGATGAGACGCCAACTGAGTTAGGCGAGCTTGCGCTGATTCGACAAATCCGACGCACCGCGCATTTCGGCCACCCAAGCGCCTCTGCTTTCCAGTTGCGGCAGTTGCAGCAGCTTCGTGACGATATGGAACTGAGTCGGCATGTCTTCCCAAGCGGTCGGGAAAAAGCTGACGCTTCCCCGGCCGCGCCTCACGCGCTCCACCGACGCGCTTCCGCCGGCGGGCGACAGACAAGCGTGCGCAAGCGCCGCCTTGCCCCAGTTCTGGGTGTCCGGAAAGTACTTGTAGTGCAACGTTCCATCGCTCCGCTGACTGCCGAGCCCGGGGTAGGCGGGCGCAACGAGTTCGGCATCTGTCAGGTCGTCGACCGAAATCTGAGCGAACTGATGGCCGAGCCAGGAGGCCGAGCAGACAACCTTGTTCCGAAATACACGGACCGGCGGCAATTCGCACCAGATCTTGGCGTACCCCAGCTCTTCCCGGCCACTCAGGATCGGGTCTGCAAGGTTCTCCCAAAGAACGCTCAGAAAGCTCCCTGTGACATCGTCTGTCTTGCCCTCGAAGCGCGCGGGAAAGCGCACCGCGAGCATGGAATAGCCGCGGCCGGCCAACCATTCGAGTTCGGCCAGTTCGGTCAACTCGACCGTGACGACCGGCTCACCCGCGAGACGGAACCCCGGCGGAAGGAGTTCGCCGAGAAGCGCGGCATCGGTCAGAAAACTGACCGTGACACTGCGGCGATGTGGCGACGTGCTCCAATCGAACGGCTTCAGATCCGGTCCTTGCCGGGGCCCGGCCGTTGGGCCAAAACCATAAGGCATCCGGTACATGACACCGTCGTTCTTCAAATCGGACATGTTCTATGAACTCCAAGGCAATGATGATTCGGATGAAGCGATTTGATGGAGGTCGTGAGGCAAATTTTCTGTCTCTCGTTTACTGTTGGTGGCTTCATAGCGGGGAGGGCGATTTCTGCCGAAGATTCGCCAACTTCAATTCATTGCGCGAAGTTCAGTTTCAAGCCGGGCCGCGGCCAACGTGTCTTGTAAAGCTTGCCTGTTCCCGATGCGGTCACCCAGGCATCCTGCATGTCCTGACCGCCGAAGCAAAGGTTCGTCACGAACGGATCGGGAACCTTGACATGGGTGGTCGTTCCATCGAGTTCGAAAACAGTGATTCCGCCGTCACCGATGGTCGCGACGCAAACCCTGCCGTCCGCCTCGACTGCAAGAGAGTCCACGCGATTCGCCCCCTGGGCATTGCTGATCACGCGTCCGGACTGGCGCCGCTGCTCTGGCACGAGGCGCCCCGGCTCCTCAACGTCAAACGCCCACAGCCTGCCTAGTGCCGTGTCTGCCACGTAGACGACGCTCTCATCCGGCGACAAGCCGATCCCGTTCGGGGAGATGAGACCTTCCTTCACGCGTTCAATGTGCGATCCGTCGGGCAAGGCGTAGCAGATCGATCCAAAGTTGCGTCCCAGCTCAGTCGCGGAGCCGTAGTCGGTGAACCAGATTCCGCCATGTCGATCGAAGACGAGATCGTTGGGCGCTTCCAGGCGGCGCCCTCCCGCCGTCTCGTAAAGCGTTTCGATACGTCCCGTCGCAAGGTTCACCCGCTGCAGACTGCCGGTGCGGTGGGTGGAGGGCACGCGAGCGGGCGCATTGAATCCCGCTTCTGTTGTGAAGGTGAAACATCCACCGTTATTGCAGACGTAAAGCCATCCGTCCGGACCCAGCGCTGCCCCGTTGGGGCCGCCATCGAATTCTGCGACGGTCGAGACACGGCCCGAAGGCTCCACTCTGATGACGCGTTTCGCCTCGATTTCTACCAGCACGACGGAGCCGTCATTCAGAGCGACAGGCCCCTCGGGAAACTGCAAACCTTCGGCAACGAGCTCGAACTGCATCACTTTCCTCGGTTAAGCAAAATTGAATTGCGGCAGTTCCGTTCCAGCCATCAGGGACCTCCAAGACGCTGCCGTCATGACCATAATATGACTGGTCGTCTTATATTTATCAATCCGCGCTAACCCTGACGGGGCGATGCGTCCGCGTCTGGATGCTTAGGCTGAGGGCAACGTGGTACGAGGAGGCGCTCGGGCGACTGCGTGTAGCGTCGGCAAGCTGCCGGTTTTATCCCCGCCGGTTGCAGCAAACTTCACCGTTCTCAAAAAGAATGTAAGATGACTATTCGTACGACGCTGACCGGTCGCTTTTTATTGGTTGAGGGGTTCAAATGAATACTGCCGCCCGTCGCGGGCCAAAGCCGAATCCGCACACGCGGGACGAATTGCTCAGCGCAGGATTGCGGATGCTCCACGCGGGAGGGTATTCCGCAACGGGGATTCAGGAGATCGTCGACAAGGCGAGCGTTCCTAAAGGGTCCTTCTATAACCACTTCGACAGCAAGGAAGCATTCGGGGCGGAGGTGGTCGACTGCTATTTCAACCGCAGCCTCTCCGAGCTACAGCCGCTGTTCCGCGACAACACGCTGTCGCCGCTCGAACGGCTGCAAGCCTACTTCGATAAGAGAATCCGCTCGCTCAAGGCGGCCGGCTATGTGCGGGGATGCCTGATGGGCAACCTCAGCCTCGAGGTCGCCGACCACAGCGCGGCGATTCGCGAGCGTATCGCCGCCAACTTCAAGACGTGGACCGGTCTCTTGGAGGAATGCATTGCTGCCGCTCAGAGCACCGGAGAGATCAGGAATCAGCTGCCTGCAACGATGTTGGCCCAGTTTCTTCTGAACAGCTGGGAAGGCGCGCTTCTACGCATGCGCGTGGAAAAAAGCGACGTGCCGCTCAAAGAGTTTAGGGAAGTGATTTTCCACTCAGTTCTCGTCTGAGTCCGTAGGTGCCGTGCACCACCAGTCCGAAGCGCTCGATGCTCGCCCGAATGAATCGTTGAGCCACCGGTGACCAGCGGCCCATATCGAAGAAGCCGTGGATCATGCCTTCGCAACGGAACATGTCGGCCTTGCTGCCCGCTGCGTGGAGCTCGATCCCATATGCTTCACCCTGGTCCCGCAACGGATCGAATTCGGCGGTGACGATCACCGCCGGTGGAAGACCCGAGAGGCTGGATGCCTTAATCGGCGCTAGCCGAGCGTCCTTCAGATCCATCGAAGCGCCCGTGTAGTGATCGAAGAACCACCCGAGGGTTTCCTGCTCTAGGAAATACCCGCGCCCATGCTTTTCTATGGACGGATAACCCACCCAGGTGTTATCTACTGCCGGGTAGATCAAGAACTGCGCCGCCAGCAGTGTTCCGAGAGCGGCCAATTGCTGCGCGACGACCGCTGCTAGATTGCCGCCTGCGCTATCACCGGCGACAGCGACGACGTCCTCGCCCCCGAGTTGTTTTGCATGCGCCACGACCCACCGCGTTGCTGCGATCGCGTCGTCCACCGCAGCTGGAAACGGATGCTCAGGCGCCAGCCGGTAGTCGACGGAAACCACCACGGCCTGGCTGCCGCGACAAAGCTCGCGACACATGTTGTCATGCGTATCGAGGTCGCCGATGACAAAGCCCCCGCCATGGAAGAATGCGACCGTAGGGAAGGGGCCCGAGCCGTTGGGGCGATAGATGCGTGCCCTTAGCGGACCGGCGCCACCGTCGACGAAAGCATCTTCGACGCTGCCGACCGGCACCACTTGCTCGGGCGTGCGCGAGCCGTAGGTGAGCGCAAGATATAGGTCCCGGCCTTCTTGCACCGAGCATTCATGCATCGGCTTGCGGCCGGACGCGGCCATCTGCGCAAGCACTGCACCAAGGTGTGGATCGAGGGGCATGGAGTTTTTGATTTTTTTGGGGGAAAGGAAGCGAATTCCGCTGATTTAGACGGCCGTTACCGCCACCGCCTTCGTGACGAGATACGGCTCGAGTGCTTCGGGGCCGCCTTCCGAGCCGTATCCTGAATCCTTGACGCCGCCGAACGGCATCTCCGGCCATGGCGTGGCGGGTTGGTTGATCCAAAGCATGCCGACTTCCAAGGCGTTCGTGAGCAGATGAACGTTCTTGAACGAGCGCGTGAAGGCGTATCCGGCGAGACCATACGGCAAGCGGTTGGCCTCGGCGATCGCATCTTCGAGCGAATCGAACCCGCGAATGGCCGCCACTGGCCCGAAGGGCTCGTTGTTGAACACGTCCGCATGAAGCGGTACGTTGGTTAATATCGTCGGCGCGAAAAAGTTGCCTGCGGTGCCGATACGCTCCCCGCCTGTCGCTACGGTCGCTCCAGATTTTCGGGCGTCCTCGATGACATTCGTCATGGCCGTCACCCGGCGCGCGTTGGCAAGGGGCCCAAGCGTCGTGCCCTGCGCAAGGCCGTTGCCTACCGAAAGATTTTCCGCATGTTTGACGAGCGCTTGGGAGAATTCGTCGATGACGCTGTTATGCACGAGAAACCGCGTCGGCGAAATGCAAACCTGGCCAGCATTGCGGAATTTCGCGGCTCCCGATGCTTTGACGGCGAGTTCGATATCGGCATCCGCTGCGACGATCACCGGTGCATGACCACCCAATTCCATGGTCGCGCGCTTCATGTGCTGACCGGCTAGCGCAGCAAGTTGTTTGCCGATCGCCGTCGAGCCCGTGAACGTGACTTTGCGGATTGCAGGATGCTCGATCAGGAAGCGCGAGATTTCCGGGGGATCGCCGAACACGAGCCCGAGCACGCCGTTGGGCACGCCGGCATCGGCGAAAGCGCGGATCAGTTCAGCCGGCGACGCCGGCGTCTCTTCCGGGGCCTTGACGATGAACGAGCAGCCAGTCGTCAGTGCGGCCGACAACTTACGCACGACCTGATTGACGGGGAAATTCCACGGAGTAAAGGCGGCAACCGGTCCGACGGGCTCCTTAACGACCGTTTGCTGCGCGTTGAGATTGCGCGGCGGCACGATGCGACCATAGACGCGACGCCCCTCATCTGCGAACCATTCGATGGTATCTGCAGCGGAATTGACCTCGGTGCGTGCCTCGGCAAGGGGCTTGCCTTGCTCGAGCGTCATCAGGGCCGCTATGGTGTCCGCACGCTCACGCACCAGCGCAGCAGCCTTACGCATCAACGTCGCGCGGTCGAAAGCGGAGATCTTGCGCCAAGCAGAAAAACCAGCTTGCGCTGCCGCGACGGCGCGCTCCAAGTCGACGATGCCGGCGCGCGCGACTGTGCCGATCTTATCCCCGGTGGCGGGATTGACTACATCGAGCGTAGCGCCGCTCTGCGCGTCGCACCACTCGCCGTTGATATAAAGGCGTGTGTTTTGATACTTCGTCGTATTCATGAAAAACCTCGTTGTAGCGATTTGGGTGATCGGGCAGGGCTCATCACGCCGCGACTCCAGTAAAGTCGAGCACGGTTCGCCCGACCACATGCCCCTCGTCGAGGTCGGTCAAGGCGTTGTTGATCTGATCGGCTGCGCACGTGCGAATCGGCAATGCGGCCAGTTTTCGAGCTTTGGCGAGCGCAACGGTTTCTTCGAGTTCAGCCAGCGTTCCGACGAATGAGCCGACGAGCGATAGCGAACGTTGCACCATCGGTGGAAGCGCGATCGCCGCCTCGCCGCCGTGCAGGCCGCACAACACGTAGGTCCCGCCCTTGCGCAACGCGCCGTATGCCAGCTGGAGCGTCGAGGGAATGCCGACGAAGTCGAGCACGCCTCCGACCATGCCTTGCGCTAATTCGCTCAATGCCTGGGCGGCATGGTCGCGGTCGGTGCGTAAGGTCAGCATCGCACCCTGAGCGCTCGCAGCTTTCAGCTTATCGTCAGCGACGTCGCACGCGATGATTCTCTCGATGCCTCGGGCACGCAGGATAGAGATTGCAGTCAGCCCCACGCCCCCGCACCCGATCACCGCGACATAGTCGGTCGCTTCGAGCGCCGGCAGTTTATTGACAGCCGCGTACGAAGAAACACCCGAGCAGGCGAGGGTAGCGGCAAATGCGTCGTCGATTCCTTCAACGTCCACGAGATAGCGTGCGTCCGGCACGAGGATATGTGTAGCGAATCCGCCTGGCGTTGCCAGACCGATCGTGCGTTGCTTCGCGCACAAATCGGTGCGCCCCCGGTCGCAGGCCCAACATGCACCGCATGCGAGCCAGGGAAACACGAGGCGGCGCTCGCCGACTGTGACGTCCGATACGTCCTCGCCAACGGCAACCACAATCCCAAGCGATTCGTGACCCAGTGTGAACGGTGGGAACAGCCCTCGATCACTCAACGACGCGCGCTTGCCCCCGCCGAGATCGTAGTAGCCCTTCCATAGATGAATGTCGGAATGACACAAGCCCGCATGCGTAACGCGCAATACGGCTTCGCGCCCTTTCGGCACAGGCGTTTCGCGCAGGCGAGCCTGCAGCGGCTTACCATGTTCCACCACGTCATAACCCAGCATTTGTTGTCTCCTTGTGTATGTATCAGCGGATGCCGTATGTCGCTACGGAGTCGATGCGCTTTTCAAATGCTTGTGCTGCGGATGCTGAATTTTGTGGGTCTACCGCTTTAGCCTCTCTTTACGAAGCAAGTCGCCGTTGCAGTCGCGAGCAGTTTTCCTTCGGCGGATTTCAACGTCCCCTCCGACGTCGCGATATTGCGTGAGAGGTGCACCAGGCGGGCCTCGGCGAGCAATTCCTGATCGCGCGGTACCGGCCGCAGCATCTTCACGTGCAGGTCGATCGTGCCGTAACCGACGCCGGCCTCTAGCATGGAATGGACCGCACAGCCGGTCACGGAATCGAGTACCGTTGCGGCAAATCCGCCGTGAACGCCACCTTGCGGGTTCAGATGCTGACCGCCGGCGCGTGCGGTCAGCTTGACGTATCCGGCTTCGACTTCTATAAACGACATTGGCACTGTCGAGGCCATCGGCGAGGGCGGCAAGTGCCCGGCCGCTACTGCGCGCAGCAGTTCAAGGCCCGTCATTTCAAGGCGATCCATTTGTTCCTCTTGAACTCTGTTCACACTAGAATCGCCCCGAAGACGACTTCCGTAAAATCAATCAAAGGACGTCCGTTCTTTTCAGCGCGCATTCGCAACAGTGCGCCTTCCCAACAGTTCAACACGAACTCTGCGAGCACTGAAGCAGGCAGCTGATTTCGAATGGCGCCCGAGCGTTGCGCCTCGGCAATGCAGTTCTCGAAGAAACCGCTCCAAGTCCTGAAATGCACCGCGATCCGGCTCCGGATGGGCGCGCTGTGATCGGCAATTTCGAGGCTCAAGTTACCCATCAAGCAGCCCCGCACGTAGCCTGTTGCTCGATAGCCGCGGATTCTGTCTTCGAAATAGGCGCGCAAACGTTCGATTGGCGGAACGCGCTCATTGGTTAGAAGCGCATGCAGATCTTCGAGGCCGCTATCGAAATAGCTATCGACCACGTCCCGTCCGAACGATTCCTTGCTATCGAAGTGGGTGTAGAACGACCCTTTGGGTACCTCCGCCGCCTCGACGATGTCCTTGACGCCAGTCGCCGTATAGCCTCTCTCGTGAAACATTTGCACTCCAGCGCGCAGGAGTGCGTCACGCGTATTTGCCTTCGGCTTCGGTCCGCGGCGCGCGACAGTCGCTTGCGATTCCATCTTTCAGGGTCCAGTTGTAATAGATGACCGGTCGTATTGAATTTAAGGGAGGACATGCGAATTGTCAAGCGCGCCCACGCCGGCTTCATCATGTTGACCTTGCGTATGACCGGTCATATTATATTTAAGGATCGCGTCTCTAACCGATCCTGCGCATCGGATCGGCAGCGTTCGTCCGGCCCGGATGCCTACGACGAATCCGAGAAATGTCTCGGATGTCGGACACCGACAATGGGAAAGTGCACGAACATATCGTGCTGTGATAACGGAGTGGATGATGCAGCTCAAGGGTAAGGTGGTATTCGTGACCGGGGCCAATCGTGGACTTGGCCAGGTGCTGACGCGATTGCTCCTCGACGCGGGCGTCGAGAAAGTGTACGCAGCGAGTCGACGGCGCCCCGAAGAAGTCGATCATCGTGTGCAATGGATCGAACTCGATGTGACGAATTTCGAAGGGGTCGAAATTGCTGCGGCTCAGTGCCGTGACGTCGATTTGGTTATCAACAATGCAGCCGTACTTGTGGCGGGTTCGTTGACATCAAGCGATTCCGTCGACGTCTTGCGCCGTCATCTTGAAGTCAACGTGCTGGGCTTGCTCGCCGTATCGAAGGCATTCGCGCCCGTGCTCAAGCTCAACGGGGGCGGGGGGATCGTCAACATTCTGTCCGGTGTGACATGGTTCAGCTTGCCCGGCAAATCTGCCTATAGCGCATCGAAGTCCGCAGCATGGGGAATTTCAAACGGTCTCCGGCAGGAACTGTACAGCCAAGGCACGTTCGTCTTGAACGTTCATCCGGGCTACATCGACACCGATATGGCCAGCGACGTCGACGCAGTGAAGACGGCTCCCGAGGACGTTGCACGCGCGATTCTTCAAGGCATTGAAGCCGAGCAGAAGGAAGTTCTTGTCGATGAGGGCCCGCGGCAGATCAAACAGTCTCTCTCAAGCGCCGAGCCTATCTATCTCATCCCAGACCTGCAACTCTGATGCTGTCGAGCATTTCGAAGCCCATCGCGAGCTTCGGCTTCGACCTGCCGAAATTACGCTTTTCACTGCGCACCGCCGTTGTAGCCTGCGCGGCGTTTGTGATCGCGTGGTTGCTCGGGCTAGAGCATCCGCAATGGTCCGCCATGACAATCTGGGTGGCGGCACAACCCACGCGCGGCCAGGTATTGGAGAAGAGTGTGTTTCGTATCGCCGGAACGCTAACCGGTACGCTCGCCGGAATTCTCTTGATGCTCGGCTCCGGGGGCGAGCCAGTGTTGCTCGTAGCCGGGCTGTCAGTGTGGATCGCATTGTGCTCCGGGATCGCTAACGCCCAGCGAGGGTTCGTCGCCTACGGCACCATCCTTGCCGGATATTCCGCATCGATCGTTGCGCTGGCCGATAGTGCTCACCCTGATCGAATACTGGAAGTCGGTCTTGACCGACTCGCGACCATTCTGGTGGGGGTGCTGCTTGCGCTCGTCGTCGGCCTCATCTTCACGCCGCATGCTCAAGAGGACGCCCTGACCGGCCGCTTAAGACAGCTGACAGCTCGAATTTTGCGCGATCTGGCTGCTGGGATCGGGCGGGATTGCGTTGGGCCTCTTACGGAAGCGCAGCGCGAGATCCTTGCCGAGATGGCCGCCATAGAGGAACTGCTTGAGCCGCACGGCGCCGGCTCCCTTCGCTCGCGCCGCATGGTACATGCCATCAGGAAGCTGATGATGACCGAAATGTCATTGCTTCTTCTTGCGCACCGGCAGGTAACGCCTAGCGATAGCGATCTCGTTGGGCCACTTGAAGAGGTTTCCACATGTCTCGAAGGCGGAATGAGGTATGAGAAAACGGTGGCAGCCATGGAACGGCTCGTCCGTGCGGCCGAGTTCGATCGACAGCTACACGAACTTTTCTCTGTGATGTTGCATGCAGGCCAAGCCTACATTGCGTCGGCTCGGAGGCAAGCAGCGGGCAGAGTTCGGCCACCCAGCCATCGTGTCGTCTTGCATCGGGACTGGGCCGGTGCGTGGAGAGCTTTCGCCCGCGCGGGCATCACGATGCTGGCGGTCGGCCTCATCTGGGCTGCCACCGGTTGGAGCGCCGCCACGCTGCTCCTACTTGGCGTTTCAATCATGGTCTCGATGATCTCGATGTTCGAGAACCCTGCCGGCATGATGCGTTTCATCTTCACCGGCCAGATCTGCGGAGCAATTGCGGCTCTGTCTTGCCAGTTCCTCGCCTGGCCGCTCGCTACGAGCGAACTGGCCATCGTGCTGATGACCGTGCCGGTCATCTTGATTGCCGCTCTGTTTTACTCGCATCGGGCCACGATGATATTCGGGTTCGACTATGCCATCGTGTCGCTGCTGTTTCTGCACCCGGGCTTTCCGCCGAAAGGGACTTTTGTGGAGATGTTTGTCGACTACGTTTTCCTTGTCGCCGCCCCGCTGATCGCCATGATCGCCTATCGCGTCGTGTTTCCCCTCGGCGCCGGCAACAGGTTGCGCATGTTGGTCGGCATGATGGTCCGTGAACTCCAAAAGCTGGCGGACCCGCGCGGAAAGACTGGTCATCGCTTTGAATGGAAAGCCCGCTTTCACCACAGGCTCCTGCGACTGGTCTCCCTGGCGGGCAGAGGAGGGAGCGTACCGGATGCCGCCATTGACGGTGGTTTGACGGTGCTGGCCGTCGGTTCCGCGACCTTTGCGATGCATGAACTCTTAGCAAAAGGCGGCCTGAGTGCTGGAGGCTCGCGCAGCATTCGCGCTGCCCTCGGCCGATTGAGACGCGTGGCCAACGAACCTCATAAAGCCTCGGACGCACTGTCTGTCGCTTCGGCGAGGCTCTCCCGTCTTGGCATGCAAGAGGCGAGGGACTTGGCCAGTGCGGCGCGACTGCTTTCCGCCAATGCTGTTTTTTTGACGAATACGCGCTGAACGACGGCTGGCCTGTCACGTTGTCGGTTGCGACGAACTGATGCGCCGGAGCGATTCAGGGCAGTGTGTACTACCCACCATTCACAAAAAATGGCTTTATCCATGAAAAAGATTCTCGTGATTCTGACTTCGCATGACCAACTCGGCAACACCGGAGAGCGGACCGGTTTCTGGCTCGAGGAACTGGCCGCTCCGTACTACGCGTTCTTGGATGCTGGCGTGGCAGTGACCTTGGCTTCACCCAAGGGTGGCCAGCCGCCGCTGGACCCGAAAAGTAGCGATCCCGGCTTCCAGACCGAGGCGACCAGGCGCTTTACGGCCGATGCGGCCGCGACGAAAGCACTGGCCGACACGACGCGCCTCGCGGATGTGTCACTGGTTGGCTTCGACGCCGTGTTCTACCCCGGCGGTCATGGGCCGCTGTGGGACTTGGCTGAAGATCCCGTGTCGATCGCACTTATCGAACAGGCTATCCAGGCGGGCAAGCCCGTCGGCGCCGTCTGCCACGCACCTGCGGTATTGCGTCATGTGAAGGGCACCGACGGCAAGCCGCTGGTTTCCGCCAAGGCCGTCACGGGATTCAGCAACACCGAGGAAGAGGCCATCGGCCTGACCAATGTTGTGCCGTTTCTGGTGGAGGACATGCTCAAGGTCAACGGGGGGCGCTATACCAAGGCCATCGATTGGCAATCCCACGTGGTGGTAGACGGGCTGCTCGTTACGGGCCAAAACCCCGCTTCCTCCAACGCCTCGGCCCGGGCAATGCTTGGTCTTGTGGCATGAATCCCTCGCAATCAGCGCGTGTGATCACGCAGCGCGAGATATTCCTGATGGCACTATGCTGCGCGCTTGCGGTATCGGCCATCTACTATCACCAGCCGCTGCTGCCGTTAATCGCGGCGACGTTTGGTGTGACGCCAACGCACGGAAACCTGATCGCCACGGTGACACAACTCGGCTATGCGGCAGGCTTGCTGCTCTTCGTGCCACTCGCTGATGGCGTGCAGCCACGCAAGCTCGCGTCGCTTGTCATCATTGCCAACGCAGCAGCGTTGATGTCGTGCGCAATAGCGCCGACATTCGCCCTGCTCGGGGCAGCCAGCTTTCTCGTTGGGGCGACGGCGGTCACCGGGCAGATCATCATTCCCGCCGCATCCGGCATGGCGCCGCCGGCAAGCCGGGGAAAAGTGGTGGGTACCTTGCTCGGTGGCCTCTCTACCGGGGTCCTTCTCGCCCGTACGTTGAGCGGACTCATCGGTGCGCACTTCGGATGGCGGTGGATGTTCGGGCTCGCATCGGGCGTCGATCTGGTGCTTCTTGCCGTCGTCAGCCGGTTGCCCGCCTCAAGTGGCCTGACGGCGATTCGCTATCGCGAACTCATGCATTCTCTCGTTGCACTGATCCGCGAAGAGCGTCTGCTGCGCATCTCCGCTGCTATGGGCTGCCTGACGTTCGCAGCCTTCAGCGCATTCTGGGCCACGCTTGCGGCGTTGCTGGCGCGCCCACCCTATGAATTCGGCGCCGCTACGGTCGGAGCATTTGGACTCGTCGGATTACTGGGTCTCGTCCTGTCTCCGCGCATGGGAGAACTCGTGGACCGGACCGGTGCACGGACGGTGGCATCCGTCAGCACTGTGCTCGTCATTCTGTCTTTCGCGCTGGTCACGCCCGGCGCCCGCAACTTGTCCTGCCTCTTAGCCAGCATGGTGCTACTGGACCTGGGCAACCGCGCCGGGTTTGTCGCCAATCTCGCGCGCATCTACGGGCTGCGCCTGGACGCGCGTAGCCGTCTGAATACCGTCTTCATGGTGTCTTACTTCCTCGGCGGTGCTGCGGGCGCCGCGCTCGGCGGCTACGGCGCCAATCAAGGCGGCTGGAGGGGGCTCGCGATAGTTGGCGTAGTCCTGTCGGCAATGGCGCTCGCGGTTGGCCTGTTGGCGTACACAAGGGCGAACTCGGAGTATGCAAACAGACCGGCATGAGGGCTCCTCTTAACGGCTGATGATCCCCGGGCTGGGCATGTTGACTAATTAAAGACGACCGGTCATAATTAATTTCATGACCGGAGCGATCTGACGAAAATCTGTTCGGCTTGTCGGCAGTCGGTCCCTAACTTTCGCGCCAGTGGCGCTGTACTCACGTGTAAAGGATTCGCCCATGTCCTCGACCTCCCTTTTCTCGCCGCTTCAACTCGGCCGCTATGAGCTGGCCCATCGGGTCGTGATGCCGCCGCTGACCCGCATGCGCGCCGGTGCTGGCAATGTGCCGAATGCTCTGGCCCCAGACTATTACGGTCAGCGCGCATCTGCTGGCGGGTTGATCATCGCGGAAGCCACGCAGGTCTCGCCCGGCGGGCAAGGGTACCCCGCAACGCCCGGCATCCATTCAGCCGAACAGGTGGATGGATGGAGAAAGGTCACAGAATCGGTGCATGCCAAGGGAGGCATTATTTTTCTGCAGCTGTGGCACACCGGTCGCTCGTCGCATTCGAGCTTCCAGCCGAATGGCGAGCTGCCCGTTGCGCCATCGGCGATCGCGATTACCGGTCAAACTGCGTTGACCCCGGAGTGGAAGCCGGTGCCTTATGAGACGCCGCGTGCGCTCGAGCTGGACGAGATTCCCGGGATCATCGAGGGCTATCGCGAAGGCGCGCGCAACGCGATGGCCGCCGGCTTCGACGGTGTGGAGATCCACGGCGCAAATGGCTATCTGCTGCAGCAGTTTCTGGACGATTGCTCGAACAAGCGCACGGACATTTACGGCGGATCGATCGAGAACCGCGCACGCTTGCTGATCGAGGTGACGCAAGCGTTGATCGAAATCTGGGGCGCCGATCGTGTCGGCGTTCGCCTCTCGCCGTTCGGCACTTACAACGATGTGGGCGATTCCGATCCGATTGGCCTTTATGGTTACGTGCTGCAGCGGCTGAGCGAACTCGGTATCGCGTACGTAAGCCTGATCGAGGCGCGCACCAGCGGCGGCATGGAGATCGGTACGCCGCAGGAAGTCGGTGCGCTGCGTCCGTTCTGGCCCGGCACACTGCTCGTTGCGGGTGGGTTCACGGCCGAATCGGCGGAAGAGGCGATTCGATCGGGCCAAGCCGATGCTATCGCGTTCGGCAGGCAGTTCATCGCCAACCCTGACTTGCCTGTTCGACTCAAGCGCGGTGCGCCGCTCAACCGCCATGACCGCGCGACCTTCTATGGCGGCGGAGCAGCTGGCTATGTCGATTATCCCGCGCTCGAGACGGCGGGCCAAACGGAGTGACGAGGAGGTTCGCGGCGGCATTGACGTCGCGAGCTTCTCGGCCATTCCCCAACGAAGTGCCAATTCTAAAGGGACATTGAATATGAAAGTCGTCGTTCTCGCCGCCACCGGCCAGGTTGGCCGCACGCTACTCAGCGAACTGATCAGCCGCGGGCATCAAGTCACGGCGGTTGCGCGCAATCCGGACAAGCTTCCCAAGAGCATTCCGACCGTGCGCGATGACCTGAGTAGCGCAGATCGCCTTGCGGAGATTATCGCTGGCGCGGATGCCGTTGTCAGCGCCTTCGGGCCCGCGAAGCAGGATGAGCGATTCTTCAGCGATGTGAGCTACACGGACCAACTGCCTCAAATGATCGAGCGCGCGATCGCCGCCGTTCGCAAGGCTGGCGCTCCGCGCCTCATCATGGCAGGCGGATGCGGCTCGCTCTGGTACTCGCCCGGCGTCACGGTACTCGAATCCGGTTACTGGCCGGAGAAGCTGATTCCGATCGCAACATCTCACGTGAAAGCTTTCGCGGCGCTCAGGGCGTCGGATATCAACTGGACGTACTTCAGCCCGCCGATGCAGATCGACCCGGGCGTGCGCACGGGCAAGTTCCGCCTCGGTGGCGATGATTTGATCAAGGACGATCAGGGCAAAAGCTGGGTTTCCTTCGAGGACTACGCGGTTGCTCTCGTCGACGAGCTCGAGAAACCGGCGCACGAGCGCGCACGCTTCACCATCGGCTACTGATCGATGGGCGTGCTGGCGGCGGAGCAGCGAAGTTCTTGCCCGGCCGCCAGCACGAGAGCATTCCCCCTACCGAAAGCACTGATGTGGAACGCGAACTGGCATCGACCAGTTCGATCGCTCGACAACCACTCGACAGTGCCCGAAATCCCTTTACCACCTTCTGTTGGCGATCGGCCACGCTCGCGATCGCACTGGATCAGGAACGACTATGGCGTACAGAACCCTCAACCCTTACACAGAGAAAACGATCCAAGAGTTTGCCGACCACACGGATGGTGAGGTCGAAGCAGCTCTTGCGAAAGCGAACGCTCTCTATCACTTGAGTTGGTCCAAGGGCGACATCGCGCCGCGGCTCGCCGTGCTAGACAAGCTGGCGTCGCTCTTGACCAATAATAGCGACAAGCTTGCGCGAACAATGGCGCTCGAAATGGGCAAGCCTGTCTCTCAAGGCCAGAAGGAAGTCGCTCTTTGCGCATCGATTGCGCGCTTCTATGCGGCGAAGTCGGCCGAGCTTCTCGAGCCGCAACTCATTGCCAGCGATGTTGGGGAGGCGTGGGTCGAATATCATCCGATCGGCGTCCTGCTCGCAGTAGAGCCATGGAACTTCCCTATCTATCAACTCACACGGGTCGTTGCGCCGGCGATCGCTATCGGAAACCCGATTGTCTTTAAACACGCGAGTATCGTTCCGCAATGTGCGGCGCTGTTTGAGAACCTCGTCCGGCAGGCTGGCGCACCGAGCGGCGCAGTCACCAACCTCTACGTGTCTTCCACGAAGATCGCCGAACTGCTGGCGGACCCGCGCATCCAAGGCGTTGCCCTTACCGGCTCCGAAGGCGCCGGTAGCAAAGTGGGTGCGCGAGCATCGGAAATGCTCAAGAAATCCACGCTCGAACTCGGTGGTAGTGACGTGTTCGTCGTGCTGGATGACGCCGACATCGCGAAGGCCGTGCAGGCGGGCATTTCCGCCCGCCTCGCCAACGCCGGCCAGGTTTGTATCGGCGCGAAGCGCTTCGTCGTGCAGCGCGCAGTCGCGGAAAAATTTGTCGACGCGTTTGTCAGCGGCATGAAGAACGCGGCAATGGGCGACCCGATGGCGCCGGAGACTGTGTTGGGGCCGATGTCGTCGGAGGCGGCACTGATCGATCTCGATCGCCAGGTCGAAGCCGCGGTGAAGAGTGGCGCTCAAGTATTGGCCGGTGGCAAACGAGCAGAACGCACAGGCTTCTTTTACGAACCCACGGTGCTGGCAGGTATCACGAAGGAAAACCCGGCGTACTACCAGGAGTTCTTCGGCCCCGTTGCGCAGATCTTTGTCGTCGATGACGATGATGCGGTTGTGGATCTTGCGAACGATTCGCCGTTCGGCTTGGGGGGATCGATCTTCTCATCCGACATTAAGCGCGCTCGCTCTCTGGCATCGCGGATCGAAACCGGGATGGTGTTCATCAACACGCCGACGACTTCTCGCGCCGAGCTACCCTTCGGCGGGATCAAGCGATCGGGCTACGGCCGAGAACTCGGAGACGTCGGTCTCAAAGAGTTTGCTAACCGGAAGCTCGTGGTGGTGAGCAAGGGCTGAGCCTTCGGAGCACAGATCCGCTCGGCGCCTTTCCGCGTCCGAGCTCCTCAACGGGCAGCAGGGGCCGTGGAGGCCAGCGCCCCGTCATTCCCAGCGCTTGGAGGGGCGGCGTTCCTCGCGTATGTCTACGGCCGTAGCGTCAATATGCGCGTCTCTGCAGATCGATACGGCCGCGCTGGCAGGCCAGGGCTTCATGGTTCATCGGCCGCGGTTGGACCGCATCCATGAAGTGCTTCAGAAATCGATATTGCACGATGATCATAACGCGCGTTCGTGCCAATGGACCGTCGTATCGAATAACGGAGCGAGGAGGGAGACTCTTGCGTCAGTAGGCGCGTTAGTGGGATCTCCCGGACCCAGTCCGCAACGCGCGACCGCCTACCTCGGGTCCATTGCTGAATAGTTCTCCAAAGGGGAATGTCAGCCGTGGCAATCGGCCTACGCCGGGTCAGATCGGACTCTCGCCAGACTCAAAATCGATTCACCGAAAACGAACCGAATCTGCCATGAAACAGTATGACATCGACACCAACGGCATCTCCATGCACGTAACGGACCAGTCGTTCTTTTCTGTCACGGCTTTGCTGACACGTCCTATACCTGGCGCAGACAGATGCAAGCCGTATCGGGAGCCGGATATCGGGCGATTGCTCCTGATATGCGGGGATATGGGCGCAGTTCCGCGCCAGCAGACCCGGCCACGTACACGGCTCTGCACACAGCCGGCGATCTGATCGGACTGCTTGATGCGTTAAATGTCTCCACGGCCGTTCTGGTGGGGCATGACTGGGGAGCGTCACATGTGTGGCAGGCGGCACTGATGCGCCCCGATCGGTTTACCGCAGTCTTCAATCTCAGCGTACCCTACGTTCCGCGCGGGGATTCGAGTGTCTTCGATAGGATGCGCGAGGCCGGGCGCCAAGATGAATTCTACATGTTCGAGCATATGCGTTCCGATGCTGAGCGAATCTGGGCCGACGCCGCCGTTACCATCCCGGGAATTCTATACTGGGCATCGGGGGCCGCTCCGGCGGAGAAGCGCTGGAATCCGATGGATCCCACACGGAGCCTTCATCGAGCAGCGCCGGAGCAGTTGCCGGTATGGGCAGCGCGAGACTACGTCGCTCACAACGTTGCGGAATTTCAGCGGACCGGCTTTCGCGGCGGGTTGAATTATTATCGAGCGGCTGAACCGTATTTCCATTTATCCGCACCGTGGAAAGGCGCAAGGGTAACCTAGCCTTCCTTTTTTATCTGGGGCAAGGTTGACGGTATCAAAGAACTTTATCCGCTCACGTTCGACCAGATTCACGCGAACATTCCCGGGCTTATTGGCGGGCTCGAACTAGACGATGTGGGGCACTGGGTACATCACGAATCACCCGACGTGGTCAATGACAAACTCGTGGCGTTCCTGCGCACTGTAGGCCCCACGTGACTGCGTCGAGTTATCGTCGGAAGTGGTGTGCGCGGTGTACGGAGGAGGCAGGAGAAGGCGGCGCCGGGAAGCAACGGTGGCCTCACCGTTGCTTCCCGGCGACCTAGCGGTTCAATGGTCCGCTGCCTTGATCGGCAAGAGGCCAGTTTGCGCGTAGAACTCCTGCATCCCGAATGCGTCCCGCTCTCGCCGTGCGCGGGCACTGCGGTCCAGCATTGAAACAACGTAGATGCCGATGAATGCAAGCGGCACGGAAACCAGTGAAGGGCTATCGAGGAACACCGGCGCATGAGCGTGGCCCAGTACCTCGACCCATACCGCCTTGGAAAACAGCGTGAGCAGTAACGACGAAGACAGACCGAGGACTCCACCCGCCACTGCGCCGCGCGTCGTCATTCCGCGCCAAAAAATCGACGATACCAGTACCGGGAAATTCGCACTCGCCGCAATGGCGGCCACCAATCCTGCGAGAAACGCAACGTTACTGTGCTCGAACAGAATGCCGAGCCCGATAGCGACCAGGCTTAGAACCACGGTAGAGCCTCGCGAGATGCGCATCTCCCGGCGTTCGTCCGCCTTCCCGCGAGCAAGCCAGCAAGCGTACAAGTCATGCGATACGGTTGTCGCACCGGACAGAATGAGACCCGCGACAACCGCCAGGATTGTCGAGAAAGTGACGGCGGCGATAAAACCGTAGAACAAATTGCCGCCGGTCGCTTGTGCGAGCTTCACCGCGACCATGTTGGAGCCGCCGATCAAGTCGTGCGTGAGATTGAAGTGTCCCCCGGCCGAGATCTTGAAGAACTCCGGATGTTGCACGAGCAGTGCAATCGCGGAAAAGCCGATGATGAACGTCAGAAGGTAGAAATACCCGACGAGCCCGGTCGCGACGAGCACCGACTTCCGCGCCTCCTTTGCATTGGGCACGGTGAAAAAGCGCATCAAAACATGCGGCAAGCCAGCCGCACCGAACATCAGTGTGATGCCGAGCGAAAGGGCATTGATTGGATCTTTGACCAGCTTCCCGGGACCCATGATGCTCAGTGTTCCAGGATGAACCGCAACAGCACGCCGGAACATTTCCTCGGGGCTGAAATTGAATTGCCGAAGCGCGATAATGGCAATGAACGTCGCACCGAAAAGTAGCAGAACCGCCTTGATGATCTGCACCCAGGTCGTTGCCTTCATGCCACCGAAGAATACGTAGATGACCATCAACACCCCGATGATGACCTCCGCCACCCAGTACTGCAGCCCAAAGAGCAACTGGATCAGCTTCCCCGCGCCAACCATCTGGATGACGAGATAGAAGATCACGACGACAAGTGACGTGAACGAGGTGACCAGCCTGATGGGCGCTTGCTCGAAGCGATATGCCACCACATCGACGAATGTGTACTTGCCGAGGTTGCGCAACGGCTCGGCGAGCAGAAACATCACGAACGGCCACGCGATTAGAAAGCCGATCGAATAGAGCAAGCCGTCGAAACCGAAGACGAACACCATGCCGGAAAGTCCGAGGAACGAAGCCGCGGACATATAGTCGCCCGCGATGGCGAAACCGTTCTGCAAGCCGGTAATGCCGCCTCCCGCGCTATAAAAGTCCTTGGCAGTACGGGTCTTGCTTGCCGCCCAACGCGTGATGCCGAGTGTAACGAGTACAAAGAGTGCGAACATGCCGATCGCAGCCGGGTTGATCGCGGTATGCGTGGGAGCCGCCCCCTCGGCTGCAGTGGCATGCGCGAGCGTGGATGCGGTAAAGAGACCCGTACAGAGGAGGGTGGAAACGCGCTTCATCGATCAGTCTCCCTGCTGGGCTTTTGCAAGCAGTGTGCTCACTAGCGGATCAAACGTTACGTTCGAGCGCCGTACATACCAGGCCGTCAGGCCGAACCCGATCAACATGATGCTGACACCCGCGACGATGCCGATACTAGTCGTGGCGCCCTCATAAAGCGGCCGTGCGAGCGCCCCCGGCGCGAAGGCGACGAAGAGAATGAAACCGTAGAAGGTAAGGACCATGAGCGCCGTGAGGGTGAAACTGAAACGGCGGCGGGACGAGACGAGCGTTTTATACTCGTCACTCCGCTTGATTGATTCGATAAGCGTTTGTTGCACGGACTTGTCTCCTTAATGATGCTTGTCGGATTCGCTGCGATGGCGAAGGGGTTGGGTCTAGTTGGCCCGGAAAATCGATGAGTGTCAGGATCACTCGGCCGTGATGGCCCGTAGACGCGTAAGCGCGCGCAGCATGTCGTCTTCGAAGCGTGCGACGATACTGGCAAGCGGCTCGATTTCGTCGACGAACGCGAGCGCATGCCCGGCTGAGAGCAATCCTTTCGTCCAATCGCCGCTGAGATAAGCCTCGCGGCCGATTTTGCCCGCTACCATCGGCATCAACTCTTGGATCGTCACGCCTGGATTCGCCATCTCCATCGCCTTCACGGCGGCAGTCGTTTCGTTGCGCAGTGCGCGGATAGTATTGCGCACGGAACTCATACAAAGCTCAGTATCGGTCGGCTGCGCTTCGATCAGACGACGCTTATAGTCGTCGTGAGCCCAGATCTCCTCGGCGACGGTGAAGCGCGTCCCGACCACCACGCCCGACGCGCCCATTGCTAGCGCTGCGGCGATTTGTGAGCCGCGACCTATACCGCCACCAATCAGGTATGGAATGTCCAGGTGGGCCTCGGCCCATGCCGCGTTGACAAACGAACCGACCATATCGAGTCCTGGATGTCCGCCGCACTCGGCTCCTACGATCGCGACCGCGTCCACACCGATCTCCGCGGCCTTAACCGCATAACGTACGGCCGGCACTTTGTGCAATACCTTCACGCCGGCTTGCTTCAAAAGCGGCAAAAACTCCTCGGGATTGCGGCCGGATGTTTCAACGAACTCCACGCCCTCATCCACTACGATTTGAAAAACGTCACGCGTTTTATCGCCCGGCAAGAGTTTGGGCAGCATCGACACGTTGACGCCGAACGGGCCGCCGTCGCATAGCTCGCGGCATCGCCTGATTTCCGCTCGCAACGCTTCCGGCTCGGGAAAGCTCGCCGCGGTGATGAATCCGATGATGCCGGCTCGTGACGCGGCCGCGACATAGTCGGCATCCGCAAGCCACATCAGGCCGCCGGCGACGATCGGCAAGCGCGTGCGAAAGAGATCGGTCACGCGGTTGGAAAATGATTGAAAAGCCATGATGAGCGGGGAAGTGCGGTTCAATGCGGCATCAAACGACACCGGCAGCCTTCAACTGCGACAGTCGCGCGTCGGATAACCCGAGCAGCCCCTGCAGCACATGCTGAGTGCCTTCGCCGAGTTGCGGCGGTATGTGCCGAACCGGCAGGCGCGCGCCATCGAAGCGAAATGGCGGCGCCAGCACATGCATGTCGCCTGCTTCGGGGTGCGTTTGCGTAGTGACGATCCCAGCATCGATGGCCCGCGTAGAACTCAACGCTTCATGAAGGCCCAACACTTCCCCGCACGGAATGCCGGCCTGCGTCATGCGTTGCAGAAGGTCGCGCCGCTTGCGCCGGGCAAGTTCGCCAGTGAGCTCCGGCAGTAGCGCGGCGCGATGAGTCGCACGGTTGATGTTCGTCTTGAAACGCTCGTCATCCGCCAGATCCGGGCGCTCGATCACCTCGCGGCACAAGCGCGCAAACTGTGCGTTATTACCGACTGCCACGACAAGCGGTCCATCCTCCGCATTAAACACGCCGTACGGAACGACGGACGGATGCGCATTGCCGCATCGCGGCGGGTCTTCACCCATGATCAGCGCTTCGAGCCCGTAATAGGAGGTAATCGTCAAGCCGCAATCGTAGAGCGCCATCTCGATGTGGCGTCCGTTGCCGGTGCTCGTACGTTCGAACAGCGCCGCAAGAATCGCTTGGGCTGAGTACATCCCCGTCATGATGTCGACGGCGGCCACGCCGAACTTCAACGGCGGTTGCGTGGACTCCCCGTTCATTGCCATTAGCCCCGCCTCGCCCTGTACCACTATGTCGTATCCGGGACGCGCCGCTTCCGGCCCCGCGCGATCGTAGCCGGATATCGAGCAGTAGATCAGATCTTCGTGCTCCTGTGTCAGCTGCTCATAGCCAAGGCCGAGTTTCTCTGCACCGCCGAACTTGAAGTTCTGTATGACGACGTCGCTCGTGCGGGCCAGCTCGCGGGCGAGCTGCTGACCTTCAGGAGTTTGCAGATCGATCGTCACCGAACGCTTGTTGCGATTGACGCTATTGAAGTAGGCCGTCTCCGTTGAGCCGACGGGTAGGCCCCAATCGCGGGTGTCGTCACCGCGCTGCGGATGCTCGACCTTGATGATCTCGGCGCCAAGATCGCCAAGCACCATGCTGCACCATGGGCCGGCCATGACACGGGAAAGATCGAGCACACGAACGCCCGCGAGCGGGAGCGATGTTTTCGGATTCGACATGAAAAAGTTCTGGTTATCTAGTGGTTATGTTGAAGGAGCGTTCTGTCATGCCAGCCTGACGGAGCTGGCCGCATCCGTGAAGTTCCCTATGGGGAACGTTGGCATGAGTGTTGGATCATTTTGATAATATGACTGGTCGTCTTGTATACTTCAATGGGACTTACCCTGACGCGGCGGCTGCGTCCTCGGCTCACGGCGATCGGTGGAAGCCGAGGGTTCCACCGCACGAGCCGTGCATGGTTAAGACTCGACAAGTGGCTGTTTGGAGGGCGAGCGATGCGCCGCATCGGGTTTCTGTTGAGCAATGACTTCCAGCTCATGACGCTTGCTTCGCAGTGCGTCTTCGAGTATGCGAATGTGGTCGTAAGCGATTGCTTCTATGATGTCGACAATTTTTCGATCGAAGGCGGCACGGTACGCACGTCGCTCGGTATGACCGTTGGCACGAGCTCGGTGCAAGGGTGCGGTGAAGTTCACACTTGGATCGTGGTGGGCGTCAACGATCCGCTCGCGTCACGAGTGTCATTCCGTGAGCCCGAATTTCTGCGCGAGGAGGTCGGGCACGCACAACGCATCGCGGGAGTATGCACTGGTGCGTTCTTACTCGCAGAAGCCGGATTGCTTGCGCGGCGTCGAGCTACAACGCACTGGGCGTTCGCGCGCGAGATGCAGAGGCGTTTTCCGGACATTCTGGTGGAAGAGGACCGTATCTATGTGGTAGACGGTGCTATCTGGACATCGGCCGGTATGACTGCTGGCTTGGACATGGCGCTGGCAATGGTCCAGATGGACTTGGGCGCCGCGGTGGCCCGGTCTGTCGCGCGTAAGCTCGTCATGCACCAGCGACGCTCCGGAGGGCAATCGCAGCACTCCGAAATGCTTGACCTCGCGGATAAATCAGACCGCATCCAAAAGGCCCTGAACTATGCACGCAAAAATTTGAGCCGGCCGCTGACCATCGAGGAGCTGGCGGAAACGGTCCACTTAAGCCCACGCCAATTTAGCCGGGTATTCACGCAGGAAACGGGCAGGTCGCCAGCGAAAGCCATCGAAGGGCTTCGACTCGAGGCGGCACGCTCGATGATCGAGCAAACGCGGCATCCTCTGGACGTCATCGCTAGAGAGACCGGCTTCACCGACCGTCGCCACATGCGCGGAGCTTTCATACGGGGCTTTGGCGTGACGCCGCAGGCGGTACGGCGCGAAATGCGCGACGAAGAGCTCGTCTAGGAGCAAGGACGGTAAAGGCATGCGGCGGTGCGGTCGAGCCCTCGAAGTCGACTTGGCTGGGGGGCCAGGCGGTGCAAATGTCCGGAATTCGTCCGGTTTACGTCATTTTCGCCATCCCCGTCCAGCGCAGAATGTATCATCAAAAACCGCCGACAAGCTTGACGCTACCGGAGTTACGACGTGTCGAAAGACGGTCAACGAAGAGCGAGACAGTGGATTCAGGCGGCCACAAACGAAGAGTTCATATCGTCGGAGGAGCTAGGGTGATGGACTTCTACTACGGGTACGTTGCAGGTGGGATGGGTGCTGCGTTAATTGCGGCTTTCGCGTGCGTTCTCCTGATGTCGAGCGGTGTGCTGTCCTGACGAAAGCGCCGATGGTTTGCTCTCACCTCGAAGGGATGTCGTCAAGTCCAGCTGCGGAGAGCGGCCCCTCTCTGCCTCAGCAATCTCCCGATTGCATAGCGGTCAAGGCATGATTAATATACGACTGGTCGTCTTATAAAGTGATTGCAGCTTAAGTGAAAGCTCGTCTTGGTTGATTGGTCGCGGACTGCGAGCGTGCCTGCGCACATCACCGCGTGTTGGCCTACATTTTCTGGTTGCTTGGGCGGAATGGTAACGATGAAAACCTTAAACGTGAACGGACAGACGCACACCGCGGATGTACCCGACGATATGCCGTTGCTGTGGGTGTTGCGTGATGTCCTGGGGATGACGGGCACCAAGTTCGGCTGTGGGGCCGCCCTTTGCGGCGCATGCACGATCCACATCGACGGTACGCCCGAACGCTCGTGCGTCACGCCGGTGAGCGCAGCGGCGGGCAAGAGGATTACGACGATCGAAGCGGTCGGTCAGACGGAAACGGGCCGCAAGGTCCAAATGGCCTGGACAACGCTCGATGTCCCGCAATGTGGTTATTGCCAATCAGGGCAAATCATGTCCGCGAGCGCGTTACTGGCGAGCAATCCTCACCCGACCGATGCGGATATCGATGCGGCTATGTCCGGCAATATCTGTCGATGTGGAACCTATCCTCGAATCCGCGCAGCGATTAAGCAGGCGGCGGGCGAGAAGGTGGCCGAACACTCGGCGCACGCCAACGGCGCGGAGGTTTGAGATGACGTTTGCGAAGGCATCGAAAGCACGCACTGCTGACGGAATCGTTACCTCACGCCGGGAGTTTCTCAAGTTCAGTGCGGCAGCAGCCGTCGGCGGCGGCTTGCTCTTGAGCTTCGGCTTGCCGGTTGGGGCAGCCATTAGGGATGACAACGTCAGTGGTGCGTCTTTTGCGCCCAATGCGTTCTTGCGTATCGACCGAAGCGGCAACGTCGCGCTTGTGATGCCGTACATCGAAATGGGGCAGGGGACGTACACTTCGATTCCGATGCTCATCGCCGAGGAGCTTGAGGTGGACCTCGGCCAAGTCGTGATCGAGCATGCTCCGGCGGACAACAAGCTCTACGCGAACCCGATATTCGGCGTTCAAATGACGGGCGGGTCGACATCGATTCGCGGAAGCTTTAACCAAATGCGGCAAGCCGGGGCCGCTGCGCGCTCGATGCTTGTGAGCGCGGCGGCGCAACGCTGGAAGGTTGCACCCGAGACGTGCCGCGCCGAGCGTGGTGTCGTTACGCATGCAACGAGTGGACGAACATTACGCTATGGCGAGCTAGCCGACGCAGCGGCTAAACTCCCGGTCCCGAACAAGGTCGAGCTCAAGAAGCCGGCCGATTTCAAACTCATCGGGAAGCCTCACCGACGCCTAGACATCGCCGGCAAGGTCAATGGCAGCGCTAAGTTCGGCATCGATACTCGGCAGCCGGGGCAACGCTTCGCTGTCGTGGCGATTTCGCCGACGTTCGGCGGGAAGCTCGTTTCGTTTGACGAGGAAAGAGCTAAGCGCGTGCCGGGCGTCAGTCAAGTGGTGCGTATGGACGACGCAGTGGCGATCGTTGCCCAGCATACCTGGGCGGCGAAGCAAGGGCTGGCCGCGGCTGATCCGCAGTGGGATGCGGGGCCGAACGCGAAGCTGTCCACCGCCGAGGTAGTCATGCAGTTGGCGGCTGCATCTGCGAGCCCGGGTGCCGTTGCGCGCCAAGAGGGCGATGCGCAGAAAGCTATCACCAACGCATCGATGAGGCTCGGGGCTGTCTATGAACAGCCGTTCCTGGCCCACGCGGCTATGGAGCCGATGAACTGCACCGTCGAAGTGACCGCGGACTCTTGTGACATCTGGGTCGGTACGCAGGTCATGGGTATCGCGCAGCCTGTCGTCGCCCAAGTGCTCGGCTTCAAGCCCGAGCAGGTGCGCATCCACAATCACCTACTCGGCGGCGGCTTTGGACGACGGCTGGAGGTCGACGGCATCGTGCGTGCGGTGCAAATCGGCAAACAGGTCAAAGGGCCTGTACAGGTGATTTGGACCCGCGAGGAAGATGTCCAGCACGATATGTATCGGCCTTACTACTACGACCGAATCAGCGCGGGTCTCGATGCAACGGGCCGGCCGATCGGCTGGTCGCATCGCATTGCAGGCTCATCGATCGTGGCGCGCTTCCTGCCCGCTGCGATCAAGAATGGTGTCGACATCGATGCAGTGGATTGCGCTGCTGACCCAGCGTATTCGTTTCCCAACATGCTGGTGGAGTGGGTGCGACAGGAACCGCCAGGAATTCCCACCGCATTCTGGCGTGGGGTAGGCGCGACCCGCAGCACTTTCGTGGTCGAAAGCTTTATCGACGAATTGGCGGAAACCGCCAAGAAGGATCCGCTCGAGTATCGACTATCCCTTCTTGATAAAAGCCCACGCGCACGAGCGGTTTTGCAGAGGGCGGCCGATGAGGCCGGCTGGGGCAAGCCGCTTGCATCGGGGCGCGCGCGCGGCATCGCGCTTTGTACTGGCTTCGGTAGTTTTGTCGCCCAGGTCGCCGAGGTCGAAGTGAGCAAGGACGGGACAGTCAAACCTATTCGAATCGACTGCGCCATCGATTGCGGTCAGGCCGTCAACCCCGACGGCATACGCGCTCAAATGGAGAGCGGAATTATTTTCGGGCTCTCGGGCGTGCTCTTCGGCGAAATTACGTTGAAGGACGGCCGGGTGGAGCAGAGCAATTTCGGCGATTACCGTGTTCTGCGCATCAACGAGACGCCGCTCATCCGCGTGCATTTGATTTCCAGCACCGAGGCGCCGGGCGGGGTGGGCGAGCCGGGAACCTCGTGCGTGATGCCGGCATTGACCAACGCGGTCTTCGCTGCAACGGGCAAGCGTATCCGCAAGCTGCCGGTGGGCGGGCAACTTAGAACAGCGTGACGTATGGACACGCTCGATCAGGAGGTGCTGCACAAGGCCTGCGAGTGGATGGCGCAGGGGCATGAAGTCATGCTTGCCACCGTCGTGCGGACTTGGGGTTCGTCGCCACGACCGCCGGGCGCATTGTTGGCGTTGCGTGGGGACGGCCGGGCCGTCGGTTCCGTCTCGGGCGGTTGCATCGAAGATGACCTGATCGACCGGCTGCGTCGCGAGGGAATGCCGCGCGGCGCTCGCAGCTTGATTTACGGCGTGAGTGCCGAGGACGCGCGCCGCTTTGGCCTGCCATGCGGCGGAACGCTCGAGCTTGTCATCGAGCCGTTGAGCCCCGCTTCTCAAGTTGATGTGCTCCTCGAGCGCATCGCACGAGGCGAACTGGTCGCGCGCGAACTCCAGCTCTCAACTGGCGCCGTGCGTCTATCCGCTGCGCGTCCCGCGGACGATATTTCTTTCGACGGAAATACGTTGGCAAGCATCTTTGGGCCGCGCTTCCGCTTACTTTTAATCGGTGCTGGACAGCTATCCGCAAGTCTTGCCCGAATTGCCGTCGCACTCGATTTCGCAGTGACCGTGTGCGACCCGCGAGAGGAACATAGCGAAGAGTGGGCTGTTCCAGGAACCGTTCTCACCCGCGACATGCCCGACGATGTCGTCATGGGCATGCACCCCGACGCACGCATGGCCGTGATCGCGCTCACGCATGATCCCAAGCTCGATGATCTCGCGCTGATGGAAGCGTTGAAGACACCCGCCTTCTACGTTGCGGCGCTGGGTTCGCGGCGAAACAACGACGTACGACGTATGCGGTTGCGCGAATTCGATTTGACCGATACCGAGATCTCGAAGCTGCGGGGCCCGGCTGGCATCTACATTGGCAGCCGTACGCCGATGGAGATCGCCGTATCGATCGCAGCCGAACTGATAGCGATGAAGAATGCGGTACCGGCGAGCGCTTGGCTCGATGTGCGCGCGGCGAAGCATGCTCTCGAGGTCGAGCCTGACGCGCTCAGCTATTGCACCGGTCCTTAATACCCCGACGGAGACAAACGATGCACACGACCGGACGTCAGATCGTCCTGGCCGCCAGGCCAACAGGCACACCCAAGTCCACCGACTTCCGCTTAGAGGAAGTCGCGGTACCTGAGCCTGGCGATGGTGAAGTTCTGCTGGCAACCCGATACTTATCGCTGGATCCTTACATGCGTGGACGCATGGACGATCGGAAGTCCTACGCGGCTCCGACACCGGTGGGCGGTGTGATGGAAGGGGAGGTCGTTGCGGAGGTCGTTCGCTCCCGTCATCCCGACTATGGGATCGGGGAACGGGTGTTGGCGCGGCTGGGATGGCGCACACATGCAGTTTGCGACGGCACGGAACTGACCAAGCTCGATAGCCGGTTCAGCCCGGTTACGACGGCGCTCGGGGTGCTCGGCATGCCGGGCATGACTGCATACACAGGCTTATTGACGATCGGCAAGCCGCAACCGAACCAGACCGTCGTGGTTGCCGCTGCGAGCGGCCCAGTCGGCTCAATGGTGGGTCAAATTGCGAAGATCAAGGGGGCGAGGGCGGTCGGTATTGCCGGCGGCGCACAAAAGTGTGCTTTTGTTAAGGGCGAGTTGGGATTCGATGCTGTCGTCGATCATCGATCCCCTGATTTCGCCGATGAGCTCGCCGCTGCTTGTCCGAACGGCATCGACGTCTACTTCGAGCTCGTCGGCGGCGGGGTCTGGCAAGCGGTGATGCCGCTCCTGAACCAGTTCGCTAGGGTGCCGGTATGTGGTCTCATCGCTCAGTACAACAACTCCGGGCAGCCGGAGGGCCCAGATCGGCTCCCCGCAACCATGCGAGAGGTCCTGTCGCGCAGCTTAACTATGCGCGGGTTCATCGTTAGAGAGTTCTGGGACCAGCGACCGGCATTTGTCGATGAGGTCAGTGCTTGGATCTCCGATGGCCGCGTTCGCTTTCGAGAGGACATAGTTAAAGGTTTTGCCAACGCGCCGGAAGCATTTATTGGCATGCTGGACGGTAGGAATTTCGGAAAGCTGATCGTCGAAATCGATGAGGACTGACCCCAACCGTCGCAAATAGCAATCGGAGAGCAACATCCATGCACGTTCAGTTTGTACTCGACTACCGTAGCATCTATTCATACTTGGCCAATTCGCAAGTCAAAACGCTCGGCGCGACCATCGACTACGAGCTGGTTGACATCGTCGCGGTGATGAAAGAAGTCAATAACCAGCCGTCGCCGCTGTGTCCGCCGAAACTTAGGTACTCACGAATCGACGCGGGCCGTTGGGCGCAGAGATACGATCTTCCTCTGGCTCCGAACAAGGCGCTGCTGAACGCCATGAAGGAGGGACATCTCCCGAACGCGCTGCTATCGCGGGCCGGTCTTGCTGCTCAGCAAATGGGAGTCTTCGATAGGGTCAACGAGGCGTTGTTCAACGTCGTCTGGACGGGAGCGGAAGACCTGTCCACGAGTGAGGCTCGTTTGAAGTTTGCGGCGAACCATCACCTACCCGCGGCTCTGTGGGAGGTTGCGGACTCGCCTGAAGTCGTCGCTCAATTGAACGCAAATAACGAGCGTGCGATTGAAAATGGTGTGTTCGGCGTACCGACATTCTTTGTCGATCAGGACATGTTCTTCGGAAACGATCGACTTTCTTTCGTCAAAGACAAGTTGAATGAATTGGCGAGGATACCAGGTGAATAACAAGCGCTTGTTGATAACCGGTGTAGGCCCCGGCACGGGGGCAGCGATTGTTCGGCGGTTCGCCGACGGCGGCTACGACGTGGCCATGGTTGCTCGGAACGAACAACGCCTGAAGAAAATCGAGGCCGAGATGTCCGGCGCGAAGGCGTATCCGGCTGACGTAACGGACACCGCTAGCTTCGACGAAGCGCTGGATCGCATCTTCGATGATTTCGGTACGCCCGATGTTGTGATCCATAACGCAGTCGGGGGAGCGTTCGGGAATTTCCTGCAGATCGATCCGGCTATTTTGGAACGCAATTTCCATGTCAACGTCATGGCGTTTCTGAACCTGGCGCGACGCGTCGCGCCGGCCATGGTGGAGGCTGGCGCGGGCGCAATCATAGCCACGGGCAACACTTCGTCGCTCAGAGGAAAGAGCAATTTTGCAGGCTTCGCTCCGACCAAAGCCGCGCAGCGAATACTCGCGGAGGCGATCGCGCGCGAACTAGGGCCCAAGGGGATTCACGTCTCCTATCTCGTGATCGACGCGGTGATCGATGTCGAATGGACACGGGCCGCGCGTCCGGACGCACCTGACGACTTCTTCATCCAGCCTGCCGATATCGCGGGCGAGTTGTGGCACGTCGCCCACCAGCCAAAAAGTGCGTGGTCGTTCAATGTCGAGCTTCGTCCGTTTAAGGAAACGTGGTAGGAAGCGAGGTGATAGGAGAAAGCAGCAATGACGTCTGAAATCAAAATCGAACATCGCGCGGGCGTATTGATCCTCACGATTGCTAGACCGGACAAGAAAAATGCATTGACTAATGCGATGTACGGCGCATTGGCGGATGCCATCGACAGCGCGTCGTCCGATTCGGAGACCCGTGTGATCGTTATCCAAAGCGAGGGCGATTTGTTCTCGGCGGGGAACGACATCGGAGAATTTGCGGCTCGAGCTTCAGGCCATGAACTGAAAGAGCGCCATGTCGATCGGTTTCTGCGCGCTCTGGCGAGCACCTCCATTCCGCTCGTAGCAGCCGTACAAGGCAAGGCGATTGGAGTAGGGGCGACCATGCTCTTACATTGCGATCACGTGATTTTGGCCGAGAACGCGCAGTTGATTACGCCCTTCATCGATCTCGCGTTGGTCCCGGAGGCCGCCTCGTCCATACTCCTACCATTGCGCATCGGCTATGCACGCGCCTTCGAAATGTTTGCATTTGGCGCACCGCTGCCAGCCGCGACCGCGTTGGCATGGGGTCTTGCGAACAAGGTTGTACCAAATGCGGACGTGCAAAGCGAGGCGAGACGGGCGGCGGAACGGATCGCGTCGAAACCTTCTGGCGCGATGATCGCTATGAAGCGGCTCATGCGCGATAGCGAGCAGCTCGTGTCGCAGATCGACGTCGAACTTGACGTGTTCGCAAAGCGGCTTCAAAGCGATGAAGCCAGAGAAGCGTTCGCTGCCTTTAGCGAAAAAAGAAAGCCAGATTTCAGCAGGATTCGTGAGCGCAAGTAAGAAACGCCGGAACCAGTATTTCACGAAACGGAATGGAGCACCATTTCACGTCTAGACGGGGCGCCATGACCTATCTCGTTGCTCAGGTGGAGCGTCTCGTGCGGGAGTACGAGGAGGTGAAGGCGGACTCCGCGCGCACGGAAATTCGCCAGCGTATCGGTGCGCTCAAGCAATCGATATTGGATGTTAGGGCAGGCCGGGTTGATGCGTTCAAATCCACGGCCATGGAGATCACTGTAAAACATTGACCGCATCACGCTGGGAAATAGAGGCACCGGCTCAGCGAAACGCGGAACTCATGTGCTCGATGGCCGGGCAGCGCGTGACGCGATCGCATCAGCCGACCGTGCCGCGCGGGGCGACCGGCCGATTTGACGATGATGGTCGAGATGGACGCAATGTTTGGCTGTAACACTGGCATGATCGACCGGCGCGCGTGACGCGAGCCGCACGAAAAAAATACTCGAAATAACAACTGATCTAAGACTGAAACGGGAAATGGGGAATCTGAAGATTGGCGGCCGGCTTGGCGCAGCTTTTGGCTTTGTGATCGTATTGCTGCTTGCAATTTCAGCGCTTGCTGTGATCGAGTTCGGAGCCGCCAATCGGCGCGCGCAAGACCTTGTCCACGAGGTGTACGAGAAGTCTGAACTCGCCCACCGGATCAAAGAAAATGCCTATTTGTCTGCCCGGAATTTGCGCGATGCCGTGCTTGCCGGCGGCGCCGATGAAACGAAGCGATATCTCGATGCAATCGCGCAAGTCCGTCGCGACAATCCGCTCGCCATGGAGAAACTGACCGCACTCATTCGCTATGATGAGGGGCGACGGCTCCTTGGCGATATCAAAGCACAGCAGGCTCGCTATGTCGCTACCCGCGCAAAGTTGATTGAGCTCATAGAACAGGGACGAAAAGACGAGGCCCGCGACGCGATGTTCGGTCAGCTGGCCACGGATCAGGGCGCCTATTTCGACGCGCTCGACAAAATGGTCAGTTTTCAGGGCTCGCTGATGACTCGAACTGGTGAAGAGGCCGCGACGGCCGCGCGCACTGCAGCCATAACGATCGCGACACTGGCTGTAGCGGCGATCGCACTCGCCGCGGTCGGCGCCTGGTCGATTACGCGCTCCGTTGCAGTTCCGGCGCGAGCGGCGGTCGATTCGGCGCATCGTGTCGCAAACGGGGACCTGACCTCGCACATCGAAGCAAAAACGAATGACGAAATGGGACAGCTGATGCGTGCGTTGCAAGCGATGAACGCAAGCCTCGTGCGCGTAATTGGTTACGTGCGCGATAGCGTTGAGGCGATCAGCGCCGCCGCGGAACAGATCGCGTCCGAGAACACGGCTCTCGCCGGCCGCACCGAAGAGCAGGCGGCTTCGCTCGAACAGACGGCGGCGAGCATGACACAGTTGACCGAAACCGTGAAGCAGAACACGGACCACGCTCATCAGGCGAGCTTGCTCGCCACGAACGCCAGCGATATCGCCGTCAGCGGTCACGCAGCCGTTCAGACCATGCTTCGCACAATCGATTCAGTCAACGAGAGCGCAACGAAAATTTCGGAAATCACGGGATTGATCGAGGGCATAGCATTTCAAACGAACATCCTCGCGCTGAACGCGGCGGTCGAAGCGGCCCGCGCGGGCGAGCAGGGCCGGGGTTTCGCGGTGGTGGCAGCGGAAGTGCGGTTGCTCGCGCAACGATCGGCGGCGGCGGCGAAGGAGATCAAGGAACTGATCGAAGCATCGGTAGGATTGATCGAGGACAGTTCTCGACAAGCGCGCGACGTGGGTGCAACGGTCGAACGCATCAAGCAGGCAGTCGATGACGTCTCAACGACAGTAGCGGAAATCGCGACGGCCTCTGGGCAGCAGTCGACAGGCATCGAACAGGTTCACGCCGCCGTCAGCCAGATGGATCAAGTGACACAGCAAAACGCAGCGTTGGTCGAGGAGGCCGCCGCGGCGGCGCGCGCGCTCGAAGAGCAGGCGGGGGAGCTGCGATCGTCGGTGGCTTTGTTCAGGCTGGCATGAAGATTGGGCCGTCTGTTCGGCACATGGGCTGCGACAGGCCTTCGGACGCAGCTTTACGATCGTGACGCCACGCGGTCCGATGAACCGCGTGGCAGCGGACCCTGCTCAGAACGTGTGACGTATCCCGACGTCGGCGCCGAACGTCGCGCCGGAAACGCCGCGGAGCGCACCGTTTATCGACATCCCGGTATTCATCCGCCCGTGATTGTCGACGAACGCGAACTGACCGTATAGCGAGGTGGATTTCGAAAGGAAGTACGTGAGCCCCGTAGCCACCATGATGGAATGGTTGTTGGAATCATTTCCATCCGTTGTGTAATACACGCCCGCGTTGATGTTAGTCTCGGGCGCCATCAGATAATTGAAGCCGCCCCCGAAGATCCGGCTGTCGAACTTGCCTGCGACCTTCATGCCGAAATATAGGACTTTGAGCGTCAGATTGTTCAGTCGGTAGCTTGCACCGATTTCACGCCCGAAGAACGGAACATTACTCTGCACAGGCGTCGCCGCCGTCCCACCGCCATTGCCGTCGTACATCGACGCATTGACCAAGAGCGGCCCCGTTTTGTACTCGAGGCTAGCCGAATACTGCCGGCCGGCCTGAAAGTCGCCGGCCGCCCCCCCGAGAGCAAACATCGCGCTACCCCGCAGACCAGCAATTGTCGGGGACGTATATGAAATGGCGTTGGGGTTGAAAACGCCCGTTGCGAGAACATTGGCGATGGTGATTGGCGCGAGGCTGCCAAAATAAGACGCGCCGCGTGGATCGATGATGATGAGCGAACGCACAAACGGCGACTCCTGCACGCCGACCCTGACCGTACCGATGCCTGCAGACACCCCGACCCATGCCCGGCGCCCAAAGAAGTTTCCGTTGGAATTGGCAAACCCACCATTGACGGCGTTGTAGCCACTTTCCAAGTCGAAGATCGCGCTCATTCCACCGCCTAAGTCTTCGGTACCTCGCAGGCCAAAGAAAGAGGGTATCGCACCACCGGTGATCGCCGCGTATTGATGACCAGCGTTATTTCCAGTGGCCGAGTTCAGTGTCTTGCTAGTGTAAAGAACCGCGGTATCGATAATTCCGTAAAGCGTCACGCTGCTTTGTGCATGTGCGATGGATCCAGTGCATCCTACGAGGATCCCGATGGTCGCCGCAAGGGCGCCAGGACGTTGGGTCATCAAACTCATTGCAGACGTCTCCGAGTGTAGTTGTTATCGCGACTTATAGGGGCGGGGGGGGCAGCCAAGTCCTTCAAGCTCATTCGCCCATATACGCCACGGAGAGATCATTGCGAAGCACGGTTCACGAGCCAAGGTTTCTTTCTGCCATCGAGAGGGTGAATTCCTGACAAGAGATGCCGCCGGAATTCCTCCGAACATCGCATCGAACGTCCGCTCGCGAGGCGCACGTGATCAACTAGTGAAAGTCCCGAGCGAGATCTATGCGGTTATCACCCACATCCCATGCCGACTTCATAGACTCATGAAGCTCGTTCTAAAAAAAGACGGCATGCGTTGAAAAAAACGGAGACTCCGCTAGCGATCGACGTGGGGACCAGCAAGATGGATGCGGTGCTGCGTGTCCCGCTTACACGCCGGGAACTGTTGGGAGAGACGGGGGGCGCTCTTGGGCACCCTTGCGCTGGCCCGACGTGCGTCGGGACCAAGACGAGCGTCAGCAAAAAAGGCAAGCGGAGTATGGAACGTCAGCATTATGAACCGGGCCCGCAACGGTAGCGTGTGCCGGTCAATCCGAGTTCTTTCGCCTCCTCATCGGTGAAAACTCGGGACCGGGTATGAAAGGCTTTGCCGCTTCCGCCTTCTAAAGAGAAGGTGCCTCCGGTTCCCTCGATAACGTCGATGATGAGTTGCGTGTGTTTCCAGTACTGGTATTGGTTCAGGCTGATGTACACGGGCACGCCGCCGATCTCACCGAGGTGGACATCGCCCGCGCCTATCGTGAGTTCACCGGGAAGATATGCGTTGATCGCGCTGTTGTCGCAGCAACCACCGGATTGATGAAAGAAGAACGCACCATACTGCTTCTTGAGCTCATCGATCAACGTTAGTGCTGCCGAAGTCGCCAGAATTTTCTCGACCATGCAAGTCCTTTGCTGATTGACGAATCGAATGCAGTCTGAAAGCATCCGTCAGTGCCCTGCCGCCACGACAGCAGGGCACATCGAGTCATGGGACCAAGCCGGATCAGAAAACGCCCAGCTTGTTCTCGCTGTAACTCACAAGCAGGTTCTTCGTCTGCTGGTAGTGCGCGAGCATCATCTTATGGTTTTCCCGGCCGTAGCCCGATTCCTTGTAGCCGCCGAATGCCGCATGTGCCGGATAAACGTGATAGCAGTTGGTCCACACGCGGCCCGCCTTGATACCGCGGCCCATGCGATAGGCGACGTTGCCGTTGCGGCTCCAGACTCCGGCGCCCAGACCGTATAGGGTGTCGTTCGCAATCGCCAGTGCGTCGGCTTCATCCTTGAAAGTGGTGACCGCCAATACCGGGCCAAAGATTTCCTCTTGGAAGATGCGCATCTTGTTGTGGCCTTTGAAGAGCGTCGGCTGCACGTAGTAGCCGCCGGCCAAGTCGCCGCCCAGATGTGCCTGTGCGCCGCCAGCCAGTACTTCGGCGCCTTCTTGCTTCCCAATGTCGAGGTAGGACAGGATCTTCGCCAATTGTTCCTTGCTCGCCTGGGCGCCAATCATGGTGTCGGTGTCGAGCGGGTTGCCCTGCTTGATAGCGGCGACTCGCTCGAGCGCCCGTCCCATGAACTTGTCGTAGATCGATTCATGGATCAGCGCCCGCGTCGGAGACGTGCAGACCTCGCCCTGATTGAATGCGAACAGCACCAAACCTTCGATCGCCTTGTCGAAGAATGCGTCATCCTTATCCGCGACGTCGGCAAAGAAGATGTTCGGCGACTTCCCACCCAACTCGAGCGTGGCCGGGATCAGATTGTTGGCGGCGGCCTGCGCAATGACTCGGCCGGTGCTGGTGCTGCCCGTGAAGGCGATTTTCGCGATGCGGCGGCTGGTCGCCAACGGCATGCCCGCTTCACGGCCAAAACCGTTGACGATATTGACCACGCCCGGGGGCAGCAAATCGGCGATCAATTCCATCAGGACGAGGATGCTGATGGGCGTCGATTCAGCCGGCTTCAGCACGACGCAGTTGCCTGCGCCCAAGGCGGGCGCCAGCTTCCATGCAGCCATCAGAATGGGGTAGTTCCAGGGAATGATCTGGCCCACCACGCCGAGCGGTTCATGGAAGTGATAGGCGACCGTGGTCTCGTCGATTTCGCTCACGCCGCTCTCTTGAGCACGCACAGCTCCCGCAAAATATCGGAAGTGGTCGATGGCGAGCGGGATATCGGCGATCAGGGCTTCGCGGATAGGTTTGCCCTTGTCCACGCACTCGGCATAGGCGAGCAGTTCGAGATTGGCCTCGAGACGGTCCGCAATCTTGAGCAGTACGCCTGCGCGCTCGGCTGCAGAAGTCTTGCCCCACTTGTCTGCCGCCGCATGCGCGGCGTCCAGCGCGAATTCGATATCTTCCGCGCCTGAGCGCGCCGCGCTCGTGTAGACCGCGCCGGTGATCGGCGTAACGACGTCGAAATATTGACCCTTGATCGGTGGAACCCACTTGCCACCAATGAAGTTGTCGTAACGGGGTTTGTAGTCGATCTTGGCGCCTGGGGCGCCTGGGCCTGCATAAATCATGGAATCTCTCGGTTGGTGTTGAGGGAGCGGTACTTCTGTTCGGGAGAACGGCGCGAACATTTCGGAGACGACCGCGATAGCCAACTCACTCGACACGTGCCGTGCGACTCCGTCGTCCGCTTTGACGTGTGCCTGTGACGTTTGCAAGATCGTCTTTGCATGGACTATACGAAGTGATGTAGCATAAGTAAAATCGTTTGTTGCTATTCATTGAATCAAAATAAGTGATGCTGCCATGGAGCTTTATCAGATCAGTCAGTTCGTCGCCGTCGTGGACACAGGGAGCTTCACGCGGGGCGCCTCGCGGGTGGCGGTATCGCAGCCGGCACTCTCGGCGACCATCGCGAAGCTCGAGGACGAACTCGGCGTCGCTTTGCTCGAGCGCAAGCGCAACGCAGTGACACCGACCGCCGCCGGTAAGCGGCTTTATCAGGTCGGCTCTTCAATGCTTCAGACCTGCAATGTCCTCAAAGCCGACATCCGTGCCATCGGAGCACCGCGTGTGTTGCGCGTGGGTATCGTGAGGACGTTGCCCACGCCGCAACTGGGCGAGCTCTTGAAGGCGTTCAAGCAGGCACATCCGGAAGTAATGGTGGAACTGACCGACGCTCCCGCGTCGGAACTTGCCGGTCATCTCAAACGTAAGGAGCTCGACGTCTGTTTGACGATCCTCCGGGAGGGTGAGGAAATGGAGCGGAGCTTGGCGTTGTTCGACGAACCGTACGTCGTGATCGTCAGCAAGACACATCGCTTCGCCCGGCTCTCGACAGTGACCCTGGCCGACCTGCAAGACGAACCCTTTGTCGTGCGCACGAGCTGTGAGACGTTTGAAGTCGCCGCGAAGGCCTTGCGGTCGCATAACATCAAATCGCGCGTCGTGTACCGCACGGATCAGGACGATCGCGCGCTCGGTCTCGTCGCCGCCGGCATCGGCATTACGCTTATGCCCGCGAATTTCTGCAACGGAGACGTTGTCGCCGTGCCCGTGGCCGATTTTCCGAGTCGGCGGACCATAGGCGTGCGGTGGGGTGCGGACTCACCCGATCCGGCTACCGACGTTTTCATTTCGTTCGCGAGGAGTCACCGCTGGACGGCGCAATATTGACCGGTGCTGATCGGTGTCTATCGGAACGTTCCTGTGCGCGTCATGGAGGTCGAGCGGATTGCCTGCCCGTGCGCCGATCTACGCCGCGCGCATAGTCAGTCGTTGTCGAGCAGGCGGAAACACGCGCCACATTCCGTCATGGTGACGGTAGAAGTACATTGAAAGCGATCCCATCGCCGCGACTTTTTCAATGCATACATAGCATTCGCGTGGGGACCGCCTGTTTCTAAACGCCGTGACGTGCAGGCGGCTATCGGGCTCTGGCGCGAGCCAGTGCTCGACCATCAGCCGTAGCGACTTTCCAGCACTGGACATCTCCGTCTCCGTCATTTCCGCCTGGGCGCGGTGCGTATGTCGCGGGGGGAGCAGCGATCTACGAGACGTCAGACGCGCTCGTAGATCGCTGCAACGCCTTGGCCGCCGCCTATGCACATAGTGACGAGCGCATAGCGCCCTGCAGTCCGATGCAGTTCATAGATGGCTTTTACCGAGAGGATGGCGCCGGTGGCACCGAGCGGATGGCCAAGTGAAATGCCGGAGCCATTTGGGTTGAGCTGACGGGAATCGAAGCCCAGCTCCTTCGCGACAGCACACGTCTGGGCGGCAAACGCTTCATTCGCCTCAATCACGTCCATGTCGGAAATCTGAAGGCCCGTTCGCTGCATGACGAGGCGCGTGGCCGGCACCGGCCCGATTCCCATATACTCGGGCTCCACGCCCGCATGCGCATACCCCACCAGCCGGGCCAACGGCTTGAGTCCCATCGCGGCTGCTTTGGCGGCTTCGGCGAGAACGAGTGCGGCGGCGCCATCATTGATACCGGATGAATTGCCCGCCGTCACCGATCCTGACTCCTTGAATACTGGCTTCATCTTGGATAGGGCGTCGGCCGTCACGCCTCGGCGGACGTGCTCGTCCGTATCGAATTCGACGACACCCATGCGGCTCTTAACTGTGACGGGCACGATCTGACTCTTAAAGCGGCCGTCATCGATTGCGGCAACAGCACGACGCTGGCTTTCCATTGCCAGTTCGTCCTGCTCTTGGCGGGAAATGCCATAACGCTCTGCCACGTTTTCGGCGGTCACTCCCATGTGAATGCGCTGCCACGGATCATGAAGAATGCCGTTCATGTAGTCGGTCATCTGGGTGTCGCCCATGCGCCGCCCCCAGCGGATACCCTCGGCGATGTATGGGCCGCGACTCATGGATTCAGCACCGCCGCCGACGGCCAAGTCCACATCGCCCAGCAAAATGGACTGCGCCGCACAGATAATCGCCTGCAGGCCCGATCCGCAAAGTCGATTGACGTTGTATGCGGGAGTCTCCTTCGGAATCCCCGCATCCATTGCGGCAACGCGACTCAGGTAGCCATCCCTCGGCTCCGTCGGGATAACGTTGCCCATGACGACTTGCCCGATGTCGCTTCCTTGCGCGCCGGAGCGCTGCAGCGCGGCTCGCACGACCGTCGTGCCCAGTTCGGTCAACGCGACATCCCTCAACGCCCCGCCAAAAGCACCAATCGCCGTCCGGGCGGCTCCGACCACGACTACTTCGCGAATACTCATTGCTAATCCCTCCACCAAACGCCCCGGGCTGCCATGCCCGCGTCAGCGTCGGTCATTCGGTTGTTTGCCATACCGCGCTTTTGAGCGCGTATAGCCGTTCATAAAAGTCGTCGAGACTTGGGAACGAAAGCGGAATTTCCCCTTCCAGCGATTGACTTGGATCGCGCCACTTATCCGATATTTCGACCCTTGCCTCGTGCTCGATATAGGGCACATGCCACGCGATGAATGGCTCCAGCACCTCCAGCCCCGTGTAGGCCAGGGTTCCCTGCAACAAGTCTACTTCGCGACTACTCATTGCTCATCCCTCCACTAAACGCCCCGGGCTGCCGTGCCCGCGTCAGACGCGGTCATTCGGTTGTTTGCCGCACCGTGCTTTCAAGCGGGTAAAGTCGTTCATCAAAGTCGTCGAGACTCGGGAACGAAAGCGGAATTTCCCCTTCCAGCGATCGAATCCGATCACGCCACTTGTCCAATATCTCGACTCTGGCCTCGTGTTGGATATAAGGCACATGCCACGCAATGAACGGCTCGAGTACCTCCAACCCCGCGTAAGCCAGGGTTCCCTGCAACAAATGCCGCAGCATCGATTCGAACGGGCCGTGTATCCCCTGCTTTCCGAACATGTGTGGCTGACCGCCTAACGTTACGCTGACCAAAGCGCGCTTGCCCTTTAGGCCCCCGCGATCATAGAAGCGCGTGCCGCCGTACACCGCGCCAGATACGAACACGCGGTCAATCCAGCCTTTCATAATGGCCGGCGTAGAGCACCAAAAGAGCGGGAAATTGAGGATCAGTAGGTCGCATTGAACAAGCTTTTCCAGTTCCAGCTGAATGTCTGCGCTCATCGTCCCGGTCTTTACGCCGTGGCGCTGCTCGAGCGCATAAACGCAGTAGTCCGGATTCGCTCGTTCGCCAAAGTCGGCGGTAGACGCGACTGGGTTGAAACCCATTGCGTAGAGATCGGAGACTTGAACCTCGTGTCCATCTTCGGTGAACGTGTCCACCGCGAGAGTTTTCAAGGCAGAGCTGAACGACTGAGGCTCCGGGTGAGCGTGAATGATCAGGACTTTCATGGCAGAGGTTTCAGCCGAGAAACATACGACATCGGCGGCAACAAAAAGACATGTCCATATGTTGCTGACAACGCTCAACCCTAGAAAGGTCTTTTTCGGTCAATACGGAGGTGATCTGGCGCCACCGCCGGTATAGTCGGTGGTGCTGTCAGGCCAACGTGGCTGCGCTGGCTCGAGGGGCGCCGCAAGTACCGCTTCGCGCCCCACCTAGAAGCCCACGATTCCAGATCCGCGGGGATTCAGTGTTGTTGCGAGTCTGCGGTGGGGCGAAAGCGAGTTCGATACGCACCGGGGCTGAGGCCGACCTTATCCTTGAATAGGCGACAGAATGAACTTGTGTCGTTATATCCCACTTGGATCGCGATTGCCTCGAGGCCGAGGTCCCCAGCCTCCAGCAAACCCCGCGCTGCCTCGATGCGTAGACTTTGCAGGTACCGCAGCGGCGGCTGATTCAGCGCTGCCTGAAATCGGCGGATGAGGGTACGTTCACTAACGCCAAGGTCATGCGCCATCGCCGAGATCTTCACATCCTTCGCCATGTGTTTGTGCAGCCAGTGTTGAGCGCGGTGGACCACGGAGTCTGCGTGCGATTTGATAGTTAGTAGCGGGAGATAGGGTGTTTGCTTGGTCTGGCTGACATCGATCAGCATCGTCTTGGCGCACTGCGAAGCGATGACGGCCCCGGAAAAACACTCGATGATCCGGATTGTTTGTAGAAGATAAGACGCCGAAGCTCCCGCACAGATGAGGCGGTCTGCCTCAGTGATAACGGGTTCAAGCTGTAGGTCGACGCGGGGAAATCGACTGCGAAATTGGTCTGCTAGCCACCACGTAGTCGTTGCCGGCCGGCAGTCCAAGAGGCCGGTTTTTGCAAGAACAAATGTGCCGGTGCAGTTTGCCGCAAGGTAGGCCCCCGAGCCCCATTGAGAGACGAGCCAGTCGCATGCAGCAGACTGCCGCGCCAACAACTGGTCAAAGGCCTTGCTGCTCGCGTAATGCGCGCTAGGGACAAATACCAGGTCGAACTTCTCCCGTGGTCGGAGTGGCTGTGTATTCAGTTGCAGCCCGTTGCTCGTCGTGATGGGCTTCCCCGTCGGCGAGACGAATTGCCACTGGAACTGGGAATTTCCGTCTCCCAACTGTCGCCGCAAGTGCGAATTCGCTACCTGAAGAATGTCAGCGAAGCCGCCCAGGCTGTGAGCGTAGCAATCGTCATAAGCGAGGATGGCAGCGCGATGCATGGCATGTCGAAAATGGCACAGGATATGTCGGTTTGGCCAATGTACAGCAATTCGCAGTGCGGGAAAACTGTCGGTCATGGTTTCGTGGACATCTACCCCCTGGAACGGGAGGTGCCCATCAAGATCCTGACCAATCGCCCTCTGGGGCGTGCATATGAAAATCTAAGAGGCTCACCATGAACGACAACCACGATTCGATCGGCCGCGGGCATGCCGCCGTCAAGCGGCGTCAACCGGATCTCTACCATGACCTGATCACGCCGCAGGAGACGCTGGCGATCCGTGAGGAGGTGAGACGCTTTGCCGACGAGCACGTACAGCCCGCCGCGTGGTCGATCGGGCATCGCGAAGAGCTGGTCGAGAACTTCCCGCGCGACCTGTTCAAAAAGATGGCGGATGCCGGCTTGTACCGGATCCCATTTGCCGCGCAGGTCGGTGGTCGCGGGCTCAAGCATCCTGCCACTGCCACGGCAGTGTTGATCGAAGAGCTAGCCTACTACTCCAATTCAGTAGCGGCGATCGTGGATGTTCACTGCATCCTGGCAGGCCATGCGCTCGAGCATGCAACGCCGGAATTGCAACAACGCTATCTCGAGCCGCTGCTGGCAGGCGAACGCATCGGAAGCTTCGCGACGACGGAGCCAGAGGCGAGCACCGACCTTAGCATCAATGTCATGCAGACCCATGCGGTCGGCGGTGATGCTGATTTCGTCATCAACGGTCGCAAGCGCTTCATTACCAACTCGCCCGTGGCCGACTTCGTTGTGCTCTTGTGTACCGACAACGGCCGCATGACTGAGATTGTCGTTGACCTTGATGCGCCGGGCGTGCGTGTGGGGCCCCCTGATCGAAAACTGGGAAACCATGGGCAACTGACCGCGGACATCTATTTCGAAAACGTCCGCGTCCCGGCCAGTAACGTCGTCGGCTCGCGCGGAGCGGGGCTGAAAATCGCCCTGCAGACGCTAACTTACGGTCGTATCGGCATCGCCGCCAGTGGCGTCGGCATGGCCCAGGCGATTTTCGACCACAGCGTCGATCGCTTAAATAGTCGCAAAGCATTCGGCAAGCACCTGGCTCAGTTCCAACACTGGCAATTCAAACTCGCTGAACGCGCCACTGAGATCGAAAACGCGCGCAACCTATACTTGAAGGCCGCTCTGCGGATGGACTCAGGGCAGGCATTCCCTGAACCCGAGGCCGCAATGGCCAAGTGGTATGCGACACAGTTGGCCGGCGAGTTTGCCCGCGATGGCGTACAGATCTTCGGCGGCTACGGCTTCATGCAAGAACTCGCAGCGGATCGCTCTCACTACCGAGTCGAGGAAATCTATCGTGATTGCAAGATCTCCGAAATCTACGAGGGCACGAACGAGATTCAGAAGCTGGTGATCGCACGCGCTATCTTCGGCAAAGGCGTGACAGGATGAGCCCGATGGTGAAGTCCGGCAATGCCTCGGGCATTCCAATCGATAACTAGTGCAATACGGACCGTCTGCTCGATGCACTGCCGGCAGACGGCCGGCAAGACCAAGCCTAGACTTCATCGGCCCCGCTAGCGTGGTGACTTCGAAGATCGGATGTTCCGGCTCAGATCATTCACCTAGGCAAGGCCGAATTATCGAATCCACCCCCGCGACGATAACTCAGGCGTCGACAAGTGTTGAACCGACGCACCGAGGACCTCAAGATTTAGGCGCTTTCATCAAGGCGAATCAGACGCTTACCAAGATTCTCACCTCGGTATAGGCCAGCAATTGCATCCGGCGCAGCTTCGATGCCATGAAGCACATCCTCCATATACTTCAATTTCCCCCCTCGTACCCATTCGGCCAAGTCGGCATGGGCTTGCGTGTAGCAGTCCAGATGATCGAAGATGACGAATCCTTGCATGCGAGCGCGCTTGACCAGAATGTTACGCTCAGCGCGGGGCCCTAGCGGCGGTGGGTTCCAGCTCGGCACCGAAGCAGTACCGCAGACAACGATGCGCGCGCCGACGTTTAGATGCGCCATGACGGCGTCGCTTATCGGGCCGGCGGTATTGTCGAAGTAAACGTCCGCGCCGTCGGAACACGCTTCGGCCAAGCGTTCGTGAAAATCCGCGGCTTTGTAGTCGACGGCTGCATCAAAACCAAAGCGCTCGAGGCACAGCGCTCGCTTCGCCTCACCACCGGCGATCCCCACCGTCCGGCATCCGTGAAGGCGCGCGATCTGTCCGACGCACGAACCGACTGCACCAGCAGCCGTCGAGACCACGACCGTTTCGCCGGGTTTAGGTTGACCGACTTGCAGCAATCCATAGTGCGCCGTGACACCATTGAGGCCCAACACGCCGAGTGCCGTGGAAAGCGGCAGGTCGGCCTCGTCGATACGATGCTCAATTTGCGCAGCATCGACGAGTGCGAACTCCTGCCACCCGAACATACCTGTCACAGCGGTGCCGACCGGCCAGTCAGGATGCTGCGATGCCACGATGCGTCCCGCGGCGAATGAGCGCATCACGCTGCCCAACGCTACGGGCTCCGAGTAGTTAGCGACGGCACTGACCCAACCGCGCATTGCCGGCTCGACCGATAGCCACTCATTTCGGACCACCACCTGACCCGCACTTGGGGGCGGCACCGTCGCTTCAACGATGTTGAAGTGTTCCGCCTGCGGGATTCCATCAGGGCGGCTGATGAGGACAACCTGCCGATTCTTTGCTAAGACCATAGGATGCTGCCTCATCAAGAGTGGGATTGGATAGATCTAAATAGTCACAGAGAGATGGTGCCGATGCAACGCCGGTTATTTCGGGTTACTTTCTGCCAAAAAGCCGGTCATTTCGTGCCGTACGCAAGGACATAGCCTGCCTCGGAACTCTATGATCGCCATCGCGATCGGATTGGTAGTGGCTCTCGGTGTCGTATTTCGCATCGAATATGTCACTTTCGACGATGGACAGCGCGCTGACGCGCAGGGACACTACTCGCAACCGCACGCCTCTAGAGAAAAGAAGCGGGAATTGCTGTAAGCGTCCGCACGTCAATAGGCCCTACAAGCCGGTGGCATCGCAATGCGCCAAGAGTTTTGAGTTTATCGAGCTGTAAAATAATCTGAAAAAGCCTCAAAAAGATAACGATAACATTGGCGGATTATGAGATGGATTTCGAGTCAAGAAAATATTTCGTTTGAGAGGAGACAGGCATGAGCAGTCAGGTCGTGACTAGTGATTTGCTGACAAGCGCATCACTTGTACCGCGGGACGATTTTGCACACGTTCACGGGCAGACGGATGTACCGTTGTCCAATGCAACGGTCGGGGAATTTCTGCTTGATACAGCCGATCGGTATGCCGATCGGTGCGCCGTCGTGTTCCGAGAACAGGGGATCCGGCGCACTTGGCGAGAACTCGCGCAAGAGGTTGACGCGGTTGCTTCAGGACTGCATGCGCTCGGAATCGGCAAGGGAGATCGCGTTGGCATCTGGTCGCCCAATCGCTTCGAGTGGGTCCTGACGCAGTTTGCGACCGCGCGCATCGGAGCGATCCTCGTCAATATAAACCCCGCCTATCGCCTCGCGGAAGTGGAGTATGCGCTGCGCAAAGTTGGGTGCAAGGCGCTGGTGGTGGCGGAGGCATTCAGGGCATCACGATACCTCGAGATGCTGCGGGAATTGGCGCCCGAGCTTGAAAGCTCGAAGCCAAATGAACTGCGCGCGCAGAGGTTGCCCGAGCTCCGAATAATCGTTCGCATGGGCGATGCAAAGACCCCGGGAATGCTCAACTTCCCTGAAGTCGTGTCATATGGTCAACGACTGTTTGATCCCGAGAAGCTAGCGGCAGTGAATATGACGCTCAATTCCGACGATCCCATCAATATTCAGTTCACGAGCGGAACAACCGGCAGTCCGAAGGGCGCGACGCTGACACACCACAACATCGTGAACAACGCTCGCTTTTTTTCGATGGGGTTGCGGCTGACAGAAAGGGATTCGCTCTGTATTCCATTGCCGCTTTACCACTGCTTTGGTATGGTGGCTGGCGTGCTTGCATGCGTGGAATCCGGCAGCACGATGGTGTTCCCTGGAGAGGCCTTCGACGCGGGCGATACGCTTGCTGCTATTCATGAGGAACGTTGTACGGCGCTCCATGGCGTACCGACCATGTTCATCGCCGAACTCGACCATCCCGACTTGTCCAAGTACGACTTGAGCCAGCTTCGCACAGGCGTCATGGCCGGTTCGCCGTGTCCGGTCGAGACAATGAAACGCGTCGTCTCGCAGATGAATCTGCGAGAGCTCACCACCGCGTACGGGATGACCGAGACCAGCCCAGCATCGTTCCAGTGTCCTCCGAGCGATCCGCTCGTACTGCGAACATCGACTGTGGGCCGTGTGCTCCCGCACCTGGAAGTGAAGATCGTCGATTCTTCAGGAGATACGGTACGAGTGGGGGAGACAGGCGAGCTATGCGCGAAAGGCTACGCCGTTATGAAGGGGTATTGGGGAGACGATGCGAAGACTCGTGAATCGATTGTCGATGGATGGTTCCGTACAGGCGACCTCGCGACTATTGATTCTGACGGGTACTGCAAGATCGTCGGAAGACTCAAGGACATGCTGATTCGCGGCGGTGAGAATGTGTACCCGCGAGAAATCGAGGAATTTCTATTCCGTCATCCCAAGGTGCAGTCGGTCCAGGTCTTCGGTGTGCCGGACGAGAAGTATGGCGAGGAAGTATGTGCGTGGATCATTCTGCGCCCGGGCGAGCAGGCAACTCCCGAAGAGATTAGCGATTTCTGTCGCAACCAAATCGCCCACAACAAGGTCCCGCGCTATATCCGGTTCGTCAGCGAGATGCCCATGACAGTAACCGGCAAGGTACAAAAATTCGCCCTGCGGGAACTGATGATTGACGAGTTGCGAGCATCGAGGCCGAACGTTTCCTGAGAAGCCATTCGTTATCGCCTTGGGGCCTCTCCGACGGACGTCTACCCCAGTGGCGTGACCGGGTGCGCGGATCGCTCTTGGCTGGGTGCGGTGCCCGTCCACTTCTTGAATGCCTTGCGGAAATTGGATGCGTCGGAGAATCCCAGCCGTTCTGCAATCTGCTCGATCGTCAACGACGTCTGGTCGAGATACTGTCGGGCCAGTCCCAACCGCACCTCATCCAAAATCGCTTGGTATGACGTGCCCTCGGCTGCCAGTCTGCGGTGCAGTGTGCGCACCGACATGCCGAAACTTTCGGCAAGGACATCGACGTTCTCGAACCGGCCAGGCTGCCTGAGCAGAAAGCCGTGGATCGCGGAAACGAGCTCGGAGTCGGTCTCCACGTCGGCTAGGACCTGTTCGCAGAAGTCCTCGCAAACCAGCGCGGTCATCGGGTTCGCGTTCGGCAATTTGCGCTCGCGTGCGCTCGCGTCGTAATGCCACTCCATCACTTCCGCGTCGAACTCCACGGGACACCTAAACATCCGCGTGTAGGCTCTCCAATGTGCGGGAGCCGGGTAGGGGAGCAACATTCGGGTCGAAGGAAAGGGCGCTTCGAGGATGCGACTAAGCAGCGAATTAATTGAAGCCCGCCAGAATTCCGCCACGAACGGAAGCAGGTCTCCCATGGACCAAGGATCATGGCTGCGCAAGATTCCGGTATTGCCGTCGATACGCGAACTGATCGGCAGGACGGGGCCCGCATGACGCAGGTGCTTCATGCACAGGTCGAGCGCTGCGCCCAACGTTGGGCTGCTGGCAATGGCGTAGCCGTACACGCCGAAGTCGCTGATACGTTGCCTCGCACCCGCGAGCAGTCCGGTATCGGGGCGCTTGGCTAGCCGATAGGCGTTGCGGTAGATAGCGAGCCGTTGATGGCGCGAAATCAACGTCCGCGGATCGTCGAATTGCTTAATTCGGACCCCGGTTCCGGACAGTATGTCCCGCGCAGAAACACCTTGGTCGGCCAACTCGGCAAAAAGCGCGTCCAGGCCGAAGAGCATCATCGTCAGCGCATGAGGGCCGCCAGCGTGACCCACGAACACGTCGTTGTTCCCGGCCTTCGACGTGGACGTCATACGTTTCTCCAAGTCATTCAATGACTCTATGTTGGCACAAAAACACCCCTTGTTAAATGCGGGTTACCCCGTGGCGAACGCCGTTACCGGACAGCAGGCAGCGCGTGTCGTGCCCCCCATGAAAGCTGACCGGGCATAGCCGCCCATTAACCAAAGTCGTTCATACAATGACCGGCGATACATCATTGGCACAAAATCACCTGATAGTGGCAGAAAATGAACTAGTTGTGCAAGGGTGGGCCTGCGACACTGGTTGCGTTGAGCACTGCACCATTCACGCGACTGGGGCAGCCCATCTCGAGAGTTCCGTAGATCAAGGCCCAGTACGCAAAGGACCAGTTATCACATGGATCGCAAATTTCACGACGGTACCCCGGCCCACGCAAATTCCGCCGATCAAGTAGAAGAATTGGAGCAACTGTGCCTTCAAATCTTTGCTCGCTGGTGCGAGCAAAGGAAGGTCTTGCCACTTATTTATCTGTTATATGCATGGCCGATAAACATGCGTGACCGCTTAGCAAGAACGCGACTGCATGCGACCTTGTGCGAGCTTCTTCGATTTCATCCTGATGCACTGACGTGGGACGATCAGCTCGCCATTCAGCAGTTCATCACAATGCATGCGCTTGCCGTCGCTCGACACTCGTAGGATGGGCGCGCACCGACCGCACTGTCACGAAAACACCCCAAACACGGCAGAAAGCGACCTTGGCAATCGACCTGGTCGTGACCATGATCCATTCAGCGCGAGTGAAGGAGGAAGCACATGAGAGCCCTGATAATCGAAAAACACGGCGAGCCATCGGCGGTCGTCAGCTTGCGCGATTTGCCCGAACCCACGCCCGGGCCAACTGAGGTTCGCGTGAAGATGCTGCTGTCGCCTGTGCATCCGTCGGATTTGCATGTCATCCGAGGGCGCTTCGCCCGCCAGCGTCAGCCCGAGTTGCCCGCTTCGCCCGGCTCCGAAGGCGTTGGAATCATCGATGCCGTAGGCAGCGACGTACCGCAAGCACGCCTCGGAGAGCGCGTCGTTTTGCTGAACGTGCAGGGCACTTGGAGAGAACAGGTCATCTGCCCGTCCGAGCGTGCGATCCCGGTACCGGCGGCGATCTCTGACGAAGACGCCGCTCAAGCGCTCGTCAATCCCATGACGGCATGGACGATGACGATGGTGGAGCATTCGCTAGCCCGCGGCGACTGGTTAGTTCAGAGCGCGGCGGGATCAGCGGTCGGGCGCCTCGTGCTGCAGATCGCAAAAGCTCAGGGATTCCATACGATCAATCTCGTACGCCGTCCCGAGCAGGTCGCCGAGATCCGTGAATTGGGTGGTGACGTCGTGATATGCACGGCACAAGAGGATTGGCCTGAACAACTCAAGAAGGCCGCTGGCGGCGAAGGCATCGAGAAGGCGATCGACTGCGTCGCCGGCCGTACGGGCGCCACGCTGGCTCGTCAGTTGGCCCCCGGCGGGCGCATGCTGGTCTACGGGGCGCTGTCGTCGCACCGCCAGACGGATCCGGCTGCGTTCGAGATGCCGATTTTTGCTCCGGCGCTTGTCTATTCCGGCGCAGAGGTGCGCGGCTGGTTCCTCTACTTCTGGCTGCAACGTAAGACCGTGCTTGAAAGCGGGGAAGTGCTGCGCAGTCTGCTCGAACAGATGGCTGCCGGCCGATTGAAACCTTCAGCAGCGCGCCGCTATCCACTCGATCGTGCTTTCGAAGCATTTTCGGATACGGAACGTACCGCTCACGACGCTAAGCCGTTACTGGCTTTCGCGCAACCCTGATCGCACGGCTGACCACTAAAACAAGGGCGGTCGTCACAACGGCTGCCACTCGCGCTACCTCGGAGACAATCATGGCAACAGTGGAGTACCACAAAGATGGCAACGTCGGTGTCGTGACGCTTGCCAAACCACCGCACAATTTAATCGACAACGCAATGCTGTCAGACCTGATGACAGCATACGAGCGCGCGCAGACAGAGGGCTGTAGAGCGATCCTGTTGCGCAGTTCGATGCGGCACTTCTGTGCCGGCGCCGATTTGAACGTCATCTACGCAGAGCGTGGCGACCAGCAGCGTTTCGAAGAGCTCTGGTCCGCGCTGGAGGACATCACCATTCCTACCGTGGCAGCGGTTCACGGAGCCGCACTAGGTGGCGGATTCGAACTCGCCTTGTTATGCGACATGATCGTCGCCGCGGATACGGCATCGTTCGGTTTGGCGGAAGCGACCCTCGGCTTGCTGCCGCTTCTGGGCGGCGTGCAGCGCGTGGTGCAGCGTGCCGGTGTGGCGCGAGGCAAGGAGATCGCGATGTTCGCACGTCGCCATGATCCGCGTGCGCTCGAGCGCTGGGGCGTGATCAACCTCGTGGTGGACGAAAGCGAACTGGGCAATGCCTCGCTTTCATGGGCGCGCCAGCTCGCGGCCGGGGCGACCGTGGCACTGAGCGGGATTAAGCGTCTGGCAAACCTTTCCGCGCGTGCCGGAGTCAAGGCTGCCGATGAGCAACAGGCGCAGGTCAATGACGTCATGTGGGGTAGCCAGGATCGCGCACGCGGGCTCGCGGCGTTCGCCGCAACCGGGCCAGGCACCGCCACCTTCGAGGGGAACTGATCATGAGTAGCGCACCGCTCGCGGGCCTGAAAGTCATTGACTTTACTCGCGTCCTTGCCGGCCCCGGTTGCACCAAAGCCCTGCGTGACCTTGGCGCCGACGTCATTAAGATCGAGCCGCCTTCAGGCGACCTCGGGCGCGCAGGCGTACCGCATGTCGGCGCGATGTCGCTCTACTATGCGCAGCTCAACGCCGGTAAGCGCAACGTCAGCCTCGACCTCAACTGGCCGGAGGCGCGCGAGATCGTTGCCGAACTGTGTAGCGACGCCGACATCATCGTCGAAAACTTCCGCCCCGGAACATTGGCGCGGTTCGGATTTGCGTACGAGGACGTCATCAAGTTCAATCCCTCCGTGGTTTATGTGTCGATCACAGGGTACGGACAAACCGGTCCCTGGCGAAACCGCCCCGCATTCGCGCCCACGGTCCATGCCGAGTCAGGGTTGACGCACATCCTCGAGCAGCACTATGCGGGCTCGATGAGCGAATTGCGCAATGACGCGTGCAGCCACGCGGACGTGTATACCGGCTTGCAAGCGGTCATCGCTGTGCTGGCCGCGCTGCAGCACCGTTCACGTACCGGGGAAGGGCAGCACGTAGACGTCTCGATGGCGGCGACGATGCTCTCGGTCAACGAGCGCGCCGGGGCGTTGCTTTCTGGGATGGACGTCAACGACGAGCCGTATGCGCTGAGCGCGAACGAATCGCCGATTATCGAGCTCCCAGATGGCCGGCGCTTGACCATCGCCGGCAGTCCGATCTTCTCGCCGATCTTCGCTCGCTACTGTTCAATGATGCGGCGGTTCGATCTGCTGCGCGATCCCCGCTATGCATCGGCCACGCTGCGGCGCGAGAACCTCGCCAGCTTAATGAGTGAAGTTCGCTCGTGGGTGCTGACGTTCACAGATCTCGACCAACTTCAGGCGCAGGTGAGCGAGGTGGGGCTCGCGATCGGAGTCGTTCGCAGCATTGACGGCATTGCGTCGTCCGAGTGGGCCGAGGACTGGGGCGCAATCGTCGAGGTCGACGATCGTGAAGGCGGCACATTGCGTATGCCGGGACCGCCGTGGCGCTTCAGCCGCTCAGATTTGCCGGCGCCGGGCGTGCCTTATTTCCAAGGCGAATGCAATGGCGAGGTGCTAACTGAGCTTGGCAGGACCGCTGAGCAACTGGAGGAATTGCGCCGCCAACGAGTGTTGCTGAGCCGACGCAATCCGGTCGGTGCGTTCGATTGACGGTAGCGGGTCAGGCGCAGCGATTCAAAAAGCTCACCGGATCCGCGGCTCGTGCGTGAGCGCCGGGTGGACGAATCGCGGGAGGCTTCGTGATATGTGACCTTGGGCAGCGAGTAGAACAGTGTCTGAACATCGTAAATCGTATCGACAGCATCGTGATGGAACTACAAGCTCTGGGCAGTTTGAGAAACGCCGCAATGCATCTTCAAGCGCTCGCCCAGGAAATCCGAAGTTTGAAAGAGGACCTGGCCTCGGGCACTGCCGTATGCGGTTCGCGCGATATACCTGAGCGTGGACACCCCGAAGCCAGTCGCGAACCGGAATTTCGGAGTCTTGTCGAGCGCATGCCGGATCTGGTCGTCCACTACGACAGGGATTTGCGCCGCACTTATGTCAATCCGGCCTTTGCGGCGTTTGCCGAGGGTGGGGCGGCGTCTTTAATCGGCAAGAAGCCGTCAGAGCGCTCCAGTTGGCAATACGCTGCCACATTCGAACAGAAACTGGCTCAAGTTTTCGCCACTGGAATGGGGCTCGAATTCGAAGTTCCAGGATGGCGCGATTTGAGCGACAACCAGTGTAGTTACCTGGTCAGGCTCGTACCGGAATTCGATGCGGATGGGGCGGTGGAAACCGTAATGTCGGTGGGGCGAGACATCAGAGAGCTCACTGCCTCGCGTCAGAAGATCCAATGGTTGGCTTTTCACGACCCGGTGACCGCCTTGCCGAACCGTGCGTTGTTCAAGGAACGTTTGGAACAGACGATCGCTGCTGGAGGGAACGCTCGACGTGGATTGATCGGCGTGATGATGGTCGATTTGGATAGGTTGAAGAGCGTCAACGATACGATGGGGCATGCGATCGGCGACGAACTGCTGCGCCAGGCAGCCGAGCGCCTACAAGATTGTGTCCGGTCACGCGACACGGTGGCACGTATCGGGGGAGATGAATTCGCGGTCCTGCTTCCCGCGGTTCATGACAAAGGGGCTCTGGAGGACATTGCGAGAGCGATGGTCGCCCGACTTGACGAGGGCTTCTCTTTGCAGGGCAGAGAAGTGTTCATTTCGTGCAGTATCGGCATCGCTCTGTATCCGACCGACAGCGCGAAAGCGGAAGACCTCGTGCAATACGCGGACTTGGCAATGTACCGCGTCAAGCGCTCGGGCCGACGGAATTTCTGCTTTTATTCGAAAGAGCTGACTGTGCATGCGAGCATGCACCTGCAACTGGACTCCGAGCTGCGCCGCGCAATCGAGCGGGGCGAGCTGGCATTGCATTATCAGCCCAAGGTGACCGGGAACGGCGAGGTGATTGGCTCCGAGGCCTTGCTCAGATGGAAGCGTACCGGCGGTGGCTTCGTCTCACCGCAGCATTTCATTCCGATCGCGGAAGAAAGCGGATTGATTGTCGACCTCGGTAAATGGGTGTTGCACGAAGCCTGCCGCGCGGCTGCCGAATGGAACGCGCCGGGTGTTGTCCTGCACAAGGTGGCCGTCAACTTGTCAGCACGGCAGTTTCGCTTTTTCGATTTGGTCGCGATGGTCGAGGAGATTCTCCGTGAAACTGGCTGTCGGCCCGAATGGCTGGAACTCGAACTCACAGAGAGCTTGTTTCTGGAAGAGGACGACAACGTGCTCGACGCGCTTTCGTCGCTCAAGTCCATGGGGCTATCCATCGCCATCGACGATTTTGGAACTGGATATTCGGCACTCAGCTACTTGACGCGGTTTCCGATCGATACGCTTAAGATCGACCAGTCGTTCATTCATAAGGTAATTACCGACAAACGTCACGCAGAGCTGGTCAAGGCCATCTTGTCAATTGCGCGCTGCCTGGGGCTGGAGGTAGTCGCGGAGGGCGTGGAGACGCCCGAGCAGGAGGCATTTCTTCGCGCCAATGGTTGCACGACCGCACAAGGATTTCTATACAGCAGGCCATTACCAAAGCCAGAAATGACCGCGCTGCTCAAGCAGCTTAGACAGAACGCAGCCTAGTGCGCGTCGATAAATAGAAGAAGGGCTGGCGGAGTTGAGCGCAGCCCGAAAAGACCAGGAGAATCATTGAAATGAATCGATTTACGTTCCGCCAAAAGCTATGGTTGCCGCTGGTTCTATGCTGGGTGTGTTTGCTCGGTATCACATTGCGCGACGCATTCGAAATGCGTAGTTTGCGCGTGCAAGAGCGTATGCGCGATTTGCAGAATGTTAGTGAAACGGCGTTCAGCGTGGTCAAGGAATACGGGGCACTCGCGCAAGAGGGCAAGCTTTCCGCTGACGAAGCACGCGCGCAAGCGCTGGCGCGATTGAAGGCAATGCGCTATGGCGAGGACGGGTATTTCGTAGTCAGCAACAGCAAGTCCGTCGTAGTCATGCATCCGTTGAAGCCTCAGATCGACGGAAAGGATATGTCCGGCTTCACCGACGCGGCCGGGATGCACGTCTTCCAGAGCGTTGCCGCCATAGCAAGCAGCGGCCGCAGCAGCGGATTCGTCGACTATCTGTGGCCGAAACCCGGCAGCGACGTGCCGGTGGTCAAGAAGAGCTTGGAGATGTATTACCAGCCCTGGGACTGGGGTATATCGACGGGCACCTACATCGACGATATCGATGCTGATTTTCATGCGACGTTGGCGAGATCGTTGGGTTTGATGGTGTTTGTGGGCTTGTTGATGTCCATTGCCGTGACGGTCGTCACACGTAGCCTCGTCGGCCAATTGGGTGGCGAGCCGGCGTACGCGGTCGATATTGCAGGACGAATTGCGGGTGGGGATCTCGCAACGCAGGTCCAGACTCGGAAGGGCGACAGCAGCAGCATGCTCCACGCGATGGCCCGCATGCAGCAGTCGCTGATTGACACCATCGGACAAATCAAGAGTTCGGCCGATTCGATTGCCGGCGCAACGCAGCAGATCGCCGCCGGCAACACCGACCTGTCACAGCGCACCGAGGAGCAGGCCGCCTCGCTGCAAGAGACCGCCTCCAGTGTCGAAGAGTTGACCAGCATCGTGAAGCACAACGCCGACAACGCGCGCCAGGCCAGCACGCTCGCGGGTAACGCCTCGGACATCGCGATCAAGGGAGGCGAAGTGGTCGGCCGTGTCGTCGAAACGATGGACGGTATCAAGACGAGCAGCAACCGAATCGGCGACATCCTTGGCGTAATCGAGGGCATCGCTTTTCAGACGAATATCCTCGCGCTCAATGCGGCGGTAGAAGCAGCGCGCGCCGGCGAACTAGGCCGGGGCTTTGCCGTGGTCGCCGGCGAGGTTCGGATTCTCGCGCAGCGTTCGGCCGCGGCGGCGAAGGAAATCAAAGAATTGATCGGCGAATCCGTCGGCCGGGTCAATGACGGATCAGTGCTGGTTGAAGAAGCCGGTACCGTAATCGAGGATGTAGTCGTGGCCGTCAAGCGGGTAGCGGACATCATGGGCGAGATCAGCGCGGCTTCCGAGGAGCAGAGCTCCGGGATCGAGCAGATCAACCTCGCAGTGACGCAGATGGATCACGTGACGCAACAAAATGCGGCGCTGGTCGAGCAGGCGGCTGCGGCGGCGCTGTCGCTGCAGGAGCAGGCGCGATCGCTCAACGAAGCGGTGTCCGTCTTCAAGCTAGCCGACGTCGACGGGTAGACAAATGAACGCGTCACGGAAACCAGCAATGCAGTGATGTTGCGCGCTGTCCTTAGTCGGTGCAGGCACCAGGACGGACAGGCAACTGACATAAATAAAGTTAGCGTCGCCGTTGCCAGCGCGGAGACGTATATCGCTCGCCAGCCGCTGGCGTGACTAGGAGAAGACAATGTCGAACGGAAGCAAGGTCATTATCACGTGCGCGATCACCGGATCGATTCACACACCGGGCATGTCGGAATATTTGCCGGTGACTGCGGAGCAGATCGAAGAAGCTGCCGTTGGCGCGGCACAGGCCGGCGCCGCCATGGTCCATTTGCACGCGCGCGGGCCCCAAGGGCTGCCGGATCAATCGCCCGAGGCATTCGAGCCATTCCTGAAGGGCATCAAGCGGCGCAGCGACGTCGTGGTCAATATCACGACCGGTGGCGCCGCGACGATGTCTATCGATGAGCGCCTTCGTCCGGTGGCAGTGTTCAAGCCGGAGGTCGCCTCGCTGAACATGGGGTCGATGAACTTCGGCTTGTTCCCGATGCTGACGCGCTTCCCCAAGCTCAAGTACGACTGGGAAGTGCCCTACCTCGAGGGCTCTCGGGACCGAATTTTCCGAAACACTTTCGCCGATATCGAATACATCCTGAAGACCTGCCAAGAGAACGGCACCCGATTCGAGATCGAGTGTTACGACATCGGCCACCTCTACACGCTTGCTCATTTTGCGGAGCGTCAGTTGGTGAAGCCGCCGTTTTTCGTGCAGTCCGTGTTCGGTATTTTGGGCGGCATCGGTGCGCATCCGGAAGACGTGCTCCATATGCGTCGTACCGCCGATCGGCTGCTGGGGCGCGAGAACTACGAATGGTCGGTCCTTGGCGGGGGGCGCAATCAGATCTCGATTGCAACGCTGGCCGCGACGATGGGATCGCACGTCCGGGTCGGCCTCGAGGACTCGCTATGGTTACGCAAGGGGCAACTCGCAAAAACCAATGCGGAGCAGGTGACGCTCGTCCGCCAGGTGCTCGAAGGCATGGGCCTTGAGATAGCGACACCTGACGATGCACGTCGTATCCTCGCCCTTAAAGGAGCAGACCAAGTGGCCTTCTGAAAACGCTGATGAGTCGGCCGCGACCGCGCATCGAGAAATTGAATCGGGCAGGTCGCAGCGTGAAGCGGCGCAATAACATCACACACTAGGCGAGTGGAATGAGGCTTTTCTCGGGATTTGGCGTAACCAAACGGCTGTATTCGTTCTCGATTGTTTTGATCGCGGCACTCGGCGCTCTGGCTGCGGCCTCATGGGTGCAATTGTCCAATGTGGCGAATATCGCCGATAGCAGCGGACGGGTACGGGTTCAGCAACTGATGCGCATCTCGGGCAGTGGAGAATATGCCACTGCCATTCTGGCTCAAGTCGGCGAGGCGATGCTGGCTAAGACTCCTCAGGATGTCGAGGCCGCGGCGATGGAGATCGATCGGCTGCGTAGGGGAATCTCTGAAAACGACGCCGGATTCCTGAACGCCCTACCGCCGGGCCCAAGCCGCGATCGAGATGCGTTTCCCGGTTGGATCTCGCTTCAAAAGCAGACATGGCAGACCGTCGACGACACCCTCAAACTCATCGAGGCGGGGCGGACGAACGATGCACTCAACCTGATGACGACGACCACGGTCCCCGCGCTTCGCCGCATGCAAGCGATCCTCGACGCTGCGAAGGAGCGGCAAAAGCAGAACTTGACAGACGAGGTGTCTCGGGTGGTATCGGCGTCATCGGAAACCCGCTCGTTGCTGATCAGCATCGTGCTGGTGATCGCGGCCGCGCTTATGGGGTGCTCGTGGATGACGGGCCGCACGTTGCGGCGCCGGGTCGCGATGTCCCAGGAGGTTGCGGAACAGGTGCGAGACGGCAACCTCGCCGCCATTCAGGAGGATTCGAGCAATGATGAATTTAGCCCCTTGCTCGCCGCACTTCGCGCAATGAAGGCCTCGCTGGCCGAGGTGGTCAGCGTGGTGAGGAGCAATGCCGAAAGCGTAGCTGCCACGTCAAACCAAATTGCGACGGGAAACTCCGATCTGTCTTCGCGTACTGAAGAACAGGCCGCGTCCCTTGAGCAGACCGCGTCGAGCATGACGCAGTTGACGGAGACAGTGAAACAAAACGCCGAGAACGCACGTGAGGCCAATACCCTGGCAGTCCAAGCGACGAACGTTGCAGACGCGGGCAACGACGCCGTGCAAGGCATGGTGGACACAATTGAACGAATCAGCGCTAGCTCAACTAAGATTTCAGAGATCACCGGCGTCATACAAGGCATTGCCTTTCAGACGAACATCCTGGCACTGAATGCGGCGGTCGAGGCAGCTCGTGCTGGCGAGCAAGGGCGCGGCTTCGCCGTTGTGGCTAGCGAGGTACGCAGCTTGGCTCAGCGCTCGGCCGCTGCAGCTCGTGAAATCAAAGAACTGATCGATGCGTCAGTGGCGATGATCGACGACGGTGCGAAGCAGGCCGGCTCTGTTGGCGCGACCATGGGCGAAGTGAAACGGGCGATCAAGCAGGTGTCGGACGTTGTCGGCGAAATCGCAAATGCGTCGGAGGAGCAGAGCAGGGGCGTCGCACAGGTCAGTCAGGCAGTCATGCAAATGGACGAAGTGACGCAGCAGAACGCGGCGCTCGTTGAACAATCGGCTGCGGCCGCACTGTCGCTTGAGGAACAGGCGACGAAACTAAAGGATGCAATGTCCGTATTCAAACTAACGGATAACGCGCGCAGTATTGCGTTGCAAACTTATGCGCAGGAACGCACACAAGGCATTGCTGCACTGAAATCTGCGGCGGTCAGCGCAAGCTTCAAGGCACCCATGACGTCATCGAGCTCAACCGTGCGCGCCCAACGCTCAACTCCGGAGAGCGAAGCATGGGAGAAGTTCTAATGATGGCAGCGAACGCTATCGACGTAGAGCAAGTTCTAGACGCTTGCGAAGATCAATTGAGAGCGAGCGGTGACGCGCTTTCGCGCATTGGTGCTCGGCTGGTGGTGCTGTGCAAGTTCGTCGACGCGGTGCTGCCGCAGCTTTCCGAAGCGCAGTGCAAGCTGATTGGCCGGTCGTTCCGGGAGGGTATCGAAGACGCATTGTCGCGTACGGACGATGTCGCGGTGCCGCGCGCATATCACACGACGTTGCTTGAACAAATCAACATTCTGCTGACTGCGCTCGAACGCGAGCCGCCGCGCTAGTCGTCGGATCGGCTCGGAACGATCAGTGGAAACCGACGCATCAGGTGGGAAACAGGCGATATGAACACACAGACAATAGGCATTGTTGGCGCTGGACAGATGGGGCGGGGTATTGCGCAGGTCTGCGCCGTTTCCGGACTGGACGTCATACTCAACGACGTCGACGACGAGACCGTGCAACGTGGCATGGGCAGTGTGCGGGCTGGACTCGACCGCATGGTGTCGAAGGGAAACCTCTCTGAAAGCGAGGCGCATTCGATGTTTGCCCGAGTGAGGGGAAGCGTCGAAGTGCGGGATCTCGCGGCATGCGAGTTGGTCATCGAAGCCGCGACCGAGCGCCTACAGACCAAGCAAGACATTCTTAAAACACTCGATGGCATCGTTCGTCCCGATGCCATCATCGCGACCAATACGTCATCGGTATCGGTGACGAAACTCGGCGCGACACTGGCTAACCCGGAGCGCTTCACGGGGCTACACTTCTTTAATCCCGTACCGGTTATGGGACTCGTCGAAGTCATTCGTGGCTTACGGACGAGCGATGCAGCGTTCGATGCGGTGGTGGCGCTCGCCAAGCGTGTAGGCAAGACTCCGATCGACGTAAAGAACTCCCCCGGCTTCGTGGTCAACCGGATTCTCATGCCGATGATCAACGAGGCGATTTTCGCTTTGCGTGAAGGGCTTGCGAGTGCCGAGCAGATCGATGCCGGCATGAAGCTGGGTGCGAATCATCCAATCGGTCCGCTCGCGTTGGCCGATCTGATCGGCTTGGATACGGTGCTAGCGATCATGGATGTGCTGTGTCGAGATTTCAATGATCCGAAGTATCGGTCGGCGCCATTGCTCAGGGAGATGGTCGAGGCCGGGGATCTGGGCCGGAAAAGCGGGCGAGGGTTTTACACCTATTCCGAGAACCCCGCATAGGCGTGGAGCCTGCACTTGGCTAAGATGTAGGCCCCGAACCGGAGTAACGAAATGGACGCCATGCAACGGGCGCGATTAGATGCCGCAGCTGCGGCCAACGCGGAAGACGCGTCGGTCTGGCGTTGGCTTTCAGCACTTCTCGAAGAGCGCCGCGTCCGCTGGCGCTTCATGTTCGGTAGTTGGGTCGTGCATGTCGATCGGGCACATGTGGCCAGTGAACCGACGTTCTACGACGCGATACGAGCGGCAAAGAATGCATCTGAGCTGTGCGGACTCGGGCTGTGTTACGAACCATCGCCGAGCCGGCGGTTGCCCTCCGGCTCATCTGAGCACGAGCATCAGACACAGAATCGCCTTCGTCACCACTAAGCGACGCGCGTTCTCGCCTGCGAAAGTCGCGTGAAAGAGGGCGGCGACGCGGTTTCGCGTATCGGGGCCGCATGATAGTGCTTTGCAAGTTTGTTGGCGCAGTGTTGCCACAACTCTCCGCAGCGCAGTGCAAGCAGATTAGCCGGTCGTTTCGGGAAGACGTCGACGATGTCATGCCGCGTACCGACGATATCGCGGTGCCTCGCACGTATCAAACAGCGTCGCTTGAACAAATCAATATCCTGCTTACTGCCCTTGAGTGTGAAGGCCAGGGTTGAATAGCCTGGCAAAGATAAGAGAAGAGATTTGCCGCGCTAAAGGTAATGACGTACAGTGCGCGTTGTCCTGCGCTCGATACCTTGACTTTATAAGGCGACTGGTCATATTATATTGGTGATTGAGGTCAAGTCGTCTGGAAAGCTACTTCTCGACCGTCGACGTGAACTGCCCGTCGCTGTATTCGCCACGCGGCGTCAACTGGAGATATTTGGGCTCACTAATCCTGTTCGAGTGGGACGTACGCACCAGTAGTGGGGTGACGTGCCTGTCCCGTACGGCTTTCTGCCCTGACACGGCCGCCTAACGAACTGGGCTGACAGGCAGCGCCTTCCGAAGTTGCTCACTGACATCCGCGAATCGCGAAGGAAGACGCGCTGTTCCGGGGGCGCGTCGCTGCTCGAGAAACTCGTCGCCGGGAACAACGATCTCTCGGGCTTCAACGTGACCAAGCGAGCGAAAGGCGGCGACGCCTCGTGCCGCAATGGATTGCAAGCGATCGCACGTTGCGCGAACCCACGTCAGGTATCGATGGGAAGGGCAGTCGGCGACGACTACAAGCTAGCGCCGAGCTTGTCGCACTGCCGGGAAGAGGGCACGATGTTGAACATGCTGCAGTTGGAAACATTTGCCGCCGTGGTCGAGCATCGACATTTCACACGCGCCGCAGCCGCCTTGAATATTTCACGCGGTGCTGCTTCACGGCGGGTGAAGGTCCTTGAAGAGAGTCTAGGGGCGTTACTGGTGAGCCGCGAGCCGCCTCTCACTCCGACAAAGGCAGGCGAAGACGTTCTGCGATATTTCATGTCTGTACGGCTTCTGGAGGACGCGCTGCTTCGGCGGATCATGCCCGGCAGCGTGGCGACGACCGCCCTTGCTCTCGCTGTCAATGCCGATTCGCTTGCAACATGGTTTGAGCCTGTCGCGCGGCAACTCGCACTCAACCATGTGGCGCTTGAGATCGTCGTTGACGATCAGGATCACACGGTCCAAGCGCTGGCGCGTGGTGACGTTAAGGGTTGCCTATCGACGCAACGCAAGCCTCTCGACGGTTTTCTTGCCGAACCGGTCGGACAGATGCGGTACCAATGCGTGGCCACACCCCAGTTTGCTTCCGAGTACTTTTCTGACGGCATGACGTTGCCAGGTGCGCTGAAGGCCACGGCAGTCTTATTCGACAGAAAGGATATGTTGCACGACACGTTTCTCGAGTCGTGCTTCGGCGTGTCAGTAGGCAAGTACCTGAAGCATTATTTTCCGTCTCCGGCGGCACTGCTCAATGCCATCCGTAGCAACCTGGGATATGGACTCGTGCCCGCGATGCAGGCTGAGCCTCTGATTCATTCTGGAGAACTGGTTGCGCTCGCGCCCAGGCATGACTTGATGATCGACCTCTATTGGCATCACTGGGAGTCGGAGCCTGAGCCGCTTGCGAGAATCAGTGCATTGGTTATCGATGCGGCGCACAAGAGCTTGGTGCAGGCGTCGGTGACGGAGAGTACAGCCGACGCTTCCGCATGACTCACAGCGCCCGTCCAGTTTCCGTCACAGATCACCGACTAAGGAAGGCAGCATCGTCCTGCATCTAGGAGCGTACGCGCCTGACACCGAGTGCTATCTGCCGTGTAAGCAACATGCAGGCGGACGCAAAAAGGCCGGTCGGCAGCGGCAGCCAACCCGCGACATCGCTGATCCCGGTCCAATATAGGGCGGCAACAAGCAGAGATACCCCGGCACCGGCGAGCAACATCATGACTGCGCAGCGAGGGGTGACCTGCTGCCCGGTCTCATGAAGGATGAACAGCAACCCGACGGCCGAGACGTAGACGACGTTAAGTGAAACGATGGTCGGGACAATCGCCTGCCCGTCAGCCGCAATCGAAGATCCAATTGCGATAATTAGGATGCGCCGCCAGTGGGCGCGGTGACCATCGCCTCGCGTTAATCCTTCCATCGCGCATGCCATCGATCGTGTGATGGCGCTGCCCGAACCGAGCGCAGCAAGCAGAATAGGGCCGATACACAGCGGTCCGATTGGCCCGCCGGTCTGAAGGAGGATCCAAGGTATCGCGCTCGTCGCGTCCGTCAGGCCGAACAGCTTTCCAGCATGTAGCGCAGCGACAACTGTTGCGGCCGGAAGAAATCCGGTAGCTATGAGGAAGAGGCAAGCAAGTACACAGCCGAGCCATGCATCTCGTGGTCGGCGCGCTGCGATGACGAATTGTTGATAGTCCGAGCCAGTGATGACCAAAAACCCGACTGCGACGATCGTCACCAGCGTAGCAGCTCGTGGCGCTACGCGCATTTCACTAGCAAAGGATGGCCACGCATGCATATACACAGGGAGGCCGTTTGACGAAATGAGCGCATGCACGAGGGCGACATTCGTCGCGAGCAGGCAGATTGCGAAAATCGTCGCTGCCATGCCTAGTTCAATGGAAGACATTACGAGCAAGCCAGCAGCAACGAGTGTCAGCGCATGCGTTGCCGATAGCCCCATCGCGACAAGTACAGCGATACCCCCGTGGATCTGGGCGGCAAGGACGCCAGACATCCAAACGAGCGAGAGAAGCGCGACGAGCTTGCGGACCACTGCCCCGTAGCGCTCGCCGAACACGTCCCAGATGAGTTCCCGTGTCCGCCACAGCGCCGGCGCTGCAAGCGCAAGCGCCAGCATCCCCAGCGCGGTGACGATCGCATAGAGACTGCCTGCCATCCCAGCATGGATGGCCATCTCGCCCGAGCCGAGCAGGAACGCGACGCCATAGCTCGCGGACACAAGTAATGCACCGACACCAACGGCACTAAGCTTACGCTGTGTCATTGCTTGCTCCTGAGGAGATTACCCATTCGTGGACGACCGCGTCAGGGCCGCGGAAATACGCGTGGCAGACTCTGGCTGCGCCAGCGAACGCGGGCAATGCCAGCAACGCTCGTTGCGCGCGAGCCAGGCGGTGATAGGGAATCGACGGAATCAGATGATGCGTAAGGTGGTAGCCGTTGTTGCGCGGATGAATGATCCACCGCCATAGGCTGTGGGAAGAGACGTCGCGCGTGTAATGGAAGATCCCACCCGGACGCAAGCCGAAGTGATCGCACAGCTCGCGAAACGTGGTAATCGCGTGAAAGACGGTCATTTTCGCCAGCATCCAGATGCCGAAGAACAGCGCCGTCGTATGGATGCCCCATGCAAGCGTCACGCCGCCTAGTATGGCCGCCCACCATCCGACAATGCCGAGGCCCTGCAACCAGCCGACTCGCTGCAGATGCCCGAACGTTGAGCCAAGCCATGCGGCCTGCGTGAGCAGTACTCGGAGGAATGGTCGCCACCAGCCTTCGCCGTAATGGTGCGGAACGGCGATGTAGTCAGGGTCGCGCGTCGGGTCGCCCAGCCACGCATGATGGCGCGCGTGAAGCTCGCGATAGAGGGTGAGACTGTTGAAAAGCGCCGGCGCCACGAAAAGACGCGCCAGTGTGTCGTTGACGAGGTTCGAGTGTGCGAGGTTGCGATGCGCGGCGTCGTGCAGCAGGTTGCCGAGCGCACGCTGCCGGTTGCCGATCCATGCAACAGCGGCAGGCGCCGGCCACAATCCAAAACGATGCAGGGTCAGCATGGCCGCGGCGACGGTCAGCCAGTCGAACATAATGTCGATCACGACCTTGAAGACGTCCGGCGACGTCATGGTCTGTTGCACTTCACTCCATTCGGGATATGAGGAGCGGATGAGATCTTGGTCGTTCGTTACGGCGCGATGACTCATGGGTGACCCCCGGATCTGTGATGACCGTGTGCCCCTGGCCGTAGGCGCAAAGGACAAGCCGGCGGCGAAGCAAAAAGGAGCTTTGATCTTAGGAGACGATCCGTCGCGCAGTGCCGTGTTCCACAAATTTGCACAACGTTGCGTTCTCGGACGCAGCAGCATGCACAACGGATTTCCGACGCGTTGAAATCAGATGGGGTCTAGGCGTGAAATGACCGACATCCGGGTGCTCGGGGAATCCCATGTGTACCTGCTGACGATGGAAAGTCGGTTTGCGCATGAGGCTGTCTAAGCGTCATGCGATGCAGATACTGCGCGGACCGGGGATCGAATGAGACTGTCAGACTGCGGTGAGGAGGGATGAAGCCAAGAACAATGATGCCGTCGGTGCGCATATCCACAGAAAAGCGAGCGGACCGCGAAGCGTCATCACTGCGCGTGGTCGTCTAACTGCTCCATCGAGATGCTGATTTGCAGCCGACGTACGTGCCGCGGAATGGTGAGTTGGATATTAACGGCCGTTTCGTCCGAGGGTGCCGAAGTGCGCGAACGGTTAGCACGCGCGCGGGGGATCCCTTCTTCGATCTCCCTGCCCAGCTGTTCGAGTTCTTCCTGCAGGTCTTCCAGTCGCGCCATCACCGACCTCCACGACGAATGCACGATGTTGCCGGTATAAGCACGTGCGGCAAATCAGTAAGTCCGAAGATTAATCCCTGGCGGTTAGCCGTTGCTCGCTGTTCAACACTTTTTTGCGTTGTCGCTGTCAGCGAGACAGCCGCGTCAGGCGACCAATCCGCGAATCCTTGAGAATTTCGTCGGCGCTCTCGCCCAGTAGCTGACACTGCTCGTATAGCAGCCCAATTAGCCGCGCCTTTTTCTTTGCGTCGAGGGGCACCGGAAGATGTTCCTCCACTCGCACGACCGCGTTCATCACGCTGTCTAGCGTTTGCTGGTCAAGCCGGTACCGCACGTCACGATCGAGAATCATATGGCCGCCACCCGTGAGCAGCCATACGGGGTCTACCGAAAACTGTTCGTATAGAGCGCGTAGCAGTTCGACGGGGATCGTGCGTTCACCGCGCTCGTAATTCGCATAGGCGCGCAGCGACAGTCCGAGCTGCCGGGCCATCTTTTCCTGCGAGAGGTCGAGGCGCTCGCGTACCTGCGCAACGCGCCGATGATAGTCCCCGTGATTCGCGGTGCTTGACATGTCTGCCTCACCTTCCTAGAGTGATTTCGTACCTTGATTATAGGTACAGTCGAGTAATGGACAAGCTTGGACGTGCCTGGACAAAAAGAGCTGTTGTTGGACGGGCGATGCTTTGAAGTGTGTTGGAGGAACTGTGGCGAGCGGGCGGTTTTACACGCTGGAAGAGATCGCGCGCGAGCTGCATATCGCGCCGGCCACTGCACGGAACCGACTGACGCTCGGGCTGCCGATGCCACCATCGATCCGTGTGGGACGTCGTCGTCTATTCCCCGTGGCCGAGTATGAAAAGTGGATCGCCTCGCAATTGACGCACTCCGGAGAGGCCGAGGCCGCTGGGGACGCCGCTGATGCCCGTGGTGCACATGGACCGTCTCTCGATGCGACGTAGTTACGCAAATTATTCATTGAATTCCGCTCAAGCGATGACGCTGTCCTGGATATCCCACCGTGCCGGTAGTTATTTCCTTCGTCTCCACCAAAGGCGGCGTCGGTAAGACGACCGTCGCCGCCAATCTGGGCGGCCTGCTCGCAGCCCTCGGCCTGAAGGTTCTCGCGATCGATGCAGATGTCCAGCCGAGTCTAAGCAAGTTCTTTCCCGTCCATTACCGTTCATCGCAAGGTCTAACTGCTGTCGTGACTTCGGGCGGTAATCCGTCGGCCGACTGTATCAGCCGCACGATTTTCTCGAATCTCGATCTGGTTTATTCCGATACGCCGGATGCTGCCCTGCAGGCGTGGCTCAATCGCCGTGAGGATCGCCTGATGATCCTGCGCCGCGCGATGCGCAGTCCCCTTATCGAACCGTATGACGTTGTGCTGATCGACACGCAAGGTGCGGTCGGCGAACTGCAGAAGTCCGCGGCGATGGCGGCCGATGTGATGGTGTCGCCTGTCAAGCCAGATGCGCTGAGCGCTGGCGAGTTCGCCACGGGCACGCTTGCTATGCTGGACGAACTGAACCGGCTTGCCGACTTCGGCGAATCATTCCGTTCCGGCGACTTGCTGACGCTGATCAATGCGCATGAACGCACCACCAATGCGCGAGCACTTGCAGCTGTGTTGCGACAGCGGTTCACAGGCCATCCGAAGGTCAGAGTACTCGGGACGGTAATTCCATCTGCCGCCGCGTATGCGGCAGCCGCGACGGCGCGTATTCCCGTGCATGACTTCGATCGCCGGCGTCAGTTCGGCAACTCGGCCTGGAACGTCATGCATCGCCTCGCATGGGAACTGTTTCCGTCGCTTGCGAATGTCTATGTGGGGTCCCCGCGGCCCGCGATCGACTGCACGGTGCCCGTTGAAAGCGGACAGGGAGCAGTCGCATGAGCGCGCCGGGAGAGCCGGTCAGGGCAGCACGTGAGCGCCTCGCCGCACAGCGCCTGGACGTGCCGCCGCCGGGCGCGCGCGCGCCTGAGCCGCAACTTACGTCGGTTATCCGGCTCAAGATCACCGATGTGATGGTCTATGAACGAAATCCACGTCGCGCATCGCATGAACGCATCGTGGAGCTCAAGGAGTCGATCCGCACCAACGGCATTGAGCAGATTGTGACGGTGACCCGCCGCCCGGGCGCGCCAACCTACGTGGTGGCGAAGGGCGGTAATTCGCGCGTGACCGCGGCGACCGCTCTTTACGACGAAACACACGACGACCGCTTTCTCTACTACGACTTTTTCTACGTGGCGTATCCCGGTGAGGCGAAGCTGTTGGCCGCTCACTTGCGCGAAAACGAGCAACGCGCCGATCTGTGCTTTTGGGACAAGGCCAATGGTTACCTTGCGCTCAAGGCGCATCTCGAAGCCGAACGCGGCGAGACACTGTCGTTGCGCGAGTTTTCGCGCCACCTCGAACAAGAGGGCACAGCCGTGAGCCACGTGCTGCTCGCGCTCTTCCAGTTTGCTGTCGACCGGCTATCGGCACTTGGACCGGCGACTCTCTATTTGAGCCGCCGTGCACTCGTCGATGTCATTCAACCCGGCCTCGGCATATTGCTGCGCTTGGCGCGACGACTCGGTCATGATGACCGCTGGATGCAGGAACGCGTGATCGATCCACAACTGGCCGGCATTGCTGCCCGCTGCGATCTTGACGGTCACGGCATTGTGAGGCCGCACATATCGGAAAAGAGCGCCCCATTCGACGCTGCCCAGTTGGTGGACGAACTGCGAATGCGCTTGGCGGGTGAGCTTGGCGTGTCCCGTGGCGCACTCGAACGAATGTGCGATCTGCTCGAGCGTGTGCGGGAAGCCACAGCCGACGAGTTGCGTGCAGTGGGTGGCATAGACGTCGTGCGACGTGAAACCTCGGCAGTCGGCGCTTCTCCAGCGACGAATGAGGCATCGACAACGCGCAGTTCATCAGCCTCGTCGGAACGCGGCGCTGGTGAAAACGAGGGCGCGGCGGTGACAGCGGGCCCAGCACCGGATGGTGTATTACCGACATCGGATAGCGGGTCCCAACTGATCGCTGGCGATGCTAGCGGGAGGCTGGCGCCGCAGACCGCACCGCCAGCATACAAAGGCGAGAGCTTCCGGGAGACAGTGCTCGCTTTCGCACGCAGTTGTGGTCTCGATAGCTGCGTACGCGATGCGCCCGGATTGCCGTACGGCTTCATGACTGAGCCGCCACCGGCTGACACCCCGCGCTTCGCGCCCGACTCTGGCGCCCAGTGCGATGAAGCTGCGCTCACACGATATCTCGGCTGGTGGTGGCTCGTCTGTCTATCGCGGCAAAACACCGCAACGGGCCTCACGCGCGTACCTACTGACAGTGTTTTTTCCCAGATGGCTCGCGATGACGACGCGTGGAACCGCACGTGCGATGCAAGCGTCGGCGAACCGCTACTGGCTGACCGCATGGACGTGATGTTCGACGTCATGCTCAACCCGGATCACCCGATCGGCCAGTGGTGGGCTGAGCTCATTAGCGCGGCGCGCGCCTTCCGTGCGGCCTATCCCGAACGTTTTGCGCCGACGCACTGGCCAGAACCAGGTGCTGATGATCGGCTTCAGCGAGGAGGGCCGTGATGGACACCACTTTCCTGCGTCTCGAGAGCGAGGCGCTCGAACGTTTCGTGCTGCTTGAACTCATCGCCTTCGCTTGTGTGGCGAATCGGCACGCCGTTACGGGCGTTGATGATCGAGAAGTTCCATGTGAAACAGCGGCGATCCGCACGAGGACAACAATAGGCCGACTGCCAGATGGAATTCTGCGTGTGCTCGGTAATGCGCGCTCGTCGGCGATCGCGCGCGATTTGCTGGGAGCCGGTGCATTGCGTGTTTTCGTGGATGCGGGCGCGTTGCAGCGTCGCTGCGAGCTGATCGAGCGGCAGTGGCGCGATCAGGATCTGTTGCGCGCGTTTGTCGAACGGCAGGCAAGCATCCCGATGATCCGCGCGTTTTTCCGCACGGCCACGCGCGCAACGATCGCTCAATTGCGGGCTGAACTGAACGTCCCCGCGCCGACGAAACCGCGCGCGCTTTCACCATCCGAGTTGGACGCGCTGTTCGACGTGTGGGGCGCGCTCAACGACATGGTCGATTTGCGCGAGCGCTATCTGGCGCTACATCGGCGATGTGATGGCCAATGGTCGCTAGCCACGCTTTTTGCGGCACTGAACGCCGACATGGGCGCGTGCCACTCATCTTCTTCCCATCAGGAGCCTCACCATGTACGACATGCGACTTGATCCGGAAGGCAATCTGCTACCCGGCAAGACCTGGGACGATTCGCCCGGACTGCCGCCTGCCGAGGCCGAGATGATTCTATCGATGCTCGATGTTCCCATCACGATCGATCGCTGTTTCGTCGAAATCTGCGGCGACCTGGCTGCAGCCGCAATGCTAACCGAACTGTCGACGCTTGAAAGCGAGACAGGGCGTCAGCATGCCTGGCTTCGGGTCCCGGCCGATGAGTTCGAACGAAGACTGGCGCTTACGGAACCGCAGCAGTGTGCCGCGCGGCGCTTACTCGAGTCCAAAGGTCTGATTGGGCATAGACGGCGAAAGACCCTTCAGGCGGACGAGTTCCGCGTCCTTTGGCCCGCCGTCGTCACGCTACTTCAGCGCAAGGCGGTAGAAAGAACGGCCCACATCGTCTGGCCGCCCGTACATCCATGTCATCCGGACCACCCCGAACGGCTGGAGGAGGTTGAATCATGATGCCTGGATGCCATCCCTATATCGCTGAATTCGAATCGTTGTGGGCGATGCTGAGGCCGTACCGGCCCATTGCTTTTGGAACACGGCTCGCCCGCGTCACGGGGCATCCGAAGCAGGCGCTCCTGCTCTCGCAGCTCGTGTACTGGACGCGCCGTGGGCGCGATGTGGACGTCAACGGCGGGTGGGTCCACAAGACGCGCGAACACTGGATGCTGGAGACGGGTCTGTCGCGAGAGGAACAGGAAAATGCGCGGCGGTGCCTGCGGGCTATGAACCTGCTGACGGAATGGCGCGGTGGCCAACCCGCGCGTATGCATTACCGGCTGGAAGTGGAAGCAATCTCGAACGCGGTTCGATCCACATGCCCGATGGTTGCGCAGCTTCCATCGTCGATCGAATCGATGCGAGGAGATCCGTTCGCGGGTGACACTATGCTCGGGCCGGCTGTCGCGTACCGGCGCATCTTTGTAGACTTGGTCGGTAACGTGAACGCGGCCTTGCTGCTCTCGCGTATGGTGCAACTGCAGCGCCGTGAGGCCGATCGGCAATGTACCTGGTTCACGCTCACGGCTGGCGAATGGCAGCGCACGCTCGGCCTGAATCGGCGCCAGCTCGAGAACGCGAGAGCGCGGCTTGTGCGGCAAGGGCTGATTCGCGAACTCACGCGCCAATGCACCGGCCGGCGAGTGTTCACCCAACTCAATGCGGGTGAACTGAAGCACCAGCTTGAACGACTTGTGTCGCGCGGCGATATGCTCGATCGGCTGGCGACGCGCAAGCGTCTGCTTGCCCAGAGCCTGCGTGATGAATGCGCGCGTGCTCCGGCAGCACCACTGCCAGCTGTAACGCCGGGTAACGGCTGGCCTAGCGGCATTGCAGTTCATGCGCCGAAGTTCTACGCGCGGACGACGGAACGCCCAAAGCCCCCAACCGGAAGTCTCCGACTGAGTGTTGATGCGCCCATGGTGCACTTGCGATGGGCGGGTTTGATCCACTACCGATGGAGGGAAACGTGCGTTGCAGACGCGCGCGTATACGGAACGATTACATACCGGACTACAACGACCGGCGGCCCAGCGATTTTGCCGGGCGAGCGGCCGAAAGCGGTTGTAGTGGGTATCGATTGTCCTTTCTCGCAATTGCCCGCCAAGGGGCAAGTCGGCGCCCTCGTCTGGCCAGCGATGGTGGTCGAGAATGACCGCGCCCTGATCTCCTCGCACCTTGCCCGGATTCCTGCGGCGGATCGGCAGACGCTTCTTGACGAGATGGCGGCGGGTCACCGGCATCAGCCGGTGCAACTGCCCGTCGCATACATCGCGGGGCTCGTGCGTCGCTATCTCGCCGGAGATTTTGTTGCCACCAAGGCGCATCTCGAACGGGCGGCGCGAAAGCGAGCACCGCAGTACGAGGACGCTAACGCAGCTTCGCCACGCTCCCAGCAGGCCAGCGACTTGTCGGCGTCAACGCACGAGACCGCCCGCCAGCATCTGGCGGCGATCCGCGATGCGCTTCGCACACAGGCGGCGCATCGGCCAGCGCGTCGATTGTTAGGCGAGTTGACAGGTCACGTGGGCGTCCACGCGTGACCGAATCGATCGCGACTGCCGCGCACAGGCGCATGTCAGCTCGTGATTGTCATTGCAACGGCTGTTCCCCGGGGTAACGGCAACCTGTCCTGTTCCCCCGCATAGCAGGCGCGTGTTACCCCGGGTAACACGAGAGCACGCGGTTGGTTGCCACTGAACTTGTCTTTGAGGAGCCAGACATGGACATATCGCCTCGCACTATTGACCCATCTGTTGATGCCTTTGCACGCTCTGCGTCGTCGCCGTTTGCCGATGGCTATGACGTCGACGCTGAGCGAGTGATCATCGCGCACCTTATTGCCGAGGGCGATCCTGATCCGGCAGATCCGCTGTTCGGTCGTTATCAGCTGTTTCTCGAACGCGAGGAAGCGCTGAGTCGGATGCGCGAGACGCACGCGTTGCGACAGGCCAGTGATCCGCTGGTACGGCCTCACGAGGCGCAGGCCATCAGCCGAATCGGCCAGTTGGGAAGCGATGGCGCGGACCGCATGAGGCTGCATACTCGGGATGCGATGCGCCTTTTTCTGGGGAGATCGATCGCGCCCGGCGAGCCGGGTCATCCAATGGCAGGAGGGCGCCGTGTGGCCGCGTCCCTGCGCGCCCTGTGGGCGCTGTCGGGCAACGACAATCCATACGCGGACTGGAAGCTCATCGAGATCGCGAATCGGATCGGCGGTATTCGGCGCGCTAACGAGCTCGAACAGCAGCATACCCGCCAGTTGCTAGATGCCGCGCGCGAAAAAGGACTGGAGTATTCGGTGCTGCAATCGCGCGAACCTGCACAGGTCTCGCTCGAGTTTGGCTCGCCATACGGTTACATGATCGTAATGCTGCTCGCCGAGCTGGACTATCTCGTGCGACTCGTGCGTTCCGCAGTGTTGCGCGACCTGATGTCATCAACCGAAGGCTTTCGGCGCATCGGTTCGACCAAGCATCGATGCCTGTCCGTGTTTCATTTCGCCGTGCATTGCCAGCGCGTGCTCACGCGCGCCGAGCTGCTGCCGCTTTCGCGCGTCGACTTCCTGCCGAATGCGGATGCTGCCGCACACGAACGCGTTGAAGCGGCGCGATCGCTGCTCGGTGTATTGCCTCGGGACGTCTTTACCGGCGCGAGTGAGCCGCGTCACAGCCGGCGGCGTGTGAGCCGTCTGTCGGATGCGGAACTGCGGCTGCTCGACAGTGTGCCGCTGTCCCGGGACGACGCGGTGACGCAAGCTGCGACAGATACCCTAGTCCAATGATGCGAGAACTGCGGCAATGACTAACCGATCTTCCGATCTGGATCGACGTTCAAAGGCTTTTAAGGGTAAGGGAGCCGGTAGCCATGAGCCAGCCATGACGCTACCTGTATCACGAATCTCCGGCGACGCAGGGATACGCGTGCTGCTGCGTTCGTATGAGCACTGGCTGGAAGAGACTGTGACCGAAATGCAGATGCTGGCGCTGGAAAGCGCGACTACCCGGCTCGACGTGTCGCTGCGCTGCGTACGGATCGCACTAGCGAGCGGCGCGACGCGCCATCGTCTCGACTGGTTCATCCGCGGTGAGCCGCATGCGGTCGCGTGGCAGCGCGCGAAGGATTGTTTCAATCGTATTCCCGCACCGCTACGGACGTATTTGCAACAGTGCCAGGTTCGCGCCAAGGAACTCAATGCACTCGAGTCGGTCTTCCGGTATGCGGCGAGTCAGCTCGCGATGTACCTGGAGCACGGCACCGTGAAACTTCGGCGGACCGGTGACACCTGAGACAGCCGCGGCGATCGTCATGGCGTGAGCAATGAGACATTAGGCTGACGCAGACCAGCCAACCAAGCTAGCAGGTAGCGGACAGCGCGTTCGATGTACAGGGGCAATCCCTCGATGAACGGAGTCCTCAATGGGCATCTACGCAGAACTGGTCGGCAACGTGCTGGCGTCGCCGACGATGAAACAGGTCAATACTGCCAGCGGTGCGCGGCGCATTGTCGAGCTGCGGGTTATGTCCGCCAGCTACCGGCGCCTTGAGGATGGCACGCTTGAGCAGCGCGACGGACGGACGTTCCCGGTCGACGTGACCATCTGGAATGAGCGCCTCACCGAGCGCGTGCTTCAGCATATCCGGACCGGGGCAAGCGTCGTCGTGCGCGGCGACTTCTATGTCAGCCCATGGATCAATCGCGACAACGAGCCGGACGCCGGCGCGCATATCGACGCCGAGTCCATCTCGCTGAACCTCGTGCGCATCGACCAGGTGGTGTATCGGACGCGCCAACCGCGCGAAGGCGACGTTCCCGGCAACTCATCACAGAGCGAGGGCGGGGGCGAGGAGGAGGGTTCGGCCGAGGACCTATCAGACCCGTCTGAGTTGACCGCGGAGGGAGAGTCACCTGCTGAGGATCCAAGTGGCGCGGCATCGCCGGGACAAGCCTCGAGCCGGCGTTCGCGTCGGGCGGCGCGGGCGCAAGGCCAATGACTTGCCAAGGTGCTCGCGAGCGAACGGACGAGCCGCCAATCCTTGATGGCGACTCTCCGATTCGGCCGGACGTCGAGGAAGAGCGCATGTTACGGGCTCTCGTGCTTGAAGGCATGGCGCTCGCACACCGCGACCCCTACGTTGCGTGCTTTCGTGGATGGCTCGTTCGAGTTTCACGTGAGCGCTCCCTCGACGCCGGTCGCACAATGCGAGTTAACGCGGAAATTCGTTGCCGCCATGGAGGACTGCTACGGCGCAGCAGTTTGCTTCTTGAAACCGGCACCTCCCGACCGTATCTGTGTTGACGGTGTCGGAAGGGCTTGCGCACGTACCGCCTTCGCGATACGGTAGCCGGGCTGGCTTTCGACGGCTGTCGTCTACGAACCCCACGAGGAAAGCTGTCGGCCAGTGTCGATCACCGAAAGAGGAAAGTGTTAATGAATAAACAGGAACTGATTGATGCGGTGGCATTGGCTACCGGTTCGAGTAAATCCATTACTGGCGAGGCGATTGATGCTGTGATTGGTGCGATCACGAACGCGGTTGTGAAAGGCGATAGCGTGCAACTGATTGGGTTTGGTTCGTTCACTCAGGGCACGCGTGCGGCGCGCATCGGTCGCAATCCAGCGACGGGACAGGAGATCAGCATCGCCGCGGCAAAGACCGTCAAGTTTACGGCAGGCAAGGCGTTTAAGGACGCGGTCAACGGCGGCGCCTGAGCGGGCAGCCGTCTTCGAGGCTCGACTCGATGGCGGCGCGCTGGCCGCTCGCCTCGGCTACCACGCGTACCATTCGATCCCGGTAGCGCATCAGCGCGCCAATTCGCGGGCACGCGGGGCGCTTGCGACACCAGGACGGCCGGGCCGGAACGATGGACGCTTATGCCACGCCTGTCCGCGGAAATTGCAGCTACCGATTCACCGCACGCAGCATTGGCGTGCCGGACAGGTGCGCGATGGCGGCGATACTCTGGCGCTGGATATGTGCGAGCGCAAGGTCGGAATCGAACCAGCCGTTGGATAGGCTGATGAGCACGTCGGGCGATTGCAGCAGCATTCGCCAGTGTGGCCACCACAACAGGTCCTCATAGCACATTGAGAAGGCCAGGCGCTTGCGGTCGACAGTGAGGTATGGCTGCATCAGGCTACCGCGGATCGCACTAACGGCCGCGCCGGGGCGCCATAGCGCTGCGGGCACCGGCTGGCGACTGTCGAGGCGCCCGTGGTTTGCGCCAACGATGAGCGCGCTGTCAGTGTACCGGAACGGCTTGCCGGACACGGTCAGGTCCAAGCCGATGATCAATGTTCGGTTCTCTGCTGCTAATGCCTGGAGGTCTTTACGCCACCAGTAGGCCAGCGCCGGGCGCCACAACCCTACGATTTCTTCTGGCAGGACGACGACGGTTGCGCCTGCGGTGAACGCGCGTTGTGTAGTGGCCTCGACGAGTTGCGTTCGGGCGTAGAGCAACGCGTAGCTGGACTGATCGAACCGGCCGAAGCGTGTGTCAAGCGCGACCCACCGGGACGGTACAACCCGCGCGTTCTCCACACTGTGTGCGACGGCGGACAGGATCAGCAGCAGCATTGCGGCCTGCCGGGCAAAGCGACAATGTGAGAAGGCGGCCGCGCACGCGATAGCGGTCAAGCCCAGGATCAAGCCCGGCGCCTTCCAGCTAGGAAATAGGGTGCTGGCGACGTATGCCGGTGATAGCCAGCCGATGATGCCGAGCGGTGGTACGGTCACGAGCACGGTCGCGCTAGCGGCGCACAAGGCGTAGCGTGCGGCGCTAGCGTTCGACTGCGGCTTGAGCAGCGCCCATGGTGTCGCGAGCACGCACGCCTGCGCGCTCCAGAACAGCAAGCCGAGCATGAACGCTTCTGGCCGACTCAGTTCGCCATAGCCGGAAAAGAAGCGCATGCATACGAGGGGAATATCGCGTGCGCCAACGAGGTAATAGCTCATCCAGAGCGCAAAAGCCGAGGCGCGTCCCCGCGCGCGCGACCATACGGCGGGCAGGAGCAACAAGAGAATCTGCAGGTGCCCCGGATACCAGGCGGACAGCGCCAGGAGCGCACCGGTGGCGATCAGGGCAGCACTTGCCAGGCTGAGTGGACGATACCGAACAGTTGCGCGCGTGGACGGAAGAAGTGGGGGCCGCGAAAACATGGGTGCGCAGGAAGGCAGAAGTTTGAGGTACGGCCGATGCCGGCCGGTCTTCCCCAGTGTTGCGCGCGCTGCACAGTCGAGCATAGGATAGCTTTGTCGTTCGCGCTACGTCGAGAGAGCAGCCTGGAGGGAAAAGGCACAAACAAGAAGAAGGCTTTTCGCGAGATAGCGGGGCAGGCAGAGAGAACTGCCGGTGTACGGCCAATTCCGGTCGCTCGACTACGCCAGGCAGCGGCCAATTGACTGGCCGGTTCAATCTAAAATTGGTCATAAGCTTTCGCTCGCCAGCCGGTGCCTGCTTCATGAAAGATATCGCCCACCCCGTCGACAAACGCTCGGACGGTTGGCGAAACATTGCGATCGACCAGCGCGACATCGCCGGTCAGTATTTGCCAGCGTCGTCCGCTGCGCAGATGCTCCAGCACCGTGTAGCTTCAAGCGCGGACGAGTCGCAGGCCTCTGACGCCGCACTCGACGTCCGCCTTCGATGTAGGCAAAAACCCTATAGTTGAATAAATGGTCAACCTTGACCGGAATTTGTCGATTTACCCATTCCCAATCGTTGCTTACGCTTCCTGCAACAGCCGATACCGTCCTAGTGAGCAGACCCGGCTATATCAAGGAGACGAGCTTGAAAACTACAAGTGCCGCCATTGACGCGGCTCGTGAGACAACCGCCATGACATCGGCACAGGCAGCGCCCGCGAACCGATATCGGTGGGTCATTTTACTGGTCGCCTTCGCTGCGTGGGTGATGAGCTTCCTCGACCGCCTCGCGTGGGGCAACGTCGGCTTGGACGTGAGCAAAGAGTTGGGCTCGCCGTTGTCGCAACTCGGAATCTTCGTTACTTCGTTTTATTGTGGCTACGTCGCGTCGAATTTCTTGATGGGATTCGTTACGGATCGGATAGGCGCTCGACTGACGCTAACTTGCGCGCTCGTTCCACTCGGCGTCGCGACCTTTCTGTTCGGGAACGTGACATCAGTCACGACTGGGCTGATCTTGCAATGTGTGATGGGATTGGCTGCGGGCGCGGACTACGCCGCTTGCATCAAGCTTCTTGCAAGCTGGTTCGATTCGAACCGCCGAGGCCTGGCCTTAGGCATCTTGACTACCGGGCCATCGATCGGGATCGCGGTCTCTAACGCTGTCTATCCCGCTTTTCTGCGGACCCATCAGTGGCATGACCTGTATTACTTGCTTGGCGCCGTGACTATCTGTATCGGTGTGGCTTGTTGCCTGTTCCTTCGTAATGCTCCACGCGAAGTCACTGTTCAATCGAAGTCGCAAAGGCCCAGCATCCGGGCGCTCTTGGCGAACCGTGATCTGAGATTACTCTCGATTGCCGGTTTTGGTGCTAACTGGGCTACTTGGGGGTTCGCATTCTGGTCGAACGCTTTGATGATCAAAGGGCAGCACATGAGCGCGGCCGACGCGGGCCAAATCTCGATGGTCTTTGGAATCGGAGCAGTTTGCGCAAAACCGTTAGTCGGGTGGATCACCGACCGGATGGGCGGAAAGAGGCGGCCCGGTATCATCATCTCCCTGGCTGCATTCGCAATCTTGTTTTTGGTCTTCGGTCAGATCAGCGGCAAAACGTTGTTCCTCTGTATTGCTCCGTTCCTTGGCGCTGCAGCATTCGTGTATGCCCCGCTAATGGCGGCAATGGCAGCAGAACTTGTCGGGCCCGCGGCGACTGGATCGACGATCGGTGCGATGAACGCCTTCTGGCAACTGGGCAGCGTAATTTCGCCGACAGTCGCGGGGTTGGTGTACTCGCAAACAAACTCTTTCACTGCGACGCTCGCAACGCTTGCCATTGGGCCTGCGATTGGTGCGGTCTGCATGACGCGCGCTCGGGAAGCAAAGAGCCTCTAATCCATCGACGCCTGGAGGAAAGCTCAATCGCTTTCCAAAATCGCAGACGATAAGTATTCCTATTTTTTACAAATAAAAAACTATGTTGAAGAAGATCAAGCTTGCGGCAGCCGTGTCCGCCTTTGTCATGTCTCTTCCCGCTTTGGCCCAAAGCAGTGTGACGCTTTTTGGTATTGTCGACGGCGGGATTTCGTATCAGAACAGCCAGACGACGTTGGGATCAACCACGAATGGACATTCGAGCGCAAAGACTACTTCAGGCGTTTGGGCCGGGAGCCGGTTCGGCTTCAAAGGCAACGAAGATCTCAGCGGCGGCACGAAGGCGGTATTCTGGCTCGAAAGTGGTTTCAACGAGAACACCGGGGCACAGCAGTTTGGCGGAATCTTCGGCCGGCAGGCGTATGTAGGGCTTGCGAACGATCGGTACGGTTCCCTCACCGCCGGCCGCCAATATTCATCCTATTACCTGCTCATGCTGCCGTTCTCGCCCACCAAATGGCTGACGGGCGCGGTGGGAGCACATCCGGGGGACATCGACGGACTCGATACGACTTACCGAGTGAACAACGCAATTCAGTACACATCGCCTAGCATCTATGGTTTCACGATAGGCGGTACATATGCGCTCGGCGGCGTGCCGGGGGCATTCAATCGCGGCTCGACCTGGAGTGTCGCGCTCCAGTACGCGAATGGTCCGGCTGCGTTAGGTGCAGGCGTTCTACGCATCGACAATTCGACTTTGGGCGGCGGTGCATGGGGCGCGGACTCGACTGTCAACTCTGCGGGGCTGCCGGGTGTATCTGCAGTCAATAACGGCTATCAGACTGCAGCAGCACAGCAGCGCGTGGCTGTAGGTGCCTCTTACGAATTCACCTCGACTGTCGGCGTTTCAGCATCTTATGCGAACGTGCAGTACGTGCCCGGAATCGGTTCTAGATTCCCATCGACAGCGATCTTTAACGTAGCGGGCGGCGTCGTCCACTGGGCGGTCACACCTGCACTGCAAGTCGGCGCGGGGTACAGTTATACGTGGGCATCCAAGGCAAACGGCATCAACGACGCTGCGCGTTACCACGAACTTACTCTGGCGCAGTCGTACAGCCTTTCTAAGCGAACCTCGATCTACGCGCTCGAAGGCTATACCCATGCCTCTGGGAAAACGCTGGGTACGGCTGGCGCGACGAGTATCATCGATGCGACTGCGACGGTCGGCGATGGGTATAACGCCGCGCCGTCTTCAACCGCCAACCAGTTCGTGTTCTCGACCGGGCTGGTCGTTCGATTCTGACCCGTCCTCTCGCCTCAAGCGCGCCCGTCACTCGGAGGAAACTCCGACGTCACGGGCGTTTTCGCTGCTATCATCCCCGAACAACCGTGCGGCGGAAACAGAACAGAGATGAGCAATAGACAGCGCCCGTCGAAAGCGAAGTTACAGGGAGTCGAGGACTTCACCCGACTCAAACTGCGTCACCTGACATGTCTGCTTGAAATCGCGCGGACGGGCAGCGTCCGCAGAACGGCCGAGGCCATGTTCGTCACCGATTCCGCCGTGTCGAAGACGCTCAAAGAAGTCGAAGACGAACTTAAGTTGAAGCTGTTTGAGCGCTCCAAGAGCGGGATGACCGTCACTGACGCGGGAAAGCGCTTTATCACCTACGCTTCAAACGCCGTTGAAATGCTCAGAAGTGGCGTGAATGCAGCGCGTGGAAATCTGTCGGGCGGCAGTGTCAAGCTTCGCGTTGGATCGATGCCGATCCCGGCGACAGTCCTGCTGCCTCAGGTCATCAACGAACTGACGGCACATAGCGCAGATGTTTCGGTGGAGGTCGTCGCCGGCTCGAAGGAGACGCTTCTTGAGCGGTTACGCAAAGGCTCAATCGATGCCGTGCTGGGCCGTCTACCGCCGGTCGAGGACATGACCGGTCTTTCCTTTGAACAGCTTTTCCTCGACCAGTATATTTTCGTGACACGACCGGATCACCCTCTAGCGGGCCAGGAGGCCGTGTCGCTTGCCGATATTAGAGCCTTCACCTTGGTCATGCCGCCGCGAGAGACAGTCACGTACAAAGAAATAGATCGCTTATTCGTCTCCCGCGGTGAAGTGCTGAATTCCAACCGAATAGAGACAATCTATCTTTCGCTAAGCCGTGCGCTGGTGGAATCGTCTGATGCGGTTTGGGCGGCATCGCACACGTTGATTGCTCAAGACGTCTCGATGGGGCGTTTGTGCCGGCTTGAGGTCGATACGCTCATGCTGGAGGCTCCCATTGGAATCATAACCCGTCCCGGTGAAGATCTCTCGTCTGCGCAAAGAGTGCTTCTCTCGATGATTCGAAAGCACGCCGCACAGCTGTCCAGCCAGAGCTAAGCGAGCTGATGTGACGTTCCTCGCATCGGGAAACATGTTGCGCTTAGTTTCGGACTAGTCTGTCGCAACGGAGGCATAAGCGCCTAGCAATTTGGTTTTTCGTACAACGCCGATGAATCGGGGTGCGGGAAAGTTCGCCACGACGGGCAGTCGTTCTCCAGGGAAGGTAAGGAACGCCCTTAGTGCCGTCTCGAATGTATCGTCGGGGCGTAGAGTGACGACCTCCTCAGACAAGAGATCGATCGCCTTGGTTTTTGAAATTTCACGGCCGAGCAGGAGCGCTTTTGCGACCGCACGAAGCGCGACCACGCCCATTAAGTTGCCCTCCTGCGAAACGATATAGAGGTACCGCACGGGATAGCGCTCGAACATTTTCAGCGCATCAGCGATACTCGCTTCCGTCGTTATGGTCGTGACCGTCTCCTCAGCGAGTTCTTGAACGGTGCCGACGGCGATGCGCTTTCGCTCTTCGTCCTTGATTTTTCGACGGACAGTTACGCCGTACATGACCGGTCCGCCGATCGCGTGAGCCACTGCAGATGCGACGACGGCTGACATTATCAGCGGCAGCACCGACTGATAGTCACCAGTCATCTCGAACAGCATAACGATGGCCATAAGCGGCGCTTGAGTTGCCGCAGCAAGTGTCGCTCCCATCCCTGCAATGGCGTAAGCGGTCTGCGATGCAAGTCCAAGAGACGGGGCCAGTGATACGCCCGCTCCGAATAAGCAACCGACAACCGCACCTACGAATAGGGTTGGTGTGAATACACCGCCGACCGCGCCAGAACCAGCTGAAGCGACCGTAGCCATCACCTTGGCCGCAAGGATAAGCAGCAGCATTTGCCAGGGCCACGGATTGTGCAGGATCGACGTCACGACGCTAAAACCGTTGCCCCATACTTCCGGACACTCGACGGACAGCGCCCCAACGATCAATCCCCCAAGCGCGAGCCTCGCCGCGACCGGCAAGGGAAGTCGGCCAAAACAGGATTTCGCGGACCGTACGGCTGAGAGGAACAACGGCGCCGCGATACCGCTCACGATTCCAAGGACCGCAAAAAAGGCAAGTTCGCCGGGTGATGTGCTCGGATAAGCTGGGACTGCGTAAGTGGGATGGTAATCGCCCATCGTGCGCATCGTCATATTGGATGCCACCGCTGCAATGAGCAACGGGCCGAAGCGATTCATCGCGATCGAGCCGAGAACCAATTCTGAAACAAACAATGCGCCGGCGACCGGCGCGTTGTAGGCCGCAGTAAGACCAGCCGCGGCACCGCAGGAGACGATCATCCGCGCGTCTCGGACGGTCAATCTCAACGCTTTACTGACAAGCGAAGCGGATAATGCCGCTAGCTGGACCATCGGTCCTTCTCGACCGATGGAGCTTCCCGACGCAATCGAGATAAGAGATGAACCGGCCGTAAGCGCACTTTGCCGGAACCCAAGCTGTCCGTTCCCGAGGGTCACGGCGTCCATGTAATCGTCAGCAATGTCAGGGCGTCGATAATTGCGCGCGATCATCAGCAAGGTGCCTGCGATGGCTCCGCCAAGCGTCGGCAAGATGATCCGCCAATACCACGCCAATGCTTTCGCTACCGCGACCAGATCGCTGGCTGCAGAACTTTGTCCAATTCGTGCGTCGATGTACTCGATGACAAATTTGAATAGTGTCGTCGCTAACGCTCCACTGATCCCGACAATCGTTGAAAGGGCAAATGACCAGTAGAAGCCTGATTCCGCAGCGCGCCGCCCGGGAGCGAGGCGCGACACTATCAATGCAATGTATCGGCGCACTCACATCACCGTACTACCGACGCTGCCGCCACCACAGACGAAGAGGTTCTGTCCCGTGACGAAGCTCGACTTATCGGAAAGGAAGAATTCGACGGCATTTGCCACGTCGTCCGGAACGCCGATGCGACCGACTGGAATACCGCTAAGAACCTTCTCGGTCTGAGGTGCTCCAGGCGGATGGTTTTCGCGGAACAGCGCGGTCTCGATCGGACCTGGACTCACCATGTTAACGGTGATCCCCTGAGGCGCCAGTTCAAGCGCCAGACTGCGGGACATTCCGAGGAGCCCGGCCTTAACCATCCCGTACACCATACGGCCCGGCCGACCCAACATCATCCGACTGCCGATGCTGACGATGCGACCACGCCGATTTTCTGCCATCGCCGGAACAAACGCCTGAATGCACTGAGCAGCCGCGCGTAGGTGAATATCGACCATTGACTGCATACGCTCCAGCGACAACTCACCGAGCGCAGTGATGTAGGTAAATCCGGCGTTATTGACCAAATTATCGACCTGATATTGCTGGGCGATCGCCTTCAAGGCCTGCCCGGTCGACTCTTTATCAGTCAGGTCTGCCGCAAAAAAACGCACGTCTTTATGCTCTGTACTCGGTTCCGCGAGCGAAATGTCGATGACCAGGTGCCCCTGCGCCAAAAGACTCTGGGTGATCGCGGAGCCGATTGCGCCACTGCCTCCTGTTACCACGGTGACGGGCCTGTTTTCGTACATGAAACTCTCCTGATGGTTACGGCACTATATGTTTTAGGGTATCGTGCTTCTGCACTCTGTCTTCGGTTAATCGAATCCGCCGCTTCTCACGCGCTGAGCGATAGCCGGCCTGCACGACGGTCATCGTGGTTTCGAGGTCATGCAAAGTCGCGATTGGCGACCTACCGGTAGCGCATCGCCGCACCGCGTCAACGGCGTAGTCGGAAAAATAATCCTTGAATTGCCAGTTGGTGGGAATTTGACGACGTTCAGCGCCTGCCGTTACCAACATCGATGCGCCTTCCTTCTTGACGATGAAACGCTGATGGACTAGCTCGACGTCAAATTCCATATACGTCGAGGAATCAGCTGGGTGGGTGTAGCCCGTCTCGATCACGCCAACCGTGCCACCGTTTGTCCGCACGCTTAGCGTCGCGAAATCTTCGATCGGTAAGTTGAGGGAAGCGTTCGACACTGTTGCCTGGACTTCTTCAATGGCTTCGCCTGTGATGTCCACAAGGAAGTCGATCGCATGATGCGCGAGGTTCATCATGCAACCTCCGCCGGCAGCCTGTGGGTCGACAAGCCAAGCCGAAGAGTCACGGAAACGCAGCGGTGATCCGGCAATGATGCGGAACCTTACTTCTCGAAATCCGGAGGACGGCAGCGCAACAGCAGACGACAGAGCCGCTCGCATCGCACTTAGTCGGTAATGGAATGGCACGGACACGAAGGCTTTCGCCTTTTCCGCTGCTTCCGCGACCGATCGCACGTCGTCAACCGAAGTCCCGCAAGGCTTTTCGATCGAAAACGGGATGGCACGCTGTATCAGTTCAACGGCGATCGCAGGCATGAGCGAATGCTGCCCGAACGCAAACACAAAGTCCGGGTTGGCTTGATCCAACATGCGGCGATAGTCAGTCCAATACGGGCATGCCCAGTGCGCTGCCACCGATTGAGCGATCGGCAGGATGGAGTCGGCAACGCCGACTATTTCGAAGCCGTCAGAAGCCAGACCCGGCTGGTACATCGAGTAATGCCAGTGGCTCGGGCCGATCAACGCAATACGCAAAACTGTCGCCCTCTAAGTGTCTCCTCGTGTCGCCAATTTCGGCAGTTCGAGTGTTGCACCAGAGTAAGCATCATCGGTTGCGGAGTAAATCGACAAAAGGCGTCTATGGTTGAATGATTGCTCAACCCTCACCGAGGCTGGCGCGACCGGGATATATTTCGCTGGCCGCGCGTGAACCGAAAATAATCGCGTCGGCGGCTACGTCTGCTGCAGCGGGCGCTGATCCGGAGTCCGACTAACGTCCGCAATGACCGGGCAACCGTGGACCCGCACTAATGGGTGAACGACCGTAGTACCTTGGAAGCCGCCGTGTCGGTCACGCCGAGTCGAAGGGCCGAGGAGGGGTCGATGAGCGGCACCCATTGAATTCTGCGAGTAACCAAAAAAAAGCGCCCGCCCCGGGGAGGGATCAGGCGCATCACTTTGAATGGGGCGAAATGGGTCAGACCTTCAGGAGCGCGTGGCGACAGCGTTGATATAAAGGTAACCGGCGTCAGCTTCGATCTGGAGATCGACGCCTTCGGCGATCACGCGATCGAAGACAGCCGCGTCGCCATCGAGATACTCGACGAAATCATCGCCGCCAAATTCCGCACGGGCGCGTTCCCACCAGTTGTCGAAGGGCACCGTATCAGGATTGCATTCGACAGTTCAAGCGATGATCCTACGACGGCCGTTTTCCATTTCGCCTTTCTCTGACAGCATGTACACGCCGTGATCCTTGACCAGCACGATTCCACATTGCTGTGTGCGGGCTTCTGAGATGACGGGGAGCAGATCCGAAGCGAGGAAGTGAATCATGATGAATCCCTCCATGTGGGAGTCGGTTGGGAGAGGAGGTGCCCGACTATTCCTGACTCACCAGTTGCCGCGCGAGCGCAACTTCGATGCTCTCGCCGCCCTGGTTGAGGATGTCGAGACCCGACTCCGGCATGTCGCCGGAAGTGGATTGCGAGACGGCGATCTTCTGGCCCATCAATTTCAGACACCGCATTTGTGCGGTGCCTTCGTACCCGAGAAAGCGCACGGTGACATCGAGTGTTTGTCCGATACGCCAGCTTCGGCGAGCGGCCTGTTGCAACGTGTAGACGTTGTAGCCCGATTGAAGAAATGTGATTGTCGGAAACTCGAGCAGGTCGAGTCCGGTCTTGACGAGTTCCGGGTTAGTGATGATGACTTCAGCGCCGCGTTCGAGTTGGTCAGCGACCCAGTCTTCGCGCTTTTCGGCGGGGACACTCGCACGGAGTACGGAGGCCCTGACGCCCACCGCGTCGAACAGATTCTTCAGCCGCACCGACGTATCGCGCGTACCGGTATAGGTTGTGTAGACCAGCGTGCGCCGGCGATTCAGCAGTTCGCCGCGAACGAGTCGCAGCAACGCTTCTTCTTTGGGACCCGGCTGGTCGTCGCGTAGCAGTGCAGGCACGCTGGCGAGGATGTGCTTGGTGCGCGGATGACGTACGAGCTCGGGCCTAAAACAGCACTCCGGCCATGCAAGTAACGCATTGAGAACCACACCGAGCAGGCTCTTGTCGCCGCAGCGCAAGGCGGCGCGCAGTTCGGATGTCAGCGTCGACTCGAGCGCACGATAGGCGGCCGCCATATCGTCGGTCATTGAGACCGGGAGCAACGATTCGTCGTAGGGCGGTAAGACATTCTGGCCGATCTGCGACAGCTTCAAAAAGGCCGTGTACGGTACGACGTACCGCATGATGCCCTTGGGGCCGAAGCCAGGGCCCTTCACCGTCGAGACGCTCTTTCGATCGCCCTTCGCGGTCCGGTGTGAACCTTCGTCGACCTGCTTGTGAATGTCGATGAGCACACCATGCTCGCGCATGAACGCCATCGTTGCGGCTGCCATCGAGCCGTTGCTGTTGTAGTTGAAACCGTCCTCGATCAGCATGGACGGATTCAGCCGATAGAGCAGGTGATAAAGGTCATCGGCGTAGCCGCCCATCAGCGTGCCGGTGAGCAGCAGCGTTTTCGATGCCTTGCGAGCCAGCACACCCATGGCCTGTCCCTGGGCAGAGTTTTCATTTTTGTATTCGTGGCCTTCGTCAGCGATCAGCAAACCGAAGTAGCCTTGTGGAAGGTATCTCTTGATGAACTCCGAGGCTTGATAGCCACCCTGTCCGAACGAGATTTCGGTATGGGCGAGCGCGCGCTCCATGCGCTTGGCCTGTCGGTCCGAGAAGACAAGATCACCGCTGTCGTCCATGAGATTGATGAACTCGTACAGATTGTCCTGCAGCATGTCGGCCAGCATCGATTCGCCGAAGCGGGAGAGTAGCCGCTCAGCGGTCTTTTCGCCAACAGTCGGCATCTGCAAGAGCGCACCCTTCACCAATTCGCGCATCGATCGGGTCCCTTGGCCTTTCGGCGCAAGGGTCCATAGTCGCTCACCGCACCCGCACGCACGACGCTTTTCGTTGAGTGCCGGCCGCGCCAGGGTGGGCGTCAGCGGATTGCCGTCCTCATCGCAGACGAACTCACCGCATGAGGGGCAGCAGGCAAAGACGCGCGTGACTGCATCGGTTTCCATGTCGAGCGTGGCGACACGGCGTGCGAATGCAGGCTTCCAGTCGAACCCCATGCGCATGCGCACGCGACCAAGAATGAAAAACTCCGGCACGGTTGGCTTCGAACGCATGATCCGCAACTGGAGCAGCTTGCGGAGCGTGTCGGGGCCGTTGAGAATCCACACGCGTGCACCCGGAACCGTCATTTTGATTTCGCGTCTCCACTTATAGACGAGGTGAGGTGGCGCGATGATGAGCGTGCGCGGAAAGCCGCAGTAATGAAGCAGGACAGACACGCCGACGCCCATCAGCGTTTTGCCCGTCCCCATTTCGGCGTTGATGACGCCACCGGGCGCGTGTTGCGTGAGCAGCGTCGTGATCGCATGAATGACCTCGCGTTGTGCCGGGAACGGCTGGCGCGAGAGACTGTCGAGAAGGACGTCCCAACTAGCGGGGCGTTGACCATCATAGATGGATGGATTCTGCCGACGTACGGCATCGAGCAAGCCGGCACCGAAGTTCGAGATGAAGTCCGGCAACCTAATAATGGATGTTTCTCCGTCCGATAATAGATCATCGGTTTCCGTGGGGGCGGCGGCTGTTTCAGTGGGTGATTGAAGGATTTCCATGAGGTACCTCATCAGAAGGACAGGCGCGGGAACACACCAGTAGCCCGGCGGGGATGGCGTCTCTCCGCGCAGGTTGAGAAAGCAAAGAAGGGCGTAGCAGGTGGCGACTGGTACTGGTCAGGCGCCGTCGCCGGTCTGATCAAGCAATGACGCCAGTTGGGTGGCGAGGGTCTCTCGTGCGCCGTCGTCGCGGATCCCGGCAAGTGTTTTTCTCACCATCGTTGCGACCATCGTTGTGGCGCTGTCGAGATTGCCAGCGACCAGTGCCTCGCGAAGGCCGATTCCGAGTTCGATGGGCTCGCGGCTGTTGCCGTAGTGGATAACCTCCCGGCTGATGAAGGCCCCGTCGCCGCCAAACTCGAAGAGGCGGGGCTTGCTGCAGTGCCAGCAACCTTCGAACTCGATGGCACGCAAGCCGTGCCCATCGTCGAAGCAGAGCGCGAGCATGAATAGAATCTCGAGGCCGGCGATGTCATCAGGTTGATAGGCATTGGCCAGGAGGTTCAGGCGATCCTCGTTGTCAACGCGGAAATGGCCAACCAGCAGTCGGAGCAGGACGTCAATTGAGACGTCCTCCTCAGGGCAGGGAAGGTCGAGCTGAGCGGCGAGCCCCATTAGGCCGTCGCGAATGTCTCCCCATCTCGGATCGCTCGTTTCCGAGATCCGGGCGATATATGCCTGCCCGTTACCCGGCCAGTCGGGGTCGAGCAGGAACGCACCGAACAGTGCTGTGATGACCGGGGTGACATGATCCAGCACGAGGACACCCGTGCCGTCGTAATACGAATTGGCCATGATTTGCTCCAGAAGGTGCAGGCAACGCATCCCCTGGGCGGGTGCGCGCGTCCCGCAGGTTGGGAAATGAAGGTGAACCAGTTACGGCGTCGGGGATTCGACACGCGCTAGTCAATCGAGCCCGAGCGAGCCATTGCGAACGAAGCCGGAGATCGCTTCACTAAATGAGTCAGGGAGCACGATCCGTGATGCGTGGATACGCCCGATGGGCGCGTGGGGTGTCTGCTCGAGGTTGTTAACCAGATGGTCCCCGAGCATGCCGAGGATCCGCCCTCGCCAATGCGGCAGCAGCGGCAGCGGACTGAGCTGTTCGATCAGCAACCAGGTGCGGGCTTCGAGCGACTCAAGGCCGTGCTCTTGGGTTCCGCGATCGACTAGCAGCCACGCTGAGCCAGCGGCCTTCGACGGTTTGAGAAGTGATTCGTCATAGATCCACGTGTGAATGAGGTTGCCGAACAGGTTGTCCTTCGGCAGGCGACCGCTGTACTTGTCTAGCCTCCGCGGATCACCGATTGGGACAGCTGCAATAGGCTGGCCGTTGTCGGGATCGAGCAGCGTGATCTGTCGTATGCCGCCTTCCTGGATGCCCAGGTGCAACGAGGCATACAGTTGCTGAACGGCACCATCGCGTCCGAATACGGAGACGAAAACGAGTTCGCCATCGGGGGCTCGCACGCAGGCGTCGACGAAGATGTCCTGCAGTTCCTTGATGGGATACAACATGGGGGTGCTCCAGTCTGAATGTCCGGCGCACCCACCGGGTGCGGACCCGGGCGGGTTGAGAAAAATTCCGGGGCTTCGCGAACGAAGCCGCAGCCGCGCAGACGAAGGCGCCGGAAGAGAGCCGCGAGTGGTGCAAAGGTGCCGCGTGACGGGCGACGACGGATCTGCGGCCGGCAGATCAGCGGGAAACGCTTTCCTCGAACGTCGCGTGGAACTTTCGGGGAAAGCGCCCCAACTGAAGGGGCGCACAGGGAGGTCGGAAAAATGAGACCTTGCTTTAGCAGATATTCAGCTTCCCTAGCAGGGAGCGGAGTTCGCGCACCTCTTGGACGGTGACCGTCATCGCCATCAGGGCATCGGGATGCCATGCATCGATCGACGCTGCGAGTGGTAAGCGCCGGTCGGCAAGTTGCGCGAATGCGAGCAGTCGATGCGCGGCTGCCTGCAGTCTTACGGCTCGTACGGAGACGTCGGCGGCCGGCCAGGTTGAGACGGACGTGGCATCGAAGTTGAGGACCTGCCCGTCAAGCTCTTCATAGGCGTCGTACAGCAGCGGCATGTCTGGAACGTCGTCCCACAATGTTCCGGCGTTGAATGCCGCGTGCGCAATGGCACGGGCTGCGTCGGCGTTCGGAGCTCGAATACCGACGACGACGCGGTGGCTATGGTCAAGGCTGTAGCCGACCATGAAGGCGGGGAGGGGCTGCCGCGCGAGATTCGTATCACTCTTCATGACACAGGTGTCCTGGAAATGCGAAAGCCAGTCCCAGCAGGGTGTGGCCCCGCTGGGTTGATGAAAGTGATCCGCGCTAGCGAATCGTGATGATCCGGCCGAGATTTGGGCCGGGGGTAAAGTCGATGCCTGCGATCGTCGGAACGAATCGGTCGCGCATCAGGATCGTGGTCCGAATATCACCCTTATCGGTTTCTTCGATCTGGACTTCCTGCTCCTTCTGCTTGATGGTGTCGCCGCGGATCAGCAGACGCGTCCCGTCAGTGCCGGTCACGACGCCAGTGATCTGCCCGGCTGCAAGGGCGAGCGCAAGATGCCAGTCGGATAGATCCCGTAGTGGACGCCGCGGCGTGACCGCTTTCGATGCGAATATCGAAGCGAACTGCGGCCAAAGCGTCGTGTGTTGCAGGCGTTGCAACTCGCGGTCGAGCTGCGGTGCATCGATCCGTGTTGACATGAAAGCGTGGTCGCCGGTCGTCGAAGGGATGCGATACGGCTCCGCCCTCCAGCTTTCCGGCAGCTCAGGCGGCATTTCGCCCTCGTGAATGCGAGACAGGCGCGCAGCCAGTGCGGTGTCGACCCCATCCGCCCGGCGCTTGACGCCGAAAAGAACGAGTTGTTTAAACGTCTGGTCGGGCGCGAGGAACACTGCGACATGTGTGAAGTTACGCGCGATCATCGTGGCGAATTCGCGGTCCATCACGTAGTGCGGCACGATAAGGACCAGCACGCCGCCGAAGGCGAGCCAGGGGACCGTCTTGAGGTAGAAGACCTTCTCCAGACGGTCCGGCTGACGTTCGCCCGTCTGCGCTTTGTCGGAGACAACGTCGCCGTATGGCGGATTCAAGAACAGCAGACCCATGCTACGGGCCGTGATGAACATGTCGTGAACGTCACTGTGGGCGACGGTATCAAGCACTTCCTTGGCGCGCCATGCACGCTCGCGGTCGTACTCGATGGCAAATGCGCGTACCGAATCGGGCGTCGCGGACTGTTCGGCAAGCGCAGCCTTCAGCTCGTGCAATGCTGCGCCTTCGCCACAGCAGGGATCGAGGAGCCGCGAGGGGCGATCGAGATCGGACAGCGCGAGCGCGGGCATGATGCGCGCGAGCGTGACGGCGTCGGTCGGGAAGTAGCCGTTCTTCACAAAATTTCTGGCGAGGCGGGGAAAGATCAAGGCCATACGACTCTCCTTTGATTCAAGGGTGTGCCCGTGGCTGTGAGACCTGGCACACCATCGACGGATGGGAATTAGTCTTTCAGCCAGGTCTGGCTGGAGGCTTGGAAGGTGTAGCCAAATTCGCGAAGCTGATCGCGCTGCTGGCGGAATACGCCGCGGTCGACAGTCGGATCGAGTTTTACCGGCTCGCCGGCGACGATGGTGTCAGCCAGTTCGGTACCAAACAGATCTGGCAGATACAGCTCGCCGGAATCGCTGCCGGTTTGCGCGGCCGCCGGCGTTGCGTCAGCGTGCGCAGCGGTTGCGGCATTCGATGTGCGTTCCTCATCGGCCGGATCAGGCTCAGGCGAAGAAGGTGCCTGTCCGTTCTCGCTGAACGGCTCATCATTGTCGAGTTGAACATCAGCGAGCTTCGCCCGGATCTCGACGGTGACCTTGCCGTACCACACGTAGCTGTGGGGATAGATTTTGTCGATCAGGAATGTGCCGGTGTAGGCGCCAGGCTCGAATTGCTCGAGCACCTTGTCCTTAACCTTGAACTCGCCAACGGACGTTGTGAGTTCACCGACCTGGAAGGGCCCGTTGCTGCCCTTGATGGTGCGCACGTCAAGCGTGCCGGAAAGCGAAATCATGATGCCTCCACTCAGTGAGGCGGGACCCCTCCCTGGCGGGCCGAGTGCCCCGCGGGTTGGGAAAGTGCGTGCGGACAGACCGCCGCCGTGCGGTAAGCGCAGGCAAAGCCGATACGCCGAACGCGAAAGTTGCAGGTCTTGCAGATGACGATGCGTGACCGATACGGCCGGACGACAGTCACATCCCATTCCGGACGTTCATTGACGGAAGCTTCCGGAATGTCGGCTAGGAAGAGTGAGGCGTCGCCTGACGGCATGGATGCATCAGTCCGGGTGAGGCGGGATGCACTCGCCTGCGCCGCGCTGCTCGACGATGTGACGGAACAGACGCCGGGGAAACTCGAACAGACGGCCGCCGCTCTCGATGATCCACGTGCGATGGTGTCGTCGAACGACGACAGCCTCCTTTATCGACAGACCGATGAGAGTCAGCACATCGCCTTGCGCGAGTGAGCGAGAGCGTGCCGCATGCCATGCGCGAACCTGCTCGCGCCACGCCGGCGCCGCGGGCGGGACCATATCAAGATAGGCGAGGGGGCAGGAGTAATACAGCGGTTCCATTTGCTCGCACATATCCTTGTATCCCCAGCCTGCGCAGGCTTTGTCCCAGGCGAGCAAGTCGCAGCCGATAAAACGCCTTGGCGCTTCACCCGTGCGACCGATTTCCCAGACGGTCCAAAGGACGTTGCCACTCGTGCAGTGACGAAGGCAGCGACGTATGAGTCCGTCATGCGTCTCGTCGCGTGTCAGGCGAGCGATGAGTTGGGCGCGCGTCTGTCCATGATCAAACAGCCATCCCATGATGTACCTCGCAAGGTGAGACGAGGCGGCGTCCCCATGGCGGGGCGATGCCCCGCGGGCAAGCACCGTCGATACGGTGCAAGTGATGGAAAAAGTGAAAACAGCGATCGTGATGCGGGGTTACACGCGCCGCTGCGCGCGAAGATCGCGTCCCATGGCGGTACGAATGGAACTGATGATGAACACGGTCCAGTCGGCGAAGTACCGGCCATCGAAAACGATAGCCCCCGAGTTGAGCATGATCTGGATCGGCATCGCGATCTTCCCGGCAGGAACTTCGCCATGAGGTCCGAAGACGACGTCCATTTCCGGGAAGAAGCGCCGCCCCTCGTACGGATCGAGAAACTCCAGCTCGAGGTCGCGGGCCTCGACTGTGTGGCAGTAACGCAGCCGGCCGATCAACGGTCCATCAAACCCGGTGACAAGGGGGGAGCCGAGAGGATCGTCGCGCCCGTTGAAGAGACCGAGATAGAGGCCATCGGGAAGACCGACGCTATGGTTCGCATAGCACGGTAATGTTCGCCCGTCACGGCACTCAAACATCTGGGGCGTCGGACCGTCTTCATCGACTGGTGAGTTCGCGGCGTGCGCGTGCACTTCTGAAATTCGCGAGTAGTGTTTCGTTTGCACGCCCGGCCAGCAAGACGTTTCGATGTCGCTGGACTTTCTGGCAGGTGGCCGGGAGTCGAGGCAGCTAGAGCTTGACATGATTGTCTCCGTGAGCTTCGCGGAGACGCGCCCCGGCGGGCTGCGTTCCGCATGGGGCAAGAGGAAGGGAAAGGTTAGTCGATCGCGGCGAAGATCTCGCGGGCTTCCGGGTGAGACGGCACAAAGGCGAGCAGCTTGTGATACAGGTCCGTGAAGTGTGCATCTTCCGTCGACCACGCCATGGCATTGAAGGCGAACAGCGTGGCAACAATGCCTGCGGCATCGCTGCTCATCTCGCCGTCATATCCGTTGCCGTCGCAGGTGATGGGCAGTGGATCACTGAGGCGGGGAGCCATGTAGAAGGCGCCGTTGGACAGCTCAACGTAGTCCCACATTCCACCGTGGTACGTTGTGCACAGCGTCGACATCGCCGTATAGACGGCCACTTCCGCTTGGATCATGTGTTTGCCGAAATAGCGCGGCAGAATTTCCATGCGGCGCTCATCCGGCACGATGGTGGCCGCGATGGCAGGTGTTTCGCTGGCTTGAGTCATGACGTTCTCCGAAAAGACGCGGCGAACGGCTGCCCAGGCGGGAAGCGCATCCCCGCGGGGGTTGGACAAGGTGAGGCCCGAAGGCGTGAAAGAAGGTGATTCCGGAACCCGCGTCATATGACCCGGGGACAGCCGTGCAGACAGTGGCACCGGAAGTGGGCTGTGAAGGTGTCGCCTCGCGTGGCGACGGACGGGCCTGCAAGCTGGCAGGCCGGCAGTGAAACCGTCACGCGTCATTGGCCTTTTGGCCGTGGCTGCCTATGAGAAGCGAATGACGCATGACGCCTGGCAGTTGAATCTGCCAGGCGCGGGTCTGGGCCGGAGCAATCGGTCCGGCACAAACGCCACGGCGTGGTCGGGCCACCGTGAACCCAAGACGCAATCGGCGGCTGATACCGGCTTTCCTGAGCGCTTCTTTATGCATCGCTCGGGAAAACCGACGGGCCGGTCATGCGAGAAGACCCCCGCGCGGGGCGGGGGACGAGGATGCCGTTCACTCGGCGCTGGTGGCGGCTCGATGGGAATTGGCGTTGCCGTGACGGCGCAATGGCGGATAGCGGTTGGTACGCGGGGCATTACGCTCAGTCAATGCCGAAGCTTTGCGTGGTTCCTCTGCGTTTCGACCGCTGTCGGACTCATCGACGCTGTGTGGGGCGTGCTGATCATGACCGTCTGTCGATGGCACTTGGCCGTTGATACGCTCCGGAGCCTGATCGTTTCCGGCGTTCGCGTCGTCGGGTTCTGCGCTCTCATCGCGGTAGACCTCCTGGCCGTCGACCTTGATCCAGAAGAGCTTCAGCAAGCGCCCCTTGAGCACGGCGCCGGTTTCCCCAGCGCGGTTGCCAGTGCGCTCGAACGTCCGGATGTAGTGATCACCGGCGCGGAACGAAACGAGGACTTTCACATCGGGATCGTTGGCGTCGTCCATCACAGAGCGGACCGCTTCCCTGGCTTTTTCGCCAGCGACGATCAGGTCGAGCGGGAGGTAGACGATTCCATTCTCGACGTTCGGATCGCCATGGAACGCGGAAATAGCACATGCGAGGAAAGGCTTGGCCTTGCTACGGCCATTGCCCCTGGCGGTCACGTCGCGTACGCGGGACAGATACCCGAGGCCGCGCAGATGAAGATCGAAATACTTGCGAGGTTCGACTGACTGATTCATGACGATTCTCCAGAACGAAAAAAAGGGGAATCGCCAAAGCCCGTGTCGGGGAATGGCAATTCCCCAGACAGGCAAGGAAGGAAGCTTCCGGTCAAACGACCTGCGGTGGTCCAGACAGTGGGACGAAGCACAACCGCGAAAGGCGTCGCAGAGCGACGATGCTGCGAAGGTTGCTGGATGAGCTCCAGCGGGCGACTTCAAGCGCGAATCATAGGCGGAGAAATCAAAAAATCAAGTTGATAACCGCACCATATTTTTTTAGTGCGAGACCGGTATAACGGGATTAATGTTGAGATCACGACCCATCACGATGTCTCACGGTCTGCACTTAGCCGTAGTGGCCGATATACGGTCATCACGATCGGTCGCGATGGCTTCGTGGCCGCTGCGAAACGTCACGCAAGCTCGTCAAATTCGAGCATTGAAGCGGGTGAGACGCCGAGTGTGGCGGCCAGTACACAGATGTTATAGAGGGCGATGTTGCGCTGGCCCCGCTCGATGCCGCCGATGTACGACCGGGCGAGGCCACTTTCGAGCGCCAGCCGCTCTTGCGACCAGCCGCGCGCCTTGCGAAGCGCAATCAGGCGTTTTCCAAACAAGGCAAGCGGGTCGTACTGCATCGAGATCTCGAGCGGAAGGATATCGAAGCGTACGGATTTGACCTGTTTGAGGCCACGCTCTATGATAGGACGCACTATGAGTGACAATTTTCGCGTCAGTCACAATGGCGCTGTGAAGTGACGTGGGCATCGTTCGCAATGGGTCGTTGCCGGTGTCCTGCCCGATTGATTTCTCTTCGATAGGAAACTCAGTGAGCCAACCGGTTTCAGACCTCGCAAAGCTGCTTGCGTCCATGCAGCCAGAACTGAATGAAGGGGCCTATGTCTTCTCGTCCGTGGAGGCGGACAGGGACGTGTCGCAACTCGCGCCCTTGGCTACGTTTCGTGAGCGGGAAGGGCTGACCGTCATCATCGATGAGCCGACGGCCGTGCGCGAGAATCTGCCGGTTCTTTTCAGGGCGGCGTGGATCACATTGACCGTTCACTCCGACCTGCAGGCCGTAGGGCTCACTGCTGCAGTAGCTGAGGCGCTGACGAAGGCCAGCATCAGCTGCAACGTTGTTGCAGCTGCCTTTCATGATCATATCTTCGTGCCCGTCGAGCGCGCGATGGATGCGCTTGCCCAATTAGCGGATCTGCAGTCGCGGGCAGCCCAAGGCGCGGCCAGTTAGCCGTACACGGGGGAGGTCTGTCGTAGTGTCTGGCAGTCACACGCCGCTGGGGCGCTGAACCGCCGCGAGAAATTCCTGCCGAAACGCATCGAATAGCTGACCGATCCGCTCGGTGTCCTCGCCACCGGGAATCCGCATGCGGCTCGTCACCATGTGCGTGAGTATCAGCGGGGACGGGTCGTCTGGGGCGAGAACCGTGAGGATCTGCGCGCTCACTTCCGGCGTAACGATGTTTGCCATGTCCCGACCGAGCAGCGCTGCACCTGCAATGTCGGGGTCGTGGTCGTGCTGCTCTATCAGATCGAAGTCATCGTCGGCGTACAGCCTTTCGAGGTTCCCCGCCTCGCCGTACCACGCAAGCAGAAAGAGCAAATCGCTTGCATCCTTGCGATCGACGCCGTGACGATCCTGCCAGGCAATGACTTTGAGCATCGCCTGAGCCGGGAGCGATGCGACGGGCACGACGAGATTTGCATCCATGCGCACGAGCACCGCCGCGCGCAGCGCTTCTTCAAAGCCAGCCACGTTCATGCGGATCGCCTGATCCGGTGGCCAGGCGATTTCGCCGCTGTCGTCCGCGATGCGTCCAAATGGGACGACGTCGAGCCATGTTCTGACGCCGGTGGCCGGTACCCGGTAGTGCAGGCGGTGCGTCGCCTTGCCCTGCTGCTCGAAGTGGCCCGACGCAAGCAGTTCCGCTCTAAGCGCCTCATGGCCGGCCCAGCTTTCGATCGAAATACCAATATCGACATCTGCGGTGGCCCGTGTCGGTTCAATGTCATGTACATGCGTGAGCAGCATGTCACGCGCGCTTGCCCCTCCGACGAACCACGGGATGTCCCTGGCTGTGGCCGCAACTGCCACCTCCCGCAGAAGAGCGATCATTTCCGGTGGAAAGGCGCGATGGGGACGGGCATCAAGCGGGGAGATATTGTTCACGCAGTAGCCGGGAGGTTTCGAGATTTCGAGAATCACCGCTCGCGACGAGATCGGCGTAGACGAGCAGGGGCGGTACAACGTTCGGGGGACAATCCCGCAGCGCTGCAAACGTGATCGGAGACTTCAGGAATTCGACGTTTCCGCTGCTATCCGGCCTCAGTTGGGCCTTGGCGATCCATTCGCGCGGCACTTCATCCATGCAGTATATGGTGAAGAACGCCGGTTTTAGGTATTCCGTGACGATGGCCGCCGCGGGCTCTCCGCCAAATCGGCACCGGTCGGGCATTTCTGGAACGTAGCGCCACCAGTCGGTCATGTCGGTGCGGAATCGACGCAGCTCGAGTGAGCTGCGCAGGAGCGACGGGTACAGCGTTGTCCATTCATCGATCATCCTGTCCTTGTCGGTGAACTGCAAGCCCGGCTCACCGTGCCGTTCAATGATATCGCGACGTTCCCGCATGGCGCGAATCGCGTTCTGGACTGTTCCGTGACTGACCCCAGCGACCTGTGCGATATCGCGATAGGTCTTTAGCAGCAACGAAGGGTCCGTGAGCAGCGCGAGGGCGACCCGCAGCGTCGACCGGGTCCAGGACGATCTCTGCGCGGGCGTACTGTCGAGGCGCGGCCGGCCAGAGACGAGAATGATATTGTCGCCGAGCATGAGACTGGCATTGCCGGCCAGATCAAGTGCATCGACCTGCATCTCGCGGCACGCATTGATCATGTTCGGCGATAGATAAGATGTGACGAGCAACAGCCTCTCGTCGTTGCGGGGCGCAGCGTGCGCGCGGAATGCGGCGACTGTGCCGTAGCGGTCGATCGTCTGCTTGACGTGCGCCGGACGTTTGAAGCGGCGCGCCCCGACGTGAAATTCCAGGGAAGCGTCTGCTCCTGACCCGGCTGGCGCCTTGCGTGCTTGAACAGGAATGCCGGTCGCCTGGCCAAACGCTGTCGCTGCAGCTTGCACGAGAGAGGGCAGATCGCGATCGGCAGAGGACATGGCGCGTCCATGGTTGACCAGTTATTTTCATTGTACACGTTCCGTGGACAGATAGAAATTATGGACAGATTCAACCATCTGTCCAAAAAAACACGTTGTCCACGTTTCGTGGATAGACGTAATTTTTGGACAGAATTCACCGACGATCCATGAATCTCGCGAGGAATCTAGACTGTTCATGTCTGTCTTGCCGCGTGCGGCTACTGGACCGAGCGGAAGCTATTTTTGCTGCGAACCGGGATTGACGCCAGTGCGAACGCGGTCGATGACCTCGGGTGGGCTGACTGCGCTTTCCTCCGATGGACTGGCTGCCCCGAAGCGTGCCATCCGCGGCGGACCGCCACGCTCGACGCGAACGGCCCGGGCTTGCCCGGCTGCAGAGCGAAACACCAGGGCGCTTTCTATCTGGTTGACAACGATGTAGGGCGGATCGGGATGCCAGCGCAAGAGCATGAGCCCACCTGGCGTGTCGGCGAAAACGGCGGGGACGTGTTTCAGATCGGCGAATTGCAGATAGATGTTCTGTCCGTCATCGAACATCTGGTATGGCTCGACTTCGGCGGAACCGGTCATACGCCAGTCGAAGTCGTAGACCGCTCCGGTCAAGACGGGCGGTTCGGCGCAGGCCGACTGAAGCAGGCAACTCGCGAACAGCACGGGCACGAAAAGCAGGGTGGTCGTATGTTTCATCGATGGCAGCTCCCGTCAGTGACACTGGGCGGCAGCATCATGTCCCGCTGCGTGATGAACGTGATGCGTTGACCCGGGTCCAGCCTGAGCGTCGGCTGGATGTTCATATTGCGCTGGAGGATGGTTTGGGTTGTCTGCGACAGCGATTGCGCTGCGGCCGACGACAGATCCGTTGCCACACCGCCGTTGACGTTGATTGTCGTGCCGCTCGACTGGTTCTGGCTGTGGCCGATCCACGCGGCGACGCCGGCGATCAGGAACGTGGAGCCGAAGATCCTGAAGAAATGATTGTTGACGTCGGCACTGACACCGGCCTCGCCGTCTGGGTCGTTGCCCGGCAGTCCGTCGAGCCGCATCGTCGCATGGCGGAAGATCATTCGGGTGGCGGCCATCAGCATCAGGTCCTGGCCGATCGCGACATTGTTGTTTGTCCGGCCCAGAATGCGCGTCCCCTTCGGGATGAGCTTGCAGCTGCCGTCGATGCTGTCATAGATATCCCGGTCGACCATCGCGCGAAATGTACCGGGCATGTCGCTTTTCGCGCCCTGCAAGATGACCGTGGGAATAGGCGTGCCACCCAGTACCATATACGGCGACCTGATGGGGGTTGGTACCAGTGGTTTTTCCTCATCGGCCTCATCGCCCTGCTGTTTCAGCCAGTTGGCGTTGTGCCGGTCGATGGCGCTGGCGACACTCACCTGCTGTGATGGAGGCGACGCTGTATCAAGCGCGCTATTGGCCGTTCTGCCGGACGCGAGGGCAGGTTCTGGGACGTTTGCGAGATTCCCTGCAAGTTGATCGGGGTCTTGGAAGTTGGATGTCTGTCCCGATGCCCCATGGGTGTCGCGCGCTGTGTCTTCGTACGCGACGAGCGACTGGCTTTGCATCGCTTCGATTTGCCGTTGAAGGGCAAGACGATCGGCATCGCGGCTCGCCGCCGACTGACTCGAAGCGCGATCCTTGGAAGGAAGTGGACCTGCGTCATCGCCGGGTACACCCTTGGGGATACCGTCAAGCGGCGAGCCCCCGAGCGGAGCGCTGGCCGTTTCTCGCCCTGCACGCGCCATCGCGAGATTGCGCTGGTCTTCCAGGCGCTTGCGCAGCGCATCCGGTGACGCCTTGGGCTGCCGGGCCTCTGCATCGAGTTGCTCGCGCGCGCGTCGTTCGGCTGCGGTCTCGTGTGGGTGAGACAGTGCGTGGACGAGGACAATCGCGACCAGTGCGGAGCTCAGCGCGACCAGCAGCATTTTTGCGAGATCGCGCCGCACGCGGGTCAGGCGCTCGGGATTGGGCGTGAGCGGAGAGCCGCTGTTTTCCGGAGCGGGCATGTTCAGGGCTTCCCATAGACGTTTTTCACGCGCGCCGAGTCGCAGCCGAACAGCCCGCAACCTTTGCCCCGGCCATTGAAGATCCGAACTTCCTCCTTGCCACGCTTGAGCAGCAGACCGTACGGAACGGTTTGCTGGACCTCGTAGAAGTCGTCGCCGAGGGGAATGAAGCTCGCAATTTCCGCTTCGCCTTTTTCATCCATGAGCAGAATGGCCGGCAGTTCAGCCTGATGCGGAAGCTGAAGGTAAGTGAACCGTCCGTCGTCGAACACGATCACGGGGGAGAACGGCGCATTCCCTTTGACGCGGTAGTCGAAGTTCGCGTGATCGAGCGAAATGTGAGGACCATCTGATTTCGCGATACCCGAGTGCGTTTTTTGGGCGGCCGCCGCGCTGTCCGAACCTCCGGCAGCGTTGCTCTCGGGCACGTTCTTGGGGTATTCGATGCCGAACGGAGAGACCTTTTCTGCTGTTTCATGCGCGTCGGCATCGAGGTAGTGCCACGAGACACGGTGATAGACCTTTCCACCGTCCGATGAGCGCAGCTCAAGCTCGTAGCGCCGGCGGGACGTGATGATGGTGGCAGCATTCTCGAGTCCGGGCAGACGTGCTTCGATGAATACGTCCCGCTTCGTCAGAGCGGTATGTTCGAGCCAGCGCTTTCCAGTATCGGACAGATAGACGCCGACGACTTCTTCATCCGGCGCGAACTCGAGATGCGTTTCCTGACTGGTTCGCACGAGCACCGGGTACGAGTAGTCCGGATCATAGTCGTACACGACGAGCGACGCGTCATCGGGCGCAGGGTAGGGACCATTGATCGCTGCCTGCAGCGATGGTTGTCTCCGGTGCCGCGCCGCCGAAGGGGCTGGACGTGACGTCGCCTTGTCTGATCGCTCCTGTGCCGGGGACGGCAGGGCCTGCGGCATCGGCGAGGACGCTACCGGGGCCGACGATGCTGTTTGCCCGTGGGCGGCCACGATGCCGCCACAAAGCAGCGTCGCGACGAATGTGACAGAGGCAATGAACTTCATTGCGTGACTCCCGGATTGACGCCGAGGTAGGGCGTGAGACTGAAATGGGTGATGCGCAGGCCGATCGGGTTGTCCTTCTCTTCGCCGGGTTTCAGGGTCTCGGGTGCCAGTAGGAAGCTGATCGTGAGCAGCATCTGTTTCGGTCGCGACGGCTTGCCGTTTACGCTCTCGACCAGTGTGAAGATGAGGTACGCGACCTGACCGTCGGGCGAAAATGAAGTCGAGTTCTCGACAAACTCGCGGGTGAGCCCGGGCGTCTGCACAACGCGTTGCGCGACGGGATCGGTCACCGTGATATAGGTTTCGAGTTCCCGCGTCGCGGCGCCCGACGTCCAGCCGAACGCGGCCGGTATCTGCCGGGCGAGCGTGTCCTGGCTGTCGGCCTCAATCGTGAACACCCGCGAGGCCCATTTCACCAAGAAATAGCGTTTGTTCGCCGCAGTCGCCGAATACGTTTCGGCGTAATGGTCCGAGACCCAGACTGCGCCCGTCTTCTCATCATGTTCGACGAAATAGGGGCGTGATCCACTATGCGAACTCTGCACGATCAGTGCTGCGCATTCACCGGCGGCAATGAGCGCGAAGGCGGCGGCCACCTTGATCGCGAGGCGCTTTTCCCAGACGGGCCGCTGGAAGGCTGCGAACCATGCGGCCACAGCTTCTCCCGTGTTCGGCGGCGCTGAGAGATCTGTGCCGGCAACGGAGGCCGCGACGGCGCGTGGTGGAAGCGATGGTGGTGTACGTTCGTCCATCGTTCATGCCTCCGCGCAGTTCCGCGCGTGCGGTGCTACACTGAAACCCAGTTCACCTGCTGCAAGGGTGCAGCCATGGCCAGACTCAAAATCATCCTGCTGTATTTCGTGCTGCCGCTTTTCCTGTTTGCGGCGTTCGTCCTGTACCAGGTCGGCGCGCAGCATTTCGACGTTGCTATGCTGCTGGCGGGCGCAGTTGTGTTTCTCGCGTGGGCGATGCTTAGTCGCACGCCCCGAGAGAGGAAGCAGTCTCGGGAGGCGGACGAGCAACATCTCGCAGATGCCGACGCGTCTTGGAACGCGTACTACAGCAGTCATCAAAACGAAAGCAGACATCACTGATCTCACTTCAACACATTGGGCGTCAACTTGTTCCCAATGACGCCCTTGCCAAAGCCCCGCAAACCACCACCAGCGCCGCCCGAGACGAGCGATTTGGCGATGTCCGGTACCTGCCACATCATGAAAGCTCCCACACCGCAGACGAGCGCGAGCGCCAGCATCGCGAGGTAGTTCGTCGCGTAATAGGCGTCGCTGTTTGTGCCGCTTTGCGTCGCCGTCTGCTGCACGAGCCCCTGAATACCGGGCAGCACGCCGCTATAGACGATCGCCATCATCAACCACGCCACGACCTTAAAGAGGCCGGCCGAAATCGTGAAGCGTAGCCATCCATCGAAGAGGAATTCGCCGGCAGGCAGCAAGTACCACGGGATGAGGACCGGTCCCAGACAAAACGCAATGTCGAGCAGAAATGATCCGAACTGCACGACCACAATGAAGATCAATGTCATCAGCGTGATCGCGATGATCGCGAGTGCCTTCGCAAGAAAGGCGAGCAGAATGAGCGGCAGGTTTTTGATGAGCGTCCAGATAGAGCTCAGGCCCGCCGAGTTCGAGCCCGCATCACTCGCCGCGCCGCATTCTTGATGCTCGGTGTTCGGAATCACGACACCTTCGGGGGTGACGTCGGGCACTTCTTCGCAGACCTGCGCTGCTTCGGTACGCACGCCCTGCATGATGGTCGATGCGGCATTGACAAGCGCACGCAGCAGGTCGCCCGGATTGCCGTCACTGCCGGACACGCGTGAGGCCATCGTCTGCATGTTGTCGACGAAATAGCTGTGAACCGTGCTGCTCCATGCGGTGAGCAACACCAGGATGACCGCGCACTTGATCAGGTGGCGGAACAGGTTCGAAAAGAAGCCGGGGAAGTCGCCCTCGAGCAGCCACAGGAACACGTGCCAGGTGGCCATGACGAGACCTAATGCAGCGAGCAGATCAAGGCCATCGGAGAGGAACAGCGTCTGCAGGCTCATGCCTTTCGCCTGCATCGTCGCGAATAGCGTGTTGAGCACCGAGATGACGTCGTTCATGGCGCGGCTTCCTAGTGCTCACCGCAGAGCGCCTGCAAGGCGCGCCATTGCCAGCAGCGCAGCGAGCGGTAGGGCGAGCCAGCCGGCCGCGAACACATGGGGGCTGTCGAGTTGCACGACCAGCAATCCGGTGAGCAGCGACAGCCGGATGTTGCGCGTAATCCGTCGGTCAAAGCGCCACGTTTCGTTGTGCTCGTCATCGATGCCCCGGCCGCGCCTGCGATACGCACGGATGCCTTTGAGCACGACGCGCAGTTCGGCAGATGTCATGCAGAGGGAGCGGATCAGCCAGCGCAGCAACATGGTCGGCTCCCGGAGTTACTGATCCTGCAGCAGGTTGAAGTCAGGTGCCCCCTGAGTCTTCTGCTGCTCCTGCTGATTGATTTGGCCCATCGCTGCGGCACGCGCGGCGGCGAGTTGCGCGGCATTACCCTGGGCCTGCGCTTGGGCGACGCGGTCCTGCATCTGTTGCGCGACCTGACGCTGCATGAGCGCATGCAAATCCACCATTTCGCCGGCCAGTACGTTCGATTGCTGGTTCAGCATCTGCAGGCCCTGCACTGTCCCGGTGACATTGGGAATCTGCGACTGGATCTGTTGGAGGTTCTGCGCGCGCCCGGCGAGCGTATCGAGGTTCTGCATGTCCTGCGCTAGCTGCTGCTGATAGATTCCACCGCGCGTCGAGGCAAGCGACGTGTAGGCCGACAGCCACTGCGCGGGTGACATGCCGGTTGTGTTCATCTCGGACAGACTGCGTCCGAAGAGGCCACTCGTGGCGTTTGCCGCCTGCTGCAACTGCGTGATCGCCGTGGACAACGACTGGAAGTTCGAAATCTGCGTGCGATACGGGGCGATCGTCTGGTCGATGAGTGAGGTCGGTACCTGCTTCAGGTTCTGCACCATCGTCACGTACTGCTGCAGGCGCGTGATCTGCGCCTGGACGTTCTGCTCCACCATCTGCGCCTGCTGGGCCACGGAGGAGACAAGCTCCGCGTGGTTCAGAAGTTGTGTGATCTCCGTGGCACCGCCTGTCATGCCACCGCCAGCCCGGGCCGTGCTGATGGACAAAAGTAGGCCGACAAAGAGCGAAGCGCGAGCGCGCCAGAGGGGGGTATCACGCATGATCGACCTCACGATCGACTGTAGGAATTGGATTCCCGCGCGCCTGTGTTGTTGCTTCCTCGATGTACCGCTCCTTCCAGTCCGGAAGACCCGAATGTAGATGCCGATCGAACATGATCTGCGCGCTCATTTCCGAGCGTAGGATTGCGATCGTGCGGGGATCGAGGGGCACCGAGATGCGGCGCGACGCGCCACCCTGCTCGGCGATGAAATAGTCGCGTTTTGCAACGAGCTTCTGGATCGTGCGAATCTGACCGTCGGACAGTCCAAAATCCCGCTGATAAGCGGTCTTTGCGGAAGGTGTAAAGTTCTCGACGGGCACGAAAACACGCACGAGCACGTTGTCGCGGATCTGCGGCCAGATCGCCGAGGACGACACCTGTTCGGGCGACTGTGCATCCATCCACACGCAGCCGAGCTTCTTGCGCATCGTGACGATCCAGTTGCCGATCTGCCTCGCGAACGATTCATCGTCGAGCAGATTCCAAATCTCGGGAAGCATGACGACCGTCGGGCCGATGACACCGTTCGTGCGGCGTTGCTCGAGCGAATCCTGTATGCGGTAGGTGACGTACGACAGGAACGGCCGTGCGATCACCGGATTCGCGAGAATCCGGTCGGTCGCCATCGAGAGCCAGCGCGCGTCATCGAAGCTGTCCACGACGTTGTCGAAGTAGTGCGCATGCACGGCATGCCCGACCCACAGAGCGAGCTCGTCTGCGAGCGGCCCAGCCGGCAGTGACGCGTGAACCGTGCGCAGCCGCCACAGTCGCCGGTCGCCGCGGCTACGCGTGGCGGCGAGTGCCGTTTGCAGCTCGCGTCGATCAGCAGCAGTGACGCGGTAGGTGCCGCGCTGCTGCACGAGCAGCACGATCCATTCGACCAGGAATTCGAGATGGCGTCGGTCGGCGAGGAGCATTAGCGGATTGATTCGGGCCAGCTCGTCGGGGTGGACGGCGCTCGCCTCGCTGTCGAACTGCATGTAACGGCCGCCCTGGAGGATCGTCGGGATGCGCATCGACAGGTCCTTGTCGAAGCCGTACAGCCACGCGTTCGGATACTTGCGAAAGAGTGTCGCGCACAGCAGCATGAAGATCGTCTTGCCAAAGCCCGTGCGACCGCATACCAGCATGTGCCCGACGTCACCGAGAAAGCCGGTGAACCAGTAGGGTGTGCCGAACTCCGTCGGAAAGGCCGCAAGAGCGGGGCAGCGCGCGCCTGTTTCCTTCGTGAGATGTGCGTTGACGCGATGGCCATCGGACACGCCACGAAGCGGCAGCAGGCGTGCCAGGGCTTCGGTATCGATGAAGGACCAGCGCGCGCATTCGCGCCACATGCCCGGGATCGTGGTCGCGAACGCCGAGAGGGCGTGCAGCGTTTCGCGTACCGGCGTGAACTGAGCCGCGCGCAGCGCTTCCTCGACCGCCTTGTGCGTGGCCACGGCCTGCGTCCAGGCCGCCTCAGCGGTGTGTCCGTCGTCGAACGGGCCGGTTTCGAATACGGGCGAGTACGACAGTACGGACAGGTTGTAGTACCCATACAGTTCTTCGGCCATCTCGACCTTGCCGGCCCGGCGGTTGGCTTCGTCGGCGGCGGCCGAGCGCGCCTGGTTCTGACGTGCACCCGTCAGATCGCCGCCGCGCAGTGTGGCAGCGAGGAGCGATCGCGTATCGAGCCGACGTCCCTCGTGATAGCGGCGCACGCCGTCGATAAAGCGCATCGCAGCAGACGGCGACGTGAGCCGGAAGCAATGGCTGATGGTCACTTCGCCGGGAAGCTTGAGAAGGCCGTCGAGACTGGTCGGTAGGACGCTATCCGGCCAGAAGTCACGACGGGCCGGAATGCCCGCAGCGATCCCGAACCGTTGCCGACCTCCAGCATAGAAGTGCAGGTAGTCATTACCAGGGCGCACTTCCGTATCGCACATTGCGACGTCGAGTGCAGGAATGTCCGGCACGGAGACCGCCTGCAGATGATCGCTGGCGGGCGAGCCGCAGGCGTGCATGAAGGCGCCCAGCCGGTCGCCGGACAGCCGTTGACAGTCCAATCGAGGATTGCTGGCCACGAAGCCAAACAGTATGTGTTCGAAGGCTTCGACAACGGCGGTAAGTTCCGACGCGGTGTACGCGAACAGATACTGGTCGGAGAACGTGCCGCGCACGGCCTGTAGCAGCGAGTCGACGATGGAAAGCCCGTCGTGTGTCATTCCGTGCGTGAGCTTGCCGGCGAAGCGGTCGATGCCGACTTCCGGTGCGAGCGTGAACGTCAGAAAATGACGATTCAAATAATTCGCGCTCTGCTCGAATGTTTCTCGCCGTGCGTCGTCCACTTGCTGCGAAATCGGGTCTGGCATTGGTGCGCTGAGATACTGCGCAGTGCGGCGGCGATGAACCGTCCACCACATCGTGATCGGGCGCCGAGCCATGTCGCGCAGTGACGTGAGGAAGTTGTCCATCAGTTCAAGGATGTGGCTGGTCGACAGCGCGTCCGCGTCAGGCCCGGTGAAGCCATATGTCGCCATCAGCGCCGAATCCTTGTTAACGATGAGCGAATCGCTGAAACGGAAGAGCCATGGCACCACTTCAGCGGTCGAGCGGCGATCGCCATCCGTGCGCTGCGCGACGCGCGTGAGCGATTCCGCATCGAACGGGGGGCGTGCGAAGGCAGGCGTCAGCATGGCAAACCTCTCGCGAAGCCTTTCGGACGTGCGTTGACCTTCTGGCGGAGCAGCTGGCGCGGTTCGTAGTACTCGCCTTGGCGGCTATATTTCGTGTAGCAACGGATCTGATCCGGATCGCGTCGCACGGCAAGCCACAATACGGGGTGCGTAACCAGCACCGCGAGCAGTACCCATGCGTTTCGCATGCCGGCGGCGAACGTGATGACAATAGCGCACTGCGCGAGGCACCATTTTCGGTCGATACCAAGCAGCAGGAACTGTTCGAGCATGGTCTTGCGAATACGTGCTGCGAGCGGATCGTCAGGTTCGCCAGTTGCATCGAGGCGGTCAGCGTGCTGTGCGCCCATCGTGTGTCTCCGATTCGCTCTTCACAGCGTGCCGGTGCAGGCCGCACCGTGATTGAAGACCTGCGCCCACAGTAGCGGCATGTTCAAAATTGCGAGCGTGCCCAGCACGCCGCGCAGCACGTGGGTCTTGATGTTGCTGCGACCATCATCGAGCAGCCACAGCACGATCGAGCCGACCAGTGCAGACAGCGACACAACTTCCAGCAACTCGTTGTCGAGCACGTCCTGATAGACGGTGCATAGGCCCCCGTTCCAGATTCCCGCATGAGCAAAGATCGGGATCGAGCCAAGCCACAACGCAACGAGGATGGCGCGGATGGGACGGTCGTGCTGGAGCAGCAAACCTTGCCAGGCCGTGCGAAGTGCGCGGCTCATGTTGACGGCAACGGAAATCGTGCGACGCACAGCAATCACGCCCAGGGAGATAGGGGTTGATTCATGCATGAACTGCCTCCTCGACGTCCGCATAGCGGGAAAAAAGACGACGCGTGCTGTAGCGGTCGTGTTCAACGCCGAGCACTTCGCGGATTTCGACGGGACCGCGGACCGCGCCCTGTCGCTCGGCGTGCACGAAGAAGCGGAACGTCGAGGCAATCTTTTGGCGCAGGTCTGTCATCGTCATCAGACGCCCCTCGGCGCTCATGCGAATGAGCGATTCGAGTCGCGCGGGTGCCGTATCAGCCGAATCCGCGTGGAACGAGACGATGGAACCGGGGTGACCCGTGTTCAGCGCTTCCATCAGGTCGAACGCTTCAGCGCCGCGGACTTCACCGACGATGATGCGGTCGGGGCGGATACGCAGCGAGAAGCGAACAAGGTCGCGGACGGTGATGCCGAGGTTGGTTTCCAGTCCCACGTGGTTGGGTGCATGGACCTGAAGCTCGGCCGTATCCTCGATAGTCACGATGCGGTCGCTTGCCGGCATCGCATCGATCATCGCGTTGAGCAGAGTTGTCTTGCCGGACGACGTGCCGCCGGAGAACGCGACGTTAATCCGTTCACGCATGACCCATTGGAAAAACTCCCGCAGGGCAGCGCCGCCGCCGGCTAACCGTTCGAGCAGAGCTGCATTGCGACGGCGTGCGAGGCAGGACCGTACCGCAGGTAGCACGTCGAACGCACCGTTACGTTCATATTCTCCGAGACCTATGCGACGGCGCGCGTGCTTGCGGACCGAGAGCATGTCGCCGTGAACGGCAACTGGATGTCTGGCGGCTGCGAGCCGAAGACCGGGCAGGCGCGCATCGAGCAGCGGTGTTTGTGCCTTTGCATTGACGTTGGCGAGAATCGTGATGGCGCGGTCAAGCGCGTCCGGATCGAGGTCAGCGCCAGCAACATATGAAACAGCTCCGTTGCGTTCGACGAAGACGGTGTCGGCACGGTTGACCATGATCTCCTGGACGTCAGGATCGGCCAGCATGGGTTGCAGTGGACCAAGGTAATCGTTCAGTACCTCAATCGCGTATTCGTACGTGAGCCGGCTCATTGCCCATTTCCCCATCCGATGGGTTCGAAGAGTCGGGCAACGAAGCTCGAATGAGAAGTACCGGCAGCCATGGCTTGCTGGTGCTGGACCACGGCTTCCGGCGCGGCGTGCAGTTGCCGGTAAATGCGACGTGCATAGGCAATGCGCTTTTGACGTGTGCCGGCGTTGTAGGCACCGATAGCATCCCACGTGAGTCCGAGGCGACGGATGTCCTGCGACAGGATCCACGCGCCGACATAGGCATTGGTGCAGCCGTCTTGGAGGTCTGCACGAGAGACGCCGAAGCGGGAGAGCGTCGAGAGCCACCGGCTGTTGATCTGCATGAGCCCGATGTCGGTGGTGCCGTCGTCATTCAGATGGACGACGCCGGCGCGCTGTCCTGATTCAACGGCGGCGATTGCGCGGATCAGTCGGACATTGACGTGATGAAACCGTGCCGCATCGTCAAGGCAATCGGCGCGGCTCGTCGTTGCAATGAGCAATGCATACAAAGGTATCAGCGGGACACGTTTCACCTCGACCTCGTTCCGGTTGGCGCTGCCATCAGGAAAAGGGACCTGCCGGGGAGCGGGGTGCAGCCCGACAGGTCAACAGCGCGCGTCAGCCTTGGGGGGAAGGACTGACGGCTTCACTTTAGGCAGGCCCGGTACATGTATGGCCGGAATGCCTGCATCGAAGCGAGGTGACTCACGCCGCTATTTTTGAGTGGACCAATGGACGGAGCTGACAGCACCAGTGCCGTCCAGTATTGGACAAAGGCATCCAGTGAAAGCTGAAAAGGCAAGGGGAACAAAGGTTGTTGTAAAGGGAAGGGCCCAATCCAAAGGCCGCGGGTGATGCTGGAATGAGTCGCATCACCCGCTCAAAGGCGCAAATGGCTAAGGGCAAAAAAGGGTTTTGCAGCAACCGAGAAAAAGGCCACGGGCCTAGCCGACAAGGCCGGGAAAGTGTCGGTGGGCGGCTCGAGATAGCAGCCCACTGTCGACAGCATGACTGCGACGGGCTGCACGTTTTCGTGCAGACATTTGCGGGGAGCGCGGCGGGCAATGCGTACCGTTGACACAGGGCGCCCAGTTGGGTTGCTCGCCTCATAACCGAGGCCAGTCCCGATCTCCCGTTCTGCCGGAAACACCTACATGGCTTTAGCCAATGCCCTTAACTGGTTGAAGGTGCCGCGATCGTCGATGGCGCGGGCGACGCCGCCGGTGCCGCCAACTATACCGCCCGCGTCACCTGTCAAGCGCAGCGTGCCGCCTTCGCCGCAGTATCTGCCGGTACTGGGGTACCGCGAGCTGATTCAGCGAACCGGCGTCGAGGGGATGGTCCGTCGTATCGGCGGCAGTCTCGGGCTGTCGCCCGACAGCGACCAGCGCGACCTCGAACCGTTGCTGCATCGACTCGCGGAATTCGTGCAGCTTCTGCCCGCGTCCGAGTCGCATCATCACGCGCAACCGGGCGGCCTGCTGATCCACCTGCTGGAGGTGGCGCGCTATGCGCTGCATTTCCGTGAGGGGTACCGGCTGCCGCTCGGGGCGAGTCCGGAAGACCAGATGCAGCATGGTCCGCGGTGCAGTTATGCGGTCCTGGTCGGGGCGTTGCTGCACGACATCGGCAAGCCGCTTGCGGATCTGCGGGTCGAACTGGCCGCCGGGCATGGCGTCCGTTCCTGGGTGCCGATGGCCGGTAGCATGAACGAGCAGGGTGGCGAATGGTATTGCGTCGATTTTCCAGAGCCCGGCGAGCGCGATTACGGTGCCCATTCGCGTCTCGCCATCGTGCTGCTGCAGCGTCTCGTGCCACCGGCGTCGTTGAGTTGGTTGGCCCAGTATCCCCCCGTGCTGCAGGAACTGGCTGCGTATCTGTCTGGTGACGCTACCGTCAAAGACAACTCGCTCGCGAAGATCGTGGGTGACGCGGATCGGCGCTCGGTCGCGGAAAACCTGCTTGCAGGTCCACGCACGCGCTTTACGACGGCGCGAGCGGTACCTCTGATCGAGCGCTTGATGGAAGGGCTGCGACGGCTTCTGGCTGAGGGTGGTGTGCCGCTCAACCGCGCCGGTGCGACCGGCTATTGCGACGGTGAGTCGCTGTGGTGCGTGGCGAAAACGCTGGCGGAGGCTGTCCGCACTTATCTCGCTTCCTATGAGGAGCAACGGAGCGGCACGGCGGGCATCCCTTCGGACAACAACCGTCTCTTCGACACGTGGCAGGAATATGGGGCGCTTGTGACTACGCCGGATGGCGGTGCCATCTGGACCATCGCAGTGGTGATTGGCGTCTGGAAGCAAACATTCACGGTTCTGCGTTTTCCGCTCGATCGGCTCTACGCGGAATCCGCTCGCTATCCGCGTGCGCTTCCGGCCGGCTCTATTCAGATCATCGAATTGAGTGATGAGCCGAAACGGACGGCTGAATCAGCCGATCTTGCTGATGGCGGCGTAACGACCCCGCCCATAGAGGCTGCGCAGCAAGCGTCATCGCCAGTCGCGGACCCGATGACGACATCGGTCGAGCAGTGCATCGACGTGCCAGACGCAACGGCGTCAACTGTGCGTGAAGACTCAGATCGGCGCGATCGTCGTACAGCGGACGATGGCCCTCCCGGGTGGCAGGAGACGGCCGCTTCTGATGCCGATGCCCCGTCCGACAACGAGGAGGAACTGGCGTATCTGCCCGACACGGAAAGCGCCATCGCGCTGAGCGACGAAGTCGTTGTCCGCGACGAAAGAAGAGGCCCTGCGCCCATACCGGATCTGGTGAGTGCCCCGGTCCGCCCTCGCGAGAAGGCGCGGGCGCCGACGCGATCCATTGCCGCCCGCGCGGGTGCCCGGCAGCCGCGGCCCAATGCCGAACGGTTTATGGCGTGGGTGCAGGAAAGTATCGCCACCGGCGCGCTGCCCTACAACGAATCGATGGCTCGCGTGCACTTTGTTCCGGAGGGGATGCTGCTTGTGACGCCCGCGATCTTCCGAGACTTCGCGCAGGCGCATCCCGACGCGATAGATCAGACGCCGACTGGAGACGGGCGGGCCCCTGAGCTGTGGAAGCAGATTCAGCGCGATTTTCAGAAATCCGGCTATCCCGTGACAGCAGATGTCGGTGGCGCCCGGTCCTATCTGCTTCATTACAACATCAAGGGGGCCGGCGGTCGGCAGTTATCCGTGATGCTCGTTCCCGAACCTGAGCGGTTCTTCAATCCGGTGCCGCCAGCAAACGCAATGATCCAGTCGAAACAGAAGCCCGTCGAGCCGGAAGACAGCGATTCGGCGCAAGCCTGAACGGGCACCGGAGCGGCGGCGATGGCATATCCAGTCGAGAATCTCTATCGCAAGCCGGTCGAACTGCTGTCCTCCGTTGCTGCGCTTGCTGCGACCGGCATCCTCTGGTCTCATCCGGCGCTGTTCCTTGCGACGCCGGCCACCGGGAGCGTGACCACTCTCGCGCTGATGGCACTTGCATTTTCGCGAGGGCGACAGGCGTGGCGGCTGATCCGTTTCCAACGCAACCTGCGGCGCCTCCCCCAGTACGTGATCCCTGCGGCCAGTATTCCATGCTCGGGCAAGGAGGTATTCCTCGGGCGGGGTTTTCGATGGAGCGCCATTCACACGCAGCGGATATTTCAGGCGCGTCTTCCCGAAAATCGGCGGCTGCTCGCCCGTAATCGGCTCTACGACGAAGCTCGTGATTACGAACGCCGCCATCCGGACAGCCGGCTCGCGCGTACGACGCGCCGGGAGGCGTGGTGGAATCCCGTCGCCCCGTTGCCGCCGGTTGGGGGTGATCCAGCGCTACATGGTGTCGAGCCGGAAGAGCGCGATATCTGGTTCGATCTCGGCGAGCGCGTCGGACATATGGCTGTGCTCGGCACGACGCGCGTTGGCAAGACCCGGCTCTGTGAGGTACTGGTTGCTCAGGACATTCGCCGCGGCGACATTGTGATCGTGTTTGATCCGAAGGGCGACGTCGACCTGCTGCTGCGAATGTATGCCGAGGCAAAGCGCTGCGGGCGGGAAGCGGAATTTACGTTCTTTCACTTGGGCTATCCCGACAAGTCGGCCCGCTACAGTCCAATCGGCACGTATTCGCGGATTACCGAGGTGGCGACGCGCATCGCGGGCAATCTGCCGAAGGAGGGCCAGTCGGCCGCGTTTCGCGACTTCGTTTGGCGTTTCGTGAACGTGATGGCGCGGGCCATGAGTGCGCTGGGCATCCGTCCGACGTACGAGATGATTTACCAGAACGCCGTGAACATCGACGGGCTGGCCTTACGGTACTTCCGTTTCTGGCTCGATCGCGATCACTCTGGTTGGGAAGGGGGTCTGGAGCCGCTCGACAAGGAGGAGGCGAGGCAGGCGATGCGTCTGCAGCGCAACCAGGAAGTACTGCAGGTCGCGAACTTAATCAGGCAGCAAGGCTGGACCGATCCGATCGCCAATGGCCTGCTTTCGGTCATTAGCAACGAGCGCTCGTACTTCGACAAGCTAGTCTCGTCGCTCTATCCGCTCCTGGAAAAGCTCACCACAGGCCGGACATCGGAACTACTATCGCCCGACTATGACGACCCTCATGATCCGCGTCCTGTGTTCGACTGGAACCGAGTGATGGACCGAGGCGGGATTGTCTATGTCGGCCTCGATGCTTTGTCGGACTTCGAGGTGGCTGGTGTGGTCGGCAACGCAATGTTCGCCGATCTGACGTCGACTGCAGGCCGCATTTACAAGTATGGGCACGGTTATGGGCAGAGCACTGGCGGCGGCCGACGCCGCGTCTCGATCCATGCCGACGAGTTCAACGAGCTGGTGGGCGACGAGTTTGTGCCGATGGTCAACAAGGCGGGCGGCGCGGGTTATCAGGTAACCGCCTATACGCAAACAAGTGCCGATCTCGAGGCGAGGATCGGCTCACGCGCGAAGGCCGAGCAGATTTTCGGGAACTTCAACACACTCGTGATGCTGCGCGTGAAGTACGTCACCACCGCGAAGATCCTGACCGACCAGCTTCCGATGGTCGACGTGAAGTCGTTGACACTTGCCTCATCGGCGACCGACGCCGTGCGGCGCGGGGAGGGTGTGCATTTTACGGCGCAGACGCACGATCAAATCTCAGTACGACAGGTGCCGATGCTGGATGCCTCCGACCTGACGCAGTTGCCCAAGGGCCAGGCGTTCGCGCTCATTGAGGGCGGGCAACTCGTGAAAGTCCGGCTGCCGCTGCTCGACGCGCATGATCCGATCATGCTGCCGGAGCTTGGCGATGTGGTGGCGGACATGCGGTCCCGCTATGAGTCCTACGTCCACGCCGTTTCTCCATTCGACGATGCGGGCGGCGTTGCACCGGACGCCATCGGCGGAGCGGTGGGCAGCTTCATGCCGGCAGAGAGGGGTGCCAACGATGCGGTGTCGGTGTCCGGATCGTGGGCTGTTGAAGGCAAGGGCGCCGGGTTCTAGCGATACAGGAACGACCATGGCCGCGAAGAAACGCGATGGCAATGCGGACGGAGTGAAGTCATTTTTCTGGGTCATCGATCTTGCGATCCACGCGTCGCTCTGGCTGCTACTCGCGAGCATGCTCGCGGTGGTGGCCGATCTAGCTGCGGCCCACTTGTTGTGGCGCGACGATCCGGTGAGCGGGATGCGGGAGCTTCTGCGCTATTACCTCAATGAGACAACCGATCCAGGACTGGCAGCGCGGGCGGCGGACTCCGTGTACTGGTGCTGGTTCGGCTGGACCGGCATTGATGCGTCCGCGCGGGCATGGGAGGCAGGTGTCCTGCCATCACAAGGTCTGGGTTCGTTTCTGCGGCCGGCATTTTCCGGCGCAACGCGCGAGGCGCTTGTTGTCGCCATGTACGGCAGTAAGCTCTTCGGGGTTCGCATCACAATGCTCCTGATGACGGCCCCGCAGCTCGTGCTCGCGATTGCTGTTGCCCTTGCTGACGGTCTGGTCGCGCGGCACGTGAGACGTGCGCAGGGCGGACATGAGTCGGCGACGCGTTATCACTACGCGAAGCACTTGTTGACGTTCGGCGTCGTCCCGTTGACCGCGATCGTCTGGCTCGTGGCGCCGGTACCTCTACCGATCTTCCTTCTGTTCTGGCCGGTATCGATGATTATCGTGGTCGGAATATGGAACATGGCCAAGTACTTCAAGAAGTACACCTAGATCACAAATTGCCAGCCTATACTTCGACCACGTAGAAAGGACGGCAGGTGGGTCATGCAGCGACGTGTGGTAGTCAGGCGTTCGTCCGTGCACGGGCGGGGGGGTATTCGCATTGCGGAGCTTGGAAGCGGGCGAGAGGATATTCGAATACAAGGGCGAGCGGATCGCCTGGAGAACGGCCATCAGGCAGTACGGGAAACGAGGCGCATCTGGCCACACGTATCTCTTTGGTTTATCCGACGGACGTGTCATCGACGGCGGGCGCGGGGGAAACAGCGCGCGTTGGCTGAATCACTCATGTGGTGCCAACTGCGAGGCGATCGAGATTGAGGACCGCGTGTTCATCTACGCCTCGAGTGCAATTGCGCCCGGCGAAGAGCTTTTCCTCGACTACAGGCTTGAGGTTGACGAAGCGCCGGACGAAGGGACGAGACTGTGCTATGCCTGCCGATGCGGTTCGGCAGGATGCCGGGGAACAATGCTGGCAATTGAATCATGGTGATGTCACCGACGGGCAAATCAACGGCGCTGCGACAGCGCTGGCGCCGATCGCTCTCGGGCCGAAGTGCGGTTAGCAAGCCAAGATTCCAGTTCTGACTCGCGCCATCCGGTTGCGCGTTCCCCGATGCGGATGGGGCGCGGGAATTCGCCGCGGCTGATCATGGCATAGATGGTGGCACGGCATAGGCCGATCTTTTTTACGACATCCTTCATGCGCATTACCTGGTCCATTTTGCACGGCTCCGTATTGCACTTGCTATGTGCAATTATCCACGGAGTTCGACTGCCCGCAATGGACGACCGCGGGTGACACCGTGACACGACGGACGGCACCGCGACATCAATGCAGCTTTGCTGGTCGAGAGAGATACAATCTTGTTACACTTCATTGCATATTCATCGATGATGACCGCCGCGCCCTCGCGAACGGTCGGCGAACGCTAAATTCAGTTTCCCATATCGCACTCGTTTCCCAATAAGCGGGTGGGAGTATCAACGGCGATCAGGTTACGGTGAAAGCCCGATATCGCAGAGTTTGGCAAAGAACACGACGATCCGCTCGCGCCATGATGGTCGTGATCATCTCTGCGGATCTAAGGACCGCGCTTTTGAAAGGCAATGAAAGTGAATTTCGAACAGCTGGTATGGACACACAGCATCCCTGCTGATCCCATCGTTTGGGTGTCCGTCAATGCGATCGATGTGTCGTGGCAGCACGATAAGGGTCTCTATGTTGGGCCCGGTGGCAAGGGCGGCCAGGATGATCGCTATGCATTCTTCGGAAAGTGGCTCGCGGCAAATCTGCATCGCCCCATTCAGGTACCGGAGATCGGCTTGAGCCGCGGCGAAGTGGCTTTTTCAAACGGTCGGCACCGATTCGCTTGGTTTCGTGATCATGGACTCCTCGACATGCCAGTGGCAGTTGACCCTGCAATCGTCGAGTCCTTTCGAGCGCGCTTCGCAACGCCGCGGCGAGTTGCCAGATTCACTGAACTCTGAACCGCTCTTGTCGGTAAAACGGCGCCTTCCTCGCACGTTACTCAGACAACTTTGAACCCACGGTTCGCTTAACTTTGAACTGGCGGCAGTTTCGTTCATTTGACTTTGAACTTCCCGGCCGCGTCCCATCCGTCTCGGCCGAGTCTAGGTCGATTCGATGCGCGAGCACACATCGGGCGTTGGGGCCGGACAGAAGAAAAAGTCGATTGACGCCTATGCGGCAGACCGGGCGAAGCTCGTATCGGCGCGCAGTGAACGACGTGCGCAACGGCATACCCAATCCATCAAACTGAGTTTTACGTGCTCGGCGAGCCTAAAGGCTGACCTCGGTCACTGTGCAGCGCTGCACGCTCAGACCTATGGTGAAGCGGTAGATGCCACGACGTTGATCCCGCACATGCTGGAGGCGTTTATGGCAGGGGATCGCAGATTTCGGCGGACGAGCAAGCCGCAGGCGGTGAAGCCTCGCGGCGCAGACAATTAAGCGATCTTCCGCACAATCCGACTTGTCGTTGGTACTGGGGCTTGGCGGCACCTGCCTTTTCGCGCATTTCCAGCCTGTGCTCGGTGGGATGTGGGTTCGGGCGGTGTGTTAACTAGTGATCGCCTTCACAGGCGTCCAAGAAGTGTGAGACAATACATTTAGTCCGGTTTTGTGTCAAAAAAAACCGTTATAAATCAATGTATTGGTGCATAAATGGGCGAATTGAGTGGATTGAGGGCTGATTTAGCCCAGATTGTTCGCCTAGCCTTGGCCGAGCAGACGGAGGATGTGCGTCTGTTCGCTGCGCGGCTGGTCAGAAAATACCGGGGGACCGAGCCGGAGTTGGCCGAGCAGGTGGACTTGTTCCTCCGCGCCAAGCCGCACCGGGCTGGGGCGCCCCTGCGCAAAGCGGCTGCGCCACCACTACCTGAGCAGGTGCTGCCGGTGGACGATGAGTCGCGGTTGTCGCTCTTGAAGGTGTTTAAGGACTCGTCAGACCGGGAGGCGCCACTGTTGTCGCCTGAGTTGGAGGAGACGCTTGGGCAACTGATCTTGGAGCGCAAGCAGGCAGCACGCCTTACCGCGCTGGGCCTTACCCCGACACGCTCCGCGATCTTTGTCGGCCAGCCTGGGGTGGGCAAGACACTGACGGCGCGTTGGTTGGCTGCCCAACTGGGCATGCCGCTGTATGTGCTCGATCTCACGGCCGTCATGAGTAGCTTGTTGGGTCGCAGTGGTAGCAATCTGCGTGCAGCGCTCGATTTCTCCAAGCGCGGACCTTGTGTCCTTCTGCTGGACGAGATCGATGCAATCGCCAAACGTCGCAGCGACGACGCTGACGTGGGCGAACTCAAAAGGCTGGTGACCGTGATCTTGCAGGAGGTCGATGAGTGGCCCGCCACAGGTTTGCTGCTGGCCGCCACCAATCACCCTGAGTTGATTGATCCGGCGCTGTGGCGACGATTCGACTTGGTCGTGGACTTCAAGGTGCCGGAGCCGGCGATAGTCAAGGAAGCCGTTAAACGGTTTCTCGGGCCGGACTTCGCGCTGTTCGCTCGCTGGATCGAGATTCTGGTCTTTGCGTTTCGTGGCCAGTCCTTCAGCGATATCGAGCGCGAGATACAGCGCTTTCGGCGCGCTGTGGCGCTGGGGACGACGTCGGATGTCGATCTGGTCGAAGAGTTCATCAAGGCGCGCGTCTTGTCGCTGGATCGACAAGGTCGTATCGACATGGCGGTGTTGCTGGCAAAGCAAACGCGCCTGTCCCAGCACAGCATCTCGGACCTCACTGGGGTGAGTCGGGACACCATTCGCAAGTACAACACCGACGGGGCGGCCGTCGTTCCCAGAAAGCGGAGACGTGAGGCATGAGTCAGACCAATTTTCTGATCGGGCGGGGAGAGCTTCTGACCCACGAAATCAAGGGTCCCAAGCGTGGCATGGACAAGGCCGAGGTGTACACGTTGCAGCAGGCGAGGACGCGGTTGACGCCGCAGTTCGCCGACGTCTCTGCGAGCCTCGATAACTTGCCTGCCAAGGCTTGCCCGGGGGACTTGGGTGTGGCGCGCCTTACACTCAATCCTAGCTACATTGCACGGTCATTCTTCCCGGTGGCTTTGTTGCGCAGCGCGGGCCTCGAATCGGTCGGCAGCCGGGCGGTCAAGCTCACGCCGGAAGCATGGTCCAAGAAGGGGCCGCCGCGTGAATCGACCACCACAGAGTTGTTCGTGGTCGGCCAGCGCCAGGCATTCCGTCATTTGAAGGATTGGGCCGGGCAACTGGAAGAAGGGTCCAACGAAGCGAAAGACCTCTCGCATATCGAGAGGTTTTCTGCGCTCGAGCCGAAGGATCGCATCGTTTCTCTTGGTGAGAAAAAGGATCGGTTCTTCGAGGTTGGCCTCCATTTGCTTCCCGGCGACAATGACCAGTTCGTCCAACGCGCCTTTTCAAAGTATGCGGCGGAGGTCGGCGTGACGATCCATGCCGAACTGGCGTTCAGCGCGGGCAATCTGTGGTTCCTCCCCGTCGAGGGCAAGCACGACAGCGTCAAGCGCTTGGCCGAATTCTCGTTTGTGCGCGTTATTCGTCCAATGCCGAAGCTACGTGGCATGCGCCCCGTGCAGCGCTCCGCGGGTGTGTCCGTGGCGTGCAATTTGCCGACGGAACAGCCACTGTCGTCCGAGCCCAAGGTGGCCATTCTCGACGGCGGTCTGCCTGAGCAGCACAGCATTGCACCGTGGTTGGGTAGTTATCGCGTGCTGGATGAAAATGCAGTTGATGATCCGGGTGGCTTGGAGCACGGGCTTGGTGTGACTTCGGCATTTCTGTTCGGCCCCATTGCGCCGAACAGCACTGCGGCACGCCCATATTCCTACGTCGATCACCTGCGCGTACTCGATCGAGAAACCGAATCGGAAGATCCCTTGGAGCTATACCGCACGCTGGGGCTGGTGGAAGAAGTGTTGTTGTCGCGCCAGTACCAGTTTATCAATCTCAGCTTGGGACCGGATCTTCCTATCGAGGACGAGGACGTGCATGCCTGGACCTCAGTCATCGATGATCTGCTCAGCGATGGCGATACCTTGATGACCGTAGCCGTTGGCAACAACGGCGAAAGGGACCGGTCAGTGGGTAATGCCCGCGTACAGGTGCCAGCGGATTGCGTCAATGCGCTGGCGGTGGGCGCTGCCAATAACGTGGATAAGACGTGGGCACGTGCAACTTACAGCGCCATTGGGCCAGGCCGCAGCCCTGGCGTAGTAAAGCCGGATCTCATGGCTTTTGGCGGCGACGCGACCAATTCCAAATATTTCCATGTGCTTGCTGAAGGCACAAAGCCGACGTTGGCGCCGCAATTGGGCACGAGCTTCGCGTCACCGTATCTGTTGCGCAATGCCGTCGGTGTACGTGCGATCCTCGGCGCGGAATTGTCGCCGCTGGCTATCAAGGCCTTACTTGTGCACGCTGCGGACTCGTCCGCACACGACAAGCTGGAAGTGGGTTGGGGCAAGGTGCCGGAAGATTTGATGGATGTCATTACGTGCCCAACCGGCGTGGCGCGGGTGGTCTATCAGGGCGAGCTGAAGCCGGGGAAGTATTTGCGCGCGTCACTTCCTCTGCCTGCCGGTGGTTTGCAAGGCAACATTCGCTTGAAGGCGACCTTCTGCTATGCCTCGCCGACAGACCCACAGGATGCCGTTGCCTATACGCGGGCCGGCCTGGAAATCGTGTTCCGGCCCAGCGACAAGAAGGTCAAGGAAGGCAAGAACAACGCGGACACGAAGGGCTTCTTCGATATGAAGAAGTACGCTACGGAAGAGGAGCGTCGTTCAGACATGGGTAAGTGGGAGACGGTCCTGCACGGTAACAAGTCCATGCGTGGCAGTAGTCTGGATAACCCCGTGTTCGACATCCACTACAACGCACGTGAGGCCGGCGGGCCGACCACGAGTGCCGAGAAGATTCGCTACGCGCTAATTATCACAGTCGAGGCGCCCAAGCACGCAGACCTGTACAACGACATTTTGCGCGCTTACGCCAAGATGTTGGTGCCCATTCAGCCGAAGGTCACTCTGCCTATTCGTGTGTAGCGGCAAATGCGGGGGGAACATCTCATTGCCACGCCGTGCCGGCTTCGATAGACAAAATTCAAGAAGAGATGGGGCATGAAACTCACAAGAATTTACGTTAGCAATTTTCGCAACTTTCGCGAGGTGGACATCGTCGTAGATGGAAACATCGTCATAGTCGGCGAGAACCGCGTTGGCAAGAGCAATCTGCTTCATGCCTTGCGACTTGTTTTCGATCCGAGCTTGCCCGACAGCGGTCGACAGCTTGGGCAGGGCGATTTCTGGGATGGGTTGGGAGAGCCACTCGAAGATGAAGAAATCACTGTCTCCGTAGAATTGCAGGAGTTTGAGGACGACCTTGACCTTCTCGCCCAGCTCACGGACTTTCGACTTGACAACGATCCGCACACGGTGCGGCTTACCTACAAATTTCGACCGATTCCTGGGTTAGAGGGGGCGCCGGAATGCGACGACGACTACGAATTCATCTGCTTCGGCGGTGAGGTCGAAACGAAACGGTTTGGGCATGAAGTTCGCCGGCGCATTGCTATGGACCTCCTGCCGGCGCTGCGCGATGCTGAAGGCGATCTGGCGACATGGCGCCGTTCTCCCTTGCGGCCCTTGCTCGAACGGGCTTTTGCAGGTGTGTCTGGCGAAGACCTTGAAGGCGTTCGCGATGCCGTCCAGGCAGCGACGGGGCGACTGGCGGACTTCCCTTCGGTGCAGAACCTGGAGCAGGCCCTGCAGCAACTGTTTGCGTCGATGAGCGGTCCCAAGCAGGATATCGAACCCGGCCTGGGGTTCGGCACGACCGACGTGACACGCCTGTTCCGCAATCTTCGCCTACTGATCGATGGCGGCCTGCGCACGATTAGCGAGGCCAGTCTCGGCTCGGCCAATGTAGCCTTCCTGACCTTGAAGGCCCTGGAGCTTCGCCAGCTGATGAGCGAAAACCGGCGCGACCACACGTTGCTGGCGATCGAGGAGCCAGAGGCCCACTTGCACCCCCATCTGCAACGCTCTGTATATCGCCATCTATTCGAAGGTCTTGCGGGCGAGGAGGCGAACGAACCTCTCTCGCTACTCCTGACAACCCACTCCCCGCACATTGCGAGTGTCGCGCCTCTGCGCTCCCTGGTGCTTCTGCGCGACACGCCTAACGAGGGCACCGTTGCGGCCTCGGCCGCGTCGATCGACCTCACCGATGACGAGGAGGACGACTTGGCGCGGTACCTGGACGTGACGCGCGCCGAGATGCTGTTCGCTCGGGGGATCGTCCTGGTCGAAGGGGATGCAGAGAAATTCTTGCTGCCAGTGTTTGCCGCCTCGATGGGGCACGACCTCGATCATCTCGGCATCACGGTATGTTCGGTCGCGGGCACGAATTTCACGCCGTATGCGAAGTTCCTTGCGGCGCTGGGCATCCCGTTTTCGGTCGTGACAGATTGGGATCCGCAGGAAAACCGGAGACCTCTCGGTTACAACCGCTCGTGGCGGCTCGTGAAGACGGTTGAAGAGGCGCGAACAAGCGAGGACCAAGAGGAGCTCATCGGGGAACTCAAGAGGATCGAGAGTTACAACGATTTCTCTGACCGATGTGAGATGTATGGGGTCTTCACCAACGTCGATACATTGGAAGTCGATGTGTTTCGCGATGAGGATTTCACTGAGGCGATTATCGAAACACTCCGAGAGCAAAGTCTAAGCGAGGAGCGGCAGGCCTGGGTGAGCCAATGGGAAGATGACCCAGAGTCCTTGGAGCGGGAGAACTACCTCAAGCTGATCGAAGCTGTCGGAAAGGGGCGATTCGCGCAGCGCTTGGCCTCTCGCATAGAGGGTATCGCGCCGCCGCCCTACATTGCGCGCGCGATTACCTACGTGGTCGACCGTGTCTGACCGCGCGGCCTATCTGCGGGCGGCTGCGCAACTCCAGCGCAACCCGGGGCAATGGGCGGCATACGAGTCCCGTGGCCATTGCGTCGTGCTGGCGGGGCCCGGGAGCGGGAAAACCAAGACGCTCGTGACAAAGTTGGCGCGCATGCTCGCGGAGGACGTGCCGGAACCACGCGGCATCGCCTGCATCACATATAACAATGAATGCGCGCGCGAGCTAGAAGATCGGCTGGCTTCACTCGGGGTAGCGTCGGGTGGACGTGTGTTTGTCGGGACCGTGCATTCCTTCTCGCTTACGCAGATCCTCTTACCCTATGCCAAGGTTGCCCGATTGGGTCTGCCTGAGGGCTTCGGTGTGGCGACCCGCGCTGAGCGACAGGCGGCGCTGGCCGAAGCGGTGAACCTCACGATCGAAGCGCCCGGCAATCCTCAAGACTGGGAATTCCGGCTTGGCAACTATCGCCGATTAATCTTGAATCGCGACAGTCAAGAATGGCGTGATACCGATCCGGAGCTTGCGCGCCTTGTGGAGACCTACGAAGCACAGCTACGTCGCCGTGGCCTGATCGACTTCGATGACATGCCCTTGCTGGCGGTGCGAGCGCTGCGTGACAACCCGTGGTTGCAGCGGGCGCTGCTCGCCAAATATCCCGTGCTTGTCGTCGATGAGTACCAGGACCTTGGTGTAGCGCTGCATCGCATGGTGATGGGGTTGTGTTTTCGAGCGGGCATGCGGCTCTTTGCCGTGGGCGACGTTGATCAGTCGATCTATGGATTCACCGGCGCTCGCCCTGATTTGCTCCGCAGACTGTCAGAGCGCGACGACGTGGAGACTGTGCGCCTGCGGCTGAACTACCGCAGTGGAAACCGTATCGTAGTGGCGTCGCGCGTGGCCTTGGGTGAAGAGCGTGACTACGAGGCGGCTGATGCTGCGGCGCAGGGAACGGTTTACATTCACCCGACTGGCGGCACCTATGAACAGCAAGCGGCCCGCCTTGTCGGCGAGTTGCTGCCGCAGGCGCTGACGCGTCACCCGGAGCTCAGTTACCGCAATGTTGCAGTGCTTTATCCGGCCGCATGGATCGGCGATGCCATAGCCGGGGCGGCGCAAGCTGCCGGCATACCAATCGTGCGCACAGATGGCAACGCCCTGTATCCACGTTCCAGTCGCATCATGCAGTGGTTGGAATTATGCGGCCAATGGTGTTGTGGTGGATGGCGAACGGGGAGGCCGCGTTTTGCTCTCCTGGTGCAGGAGGGGCGGCGATTGTTCGCAGAGTCCATACATAGTGATGGACAGGCGATGGACTTTCATCGCCGATTGATTGCCGCGCTGTGGGATAGCCGGGATGCGAACCTGAACCTACATGGTTGGCTTGCAAGACTGTCGATGGACGTGATCGAGCCATTCGCCTCCGAATGCCCTGCGCTGAGGGATGAGATGGACACTCTGGCTGTCTTCGCTGCTCGGATTGCTCCGGTGGGAGATCGTGCGGATATGGTTCTGGGCGAGTTGGCTGGCGACGGCGAGCATTTGAATCGGCTAACACTGTCGACGCTGCACAGCGCAAAGGGCAGGGAGTTCGATGTGGTGTTTATGTTTGGTATGGACCGCGGGCGGCTACCACGCAACGGTGTTGGTCCGCAGCAGGTCGTCGAGGCGCGCCGACTGTTTTACGTAGGCTTTACTCGGGCCAAGTCTGAGGTTCATCTGGTGCACACCGCGGGGCGTTCATCGCCGTTTGTGGAAGAAATTGAAAATCACCTGGCCGAGGATGCTTGATGGCCCCGTATTTGACGCCGGCAGCCTTCCTGCAGGGGGTAAAGCTGCGGTTGAGCTGCTGTTCGTGAGGGGCCACTAGCGTATCGAGCGGAAGAACTGCGACTCCTAGCCGACATGGAAATATAACTATGGAAAAGACTCAATCCGAGGGTAATGTTGGCATCACTGATCAACAGGGAACGAGTACGGCTGCGAGTGGGCCTGCTGGAGCACACTTTGAAGGTCAGATTGCGGCGTTTTATCTGCTCGCAATGCTCTGTGGAGCACCGCCACGTGGTCTTCCCGGTACAACGATTGATCGAATTGCGCTTCAGCAAGCGAACACCGGGCGGCCGCTCGACGACGTGATCGTTCATGCAGTCGATGGTTTCGGAAGACCTGCGGTGCTGGAAATACAGGTCAAGCGGACGATCACGTTCACCCCTGCGGACTCAGTGTTCCGAAAGGTTGTTGGCCAGATTGCCGAGGCCGTGCGCCGCCCGGATTTTTGGTCAACCCAGTATGGCTTGGCAATCGCTACTGCCAGAGGGTCGCGCAAGATAGATGGTCCGTATCAGGACGTGCTCGCACTGGCACGACAAATCGGAGATGCGGAGACATTCGTCTCGCAGCTCAAGCTTCCTGGTGTCGCAAACGACGACATGAGGACTTTCGTCAAAACGTTCCAAGGTCACCTTAAGGAAGAGGGAGCACTTCACGATGACGAAACGACCTGGAATTTGCTACGCCGACTTCAGATTCTCACTTTCGACTTCACAGCACTTGGCTCCGCATCGGAGGACCTCGTTCGGGAGCGGGCACTCCGGACGTTGCATGCCGACGATGCTTCGCGAGTGGACGCGTTCTGGGGGAATCTTGTCGAGCTAGCCATCAGCGTAGCTAAGAACGGGGGGGATAGAAGTCGCACGACGCTTCTGGAGTCCCTGCATCCTCGCGGATTTCGTTTCGCCGCAGACCGGCGGCACATAAGCGCACGGGCGGCCCTTGCTGAACATGCCCGCCAAGCGCTCGCTGACATCGACAACCGTGTAGGCAAGGTCGTACTTAAGCGACATGAGCGCGTGGCAGCGGTGCACGAGGCCTTTGATGCCGGACATTATGTTGAACTTCGCGGCGACGCTGGCGTGGGCAAGTCTGGTGTGTTGCGTCAGGTGGCCGAGTCTTTGCAGACAGAGGGGCAGGTTCTCGTCCTGAGCCCTGGTCGTTGCGTTCCGCGCGGCTGGACAGCCATGCGTGCGCAGATCGGCTTTGATGGTACCGCCCATGAGCTTTTGGTCGAGCTTGCCAATAACGGCGGCGCCATCCTGTTTGTGGACAATCTTGACTCTTTCAGCGGCGAGGAACGTCTCACCGTCGTGGACATGCTCCGAGCCGCCGCGGATGTCCCTGGTGTATCGGTTCTCGCCACTGCTCGAACTGAGTTTGGTGTGGAAGAACCCAGCTGGTTGCCAGAGGACGCGCTCGATAAATTGAAGCGCGCGTCTCCGGTGATGATCGATGCGTTGAGTAAGGCAGAGATCGAACAACTCGCAAACAGCGATCCAGCGTTGAGCCCATTGCTTAGCGAAAGCCATCCCGCCCGACAAGTGACGAGGAATTTATTCCGGCTTGCTCGCGTCGCAAGCATGCCTGCGATCGACCCTTTGCCGCACACCGAAGCGGAGATGGCCAGCCAGTGGTGGTCCACGGCTGATGGCGAGCGTGACACCGGATGGCGGGATCGGGCTCGCTTATTGAGCGATCTGGCCCGGCAGACGCTCACGGGACCAGATGGTTTTGATGTCAGTACGCAGTCGGCACAGCCTATTGATGAATTGGTTCACAGCGGCACATTGCGCAGCCTGGGCCCGGACCGCGTCTCCTTCCGCCACGACGTGCTGCGCGAATGGGCTATTGCCTGCGCACTGCGTGCTGATGTCAGTCTCATCGACCGGCTGGACCTGAAGCGCCCTGCAGTTGCAACCTTCGCGCGCGGCATCGAGCTGGCTGCCAGGATGATGGCTGAGCGCGCAACAGATGGTTCGGAGTGGCATAGCTTTTTGGAGCGCTTGAGTGGTGACGGCGCGCACAAGTCCTGGAGGCGCGCGGCCACGCTTGCACTGGCCCGTTCTGAAGCGGCCGAGGCCGTCCTACCACGCGTCCAGCCGGTCTTGTTTGCCAATCAGGCGTTGCTGCTCCGCGAACTCCTTCGCACGGTCATGGCCGTCGAAGTTGTGCCGGCTTCGACGGCCTTCGCCGCTGCCGGCGTCGATCCCAATCTCGTGCCGGCGGGCATGACGATACCTAAGGGTCCCGCCTGGCTCGCTCTCGTACTGTGGCTCCTGAGCATCGGCGACGGCGTTCCGGCCGAAGCTATTCCAGAAGTGGTTGACTTGTATACCGGATTTTCGATTGGGACGCTCGGTCTCACGGCCATCACGCCGCTCACAACGCGACAGCTGTACCGATGGCTGAGATTGATCGAACCGAGGAACAGCCCGACCGGCCCGAATGAAGAGCCTCGATTCTGGGAGGGCCTCGAGCGCGACCAATTCCAGTCGGTCCGGCGGGATCTGCGCAGCGGATTCATCATGTTCGCTCGCACCACCCCCGATCTGGCCGGCGAATATCTTCGGGCCGTTGCGCAAGGCGAGCACAACGACGACTTGGTCCGAAGCATCCTGAAGTCGCGTGGGACATTGGCACAAGCGGCGCCCACTGAGCTGGCCAGGCTGACCGAGCAAGCATTGATTGAAAAACCGCGCCCCCGGCATCGTCGGTTCCATGACGAGCGTGAAGAGGCCTTCACATTCGTCGATCACGAGTTTCTTCCAGCCTCTCCGGCGCAAGGCCCATTCTTCGAATTACTGCTGCACTCGCCGGCGGACGGGCTCTCGCTGATTCACCGCTTGGTGGGCCATGCCATCGCCCACGGCACCCGTGGCCGTGATGCCGGCGACAACGCGATCACGCTGGCGTATGCGGGTGGCGCACGTGCCTTTCCTTGGACAGGCACCTATTTCTGGTCTAGGAACAGCAACTACTACGCCATAACGTCGGCGCTTATGGCCTTGGAAGCATGGGCCCATCAACGTATCGACGCCGGTGAACCCTTCGATGCCGTTCTGAAAGATGTGCTCGGGCCACCAGAATCATGCGCGGCCTATCTGCTTGTTGCGGTGGACCTGATCATCTCGCATTGGCCAAAGTCGGCCACGTCAGCTGCGGAGTTTCTTGGATGCCCCGAACTCCTATGCCTGGACCATACGCGACAGGTTCATGATCAGTTCGAGACCCCAGATTTCTTCGGGCTGAAAGCGCTACAGACCGAACCGCGTGGTACGGTCAGTGCCGCCGAGCTGAACAAACGGTTGTCCAGGCGCATGACGCTAGATGGGCTGATCGGCAACTACGCCTTGTCGACCGAGCCGGAGCAACTGCAAAAGCTAACGGAACTGCTACGTGATGCGGCTGATCGCTTGGGACCTGCCGGAGCTCAAACCAATCTCGGCAATCCCGAGTTCATGGTCCTGCATGCGCTGAACCTCGCCGATCCAGCAAACTGGTATGAGGTCGATGTGCAGCGTAAGGATGGTTCGACAGTGAAGGCGCGCCAGTACATATCTCCGGCTGCAGAACAGAATCACCTGCAAGCGCTACGGGACGCTGCGGCAGCCAAATCGTCCGACTTCGCGATGCAGAGCGCGATCACTCTTGGGATCGACAATCGTTCCCGCTTCTCGCCGGATCAACTTCAAGCCGCAGTAGCCTGGGCCAACGGTCCCGCTCCAGAACCTACGGCGTCGACGGACGATGATAGCAATGACGCGTCGCCAAATATGCGGCGGGAGGCCGTGCTTGCAGCCGCGATGATGGTAATGCGAGACGGGGATACCAGCTTGCGGGACACGCATGGCGATTGGGCGCGTGCCCGGTTGCAGGACGCGCTCGCGTCCGATGGCCACGACCCTGTACATCAAATTCGAGCTGGCCTTCGCTTTAACCCGATCGCAATCTCCTATACCGGACTGATCCATGCCCTAGCCCACTGGAACACTCAAGAAGATGTGAAGGCCTTGCTCGCGGTGGCGGCGGAAGGTCACCATGCGGCTGCTCACGGCTTCGGCGCTGCAATCGAAGCACTGTTGAGAGTCGATGAGCGCCTGCCTCGGGCACTTCTCCGCTGCGCGCTTCGTGCATGCATCGTTCCCATCCGCAAGTGGGATATTTCTGAGGAAGAGGAGGCGGCCCGTGGCGAGCGGCAGAAGGCGGCTGCAGCAACCGCCGTTGATGCGGAAATCGTCTGGCTGGAAGGGGCTGGCCCCGAGCCTGCTTGGCCCGTTTTTCCCAAGGAGCACATCCGTCCCAGACGACGTCTTCGATTGCCCGTGGCTCCTATGCAGTTTGAAGATCCGCTCGAAGCTGAAGAACTGCCGTCAGAAGAAGAGGTTTACCACCAAACGGCGGCGCTGTGGCTCCGCCAGGTGCAGAGGCTTGGCAACGCAGACAAGTTCCCATGGTTTCGCGATGTGGCTAATGCCTACATGTCGTGGACGATTGCCGCGAATGGTGGCGACCTCGTTGACGGGGAGGAAGCTGACGACACACCATCGGAGTGGAATAGCGTCTTCTTTTCGCTGACTGCTCGCTGCACGGTCGGTCTCAGCGCGACCGAGGTCGCATATCTTGTGACACCGATTTCAGCGCTACCGGAGCAGAACTTCTTCGATGTTCTCGTCGATCTGTTGCGGAGCTTTGACTCGGTCTACTTCGGCGGCGGCAATGTGGACGCTTCTGTTGCTGTTGCCGTTCGATCGAGGTTCGCTGACCGCATGATGGAAAGCTGGGGATGGAAGCGTCTGAAGGGCACGAAGGAAACGTCCATTGAGAGGCGCATCGCCCCGGCGATCGCCACGCTATTCTTTAACGACTACAACTTTGTCGCACCCACGAAGAGCTATCTCCTCGAAAAGGGCGTGGATCGGCTCGGGCCGTTTCTAACAGTTTTGACTCGGCTCACTCATTCGGGACCATCGCCCTTTGTCGCCCTCGTCCTGCTAAACCTTTTGGAAGTTGCGCCACGCGCGGAGCATCTCGGTCTGCTCGTCCAAGCGGGGAAAATCTGGCTCGCGACGTATCCTGACTTTCGGTCATTCTGGGTCGATCATGGGTTCGGTAAGCGATGGTGCGAGATCGTCGAAAGGATTCATATTCTGGACCCTGTGGCAATCGACGCCGACGCGGCAATTCGCGCGGATGTGGACAATACCGTGGCAGAGTTAGTTGGTCTTGGCGTTCCCGAGGCGAACCGACTTGAGGAATTACTCAACGGTCCGCGCGGCCGTTGAACTTCCGACTTTCTTGTAAGCAAGGCGGTGGACGCGCTCACGCCGATTCCGCGCATGTGAAAACGCTTGATGTCGACGCCGTGATCGACCGCAAGGTGAAAGCCGTGCAGACCAAGGACTTCATCTACGTGCATTCGATTTCCAGCGCTGAGAAGAAGGTGTAAGAGCATCAACAGAGTAACCGTGCAATGGACTTTATCGAAAAGCAGATTCCACCACCAAAGTCGTGGGAGAGGTTCGAAGATTTGACTCGCGCACTATTTGCCGCAGTTTGGAAGGCGCCTCTCGCTCAGAAAAACGGTCGATCTGGCCAACAGCAGCACGGTGTCGATGTCTATGGGACGCCCGAGGTCGCGCCAGGCAAGAATTTTGGCGTGCAGTGCAAAGGGAAGAACAATGGCTACGGAGCCAAAGCGACTATCGCGGAGTTCGATGCAGAACTCACCAAGGCGGAGAAATTCAAACCTACGCTTGGACATTGGACGTTTGCTACCACTGCTCCCAACGACGCAACACTTCAGGAATATGCTCGGCTCGTGTCCGAACGCCGAGAGAAGGAAGGTAAGTTTCCTGTCGTTGCCATCGGCTGGGACACGATTCAAGGGCTGCTGTCCAGTCATCAGGCAGTGGTGGAGGAAATCTATCCCGAGTATGCAGGTGATCTGCCCAAGATCATGGCAGCGCTACGTGCGCTACCAAGGGCTGACGAACTCGATCAGATTCGGCGGAGTCTTATTGCGTTCGCGACACGATCAGCAGCAGCTGAGACTGAAGTGTCTGCATGGTTTGAGGTTCAGTTCGGGGTGGCACGTGATCTCGGACCTGCGCTGATGGGGCGTTCGCTCGGGCCAGCAGATGTCGCGGCGTGTCCCACGCTTCCTGAGGTAGCTCTGCTGACTGCCGATCTGGAGAGGGCTGGCTCGGCTCGCCTCGCGGGCGTGCCTGGCGCCGGGAAGTCAATCTCAGTTCTTCAGGTGGCACGCCAAATGCACGATCGCGGCTGGCGGGTTCTACGGCTGGCTGATCCGATGGGAAGAGTTCCTCCCTTTGATGAGAGTTCAAATCCCACTCTCTATATCGTCGATGACGCGCATCTGACTCGCCCCGCGTTACTGCGTGAGTTGGAAGAGCGCGCGACCGCATCGCGCTGGGTGTTGAGCGCGTATACGATCTCCGACGACAGCGGGGGCTTTCCGGGCGCCATCCAGCTTGATGCTAAGCGCGCTGTCCGAGTCATTGCGGACGGCTTGCGGACTTCTCCCGAAGCGACGCTTGCTGCCGTTCGTCGCGCCGATGATCGGATCGGCGATCGTCCGGGAGACGAGCCGCTCGATCTGCGCCTCGAACACGCGGCGGAGCAGGCACTCTACCCATGGCAATTTTGTTTCATCCTGGGGGGAGGGTGGAGGCGGGCGAGCGCATTGGCAAGTTCCGCTCGTGCAGCTGGGGCGGACTTGGTGCTTGCCGCTGCGGCAATCCGTCAGTTGGCAGCCCGTGATGCACGCTGTTCGCGCGAGGCGTTGCTGGGATTAGTTGGAGACGCGTTGCCGATTGCCGAAAGCAATGCTGCGATCAACTGGTTGGTAGCGCAGCGACTTTTTCTGAGTGTTGATGATCTTCGATGTCCGCATCAGCGTCTCGCCAGTATTCTTCTTGCACGCATTCTCGAGGGGCAGTCGGCCGAAGAGCGTCAGATGGTTGCTTGTGTGCTCAAGACAGTGCTCGCTGACGGTGGGATGCCGTTAGGTGGCCTAGCTGTGTTGCTGGGCGAACTGTCGACGGCGGGCGGGTATGGGCAGTGGCGTTGGCTGGTCCAGCAGGCATGGCTGACGCCCGTCCTGGAGCGCTGTTGGTCCGTGGCACATCCACTAGATATTCGACATGCGTGTTGGGTACTCAGCAACCTGCATGGTTACCTGACGGAAGAAATGAGCCAGATTGCCAGCCGCAAGGAAACTCTTGCGGAATGGATAGAGGCGGCACCTGAAGGCGCATGCTATGCGATTGGCCGCGTCATCAATCATGTACTCAATGCCGAAGAGACGCTCGGCGAAAGCATCGTCGCGTTAGTTGATCCACGCGCCATGGCTCGGGCTATCAGTACCGCGACCCCATTGCACGCCGGCGAGATCGCCGATTTGCTTTCCAAGATCGGGGCTGGAAACGATGATGTGTGGAAGGCTTGTTATCTCGAACACGTCGACCGCGACGCGTGTCGCCGTCTGGTCTCAACCTGGCCGCAGGACGCCTACCTGTCGGTCGCGGCCGATTTCTGCGAACATTTTTGCTACTTCGAACCAGAGTTCGGATTCACGCTGATCGAAGCGCTGATCCCGGCCATCGCTGATCGGCTGCGAGCTGCCCCTCAAGATGCGTTCGACGAGCTACGGGATATCGTGTGGAACGCGTTGCGGCTCTACGACCCACTCCACATCTATGTAGGCAAATTGGCACCCTCTCGGCGCATGCGGCAGGTGGGGCGAAAGATCTGCGCCTGCTGGTCGCCGAAGGACCTCGCAACCGAACTGTCGTGCAGCACGCACCGAAACTTCCAAGCTGCCGCGGGACTCCTCAGCTTCATGCACAAGGCGTCGCCAAAGCAATTTGAGACGACCGTACTCGCCCTCGACTGGAATAAGATCGACCAGACAATCGGCCCAGATTGGGCAGACGGCATCGGCGATGCAAGAATGCTGCTCGGCGTCGCGTATACCGTACCTGCAGCGCGATTCGAAATCCAAGCGATGGTTGAACGCAATGAGTCGCGTATCGTCACTATGTCCACGCACCTTGCGGCGCTCGCTCCCGCGAGCGCGCTACGTCATATAGCGAGAGGAAGGCGCATCGCGCTCTGCCAGGGAGGGCACGTCGATTGGCAACTGGGAGCATTGGTCTTGGTGAGGGTGGTTCAGTCGGAGCCGACACTTGTTCCCGCTTTACTCGAACCACACTACGGTGGATTGGCGGACGCGCTTTCGCAGCATAGCCCGACTTTCTACAATGAAGGCCTATTGTTTCTACGCCTCCTCGTGCAGGTCGAGCCTGGTGGGTCAACTCGGGTACTGGATCAGATCGATATTGAGAAAGCCAAAATTGGCTGGCGCAACGCGATTCGCGGACGTGAGAACAATCGCGAGCCTGGCGCAAAGGCGCAAGCGCGGCAGGTTGCTTCTTTGCTGATCCAACTGGCACTTGAACGCAGTGACGCTGTCGGCGAGCTTGCGCGTCAACTACGGCGTGACTTTCGTAGTCAGTCCGTACCCTTAGCGAGGACTGTGGAGCCTATTGATTTAACTGAGCCGATAGCATGAGCACGCTGAGGATGACTGGAGGCAATGAAGACGCGCCATGATGCTGTGCATGCGACGCCCCCTTGATATCATGTCTACCGATTGACGATGGGCTCGCCGGAATCACCGCCCCGCAAATTGCTCCATCTCCGGCGTCAGAAAAAGGTTTGCGGCCATGACGGTAAAAGCGACGGTAGAGACTTTTTTCGATCACAGCCAAACTCTTTAACCATGCGAGTTCGGGCGGTCTATTGATGATCGAGTGGGATTCAAGCGTTGCGCAGCTAGCACAGCCGAGCCGACCAAATGGACCTTGTTCGAGCGCTGATGCTCGGTTTTATCAGGCTGCGATTTCGTCATTGCCGAGCGTTGGCTGTGCAGAGGTCGCTCGCATGGGCGTTGTGTTAACCCGTTGAGCAAATGATTGCTGGTGGGTGGGGTGCATGCCTGTTTTGAGCGCATCAAGGTAGTCGGCGTACCACTGAATCATCGCGCGACGTTGAACTAGATACTTGGCGTGGTTGTAGTCGCCGGCAGTGCCTTCCTCGAGATGGGCTAGCTGCGTTTCAACGTGATCCTTTGTCCAACCGTGCTCGCGAAGAAGGGTGCTCGCGGTATGGCGAGTGCCGTGACCGACCATGCGGCCCTTGTAGCCGATCTTCGAAAACACGAGGTTGATGGTGTTCTCGCTGATGACTTCGTGCTTCGTGCCGATACCGGGGAAAACGTACTGGTGACGGCCTGTCAGCTTTTTGAGATCCGTGAGCGCGTTGACGAGTTGCGACGGGAGCGGTGTGACATGGCTGCGTCGCATCTTCATCTTCTCGGCGGAGATCGTCCACAGAGCGCCACCGAGATCGACCTCATTCCATTCAGCATAGCGGACCATACCCGGCCTGCTCGCCGTCCAGATTGTCATCCAGGCAGCGACGTAGGCGATGAGGCGACTCGTTGATTTCTCGAGAGCACGCAGGAAATCGGGCAGCTCCGGTTCCAGGAGGTGGGGATAGGGTTTTGCTTTTCGAGCGGGTTTCGCAATGACCTTGAGCTCGGATGCCGGATTGAACTCGCACTGGCCGCGTGCGATGGCCTGACTGAAGATTTCACGTAACCAGCCGCGGGCCTTCTTCGATACATTGAGGGCGTCGCGCTTTTCGAAGCGCTCCTGGACGCGGGCGCAGTCTGCGCGTGTGATATTCACCAGCTTGATGGAACCGAGCTCGGCCAGAATGTCCTTGTCCAGGTATGTTCGGATCTTGTCGAGCGTCGAGGCGGATCGGCCTGCATCCTGTTTGCTCTTGTACCAGAGTTCGGCGGCCGCTCTGAACGTGCCATCGTCGCTGGTATCCGCCCGCTGCCGATCTATCCGCCGTTTCGCGCGCGGGTCGGCACCGTCGGCGACGAGCGTTCGGTATGCCGCTGCCTGCTGCCTCGCTTTCTGAAGCGTGACGTCGGGGTAGCGCCCCAACGAGATGCGCGGTTGCTTGCCGTGCAGGCGGTAACGGAAGTGCCAGAACTTGTTGCCCTCGGGCGTGACCCAGAGGACGAGACCGTCGCCATCGGCCACCCCGTAGGGCTTTGGCTGGGGACGGGCTGCTTCGACTTCGCGGACAGTGAGCGGCATGGTGAGTACATTGAGCGATCTCGAACTTTCAATGTACTCAAAAACGTACTCATCTGCACCTGGCTTGCCGTGTTCCGGCTTGGACGCCAATAAACAAAAAACCCCGCAAATTCAATGATTTACGGGGTCTTCTGGACTTCTCTGTACTACGCTATACAGCCTTGTGGTGCCCAGGAGAGGACTCGAACCTCCACGGTGTTGCCACCGCTAGGACCTGAACCTAGTGCGTCTACCAATTCCGCCACCTGGGCACGTCTTCAAGCTAGACCGCTATTGTAGCGAGCTGATGCAGCCTGTCAATCCCTGCTGCAATCAAACTTCGCGTTTCCGGCTGACGATAGAGTCGTGCGGCGAAAACCTTCACGACACCGTTCTGCTAACCCGCGCCCCGTGCCGACGAGCGGCGATTGGAGCGCATGGGCTTCACACTGAAACTACACAAAACAACCGTACACAAAAACTAAAGCCGCCCGATGAAACACGGCGGCTTTAGTTTTGAATCTGGTGCCCAAGAGAGGACTCGAACCTCCACAGTGTTGCCACCGCTAGGACCTGAACCTAGTGCGTCTACCAATTTCGCCACCTGGGCAGGTGATGAACAGCAAAGACCGCCATTATAGCGACAGAATCAGACCTGTCAAGCGCTTCTCAAAATTTGCTTAAACAACCCGCCGGCGAGCCGCCGCGGGCTTGCCGGCGGCCATCGACGGCCCGCGTGGCGCGCAAGACGGGTGTTAGAATGCCTCGCAGTAGTTCGTTGGCACGGTGCACAAGCCCGTCGGACTCAGCCTTGACCGAGCCGGACCCAAGAGTCTTTCAGTGCAGCAGCAGGCGCGATCCTGGCGCCCTGCAAACGCTTCCTAAGCCGAGCCACATCGCCGACCGACGTCCATGCAACGAGAAAAAATCATCGACAAGCCCTTGAGCAAATTTCCGTATCCGATTCCGAGCCGCGAAGAAATCCTCGGCGTCCTGCGTACGAGCGAAGCGCCGCTCGCCGCGAACGAGATCGCCGAAGCCCTGTCGATCAAGCGCCAGGAGCGCGAAGGATTTTTCAAGCGCCTCGGCGCAATGGAGCGCGACGGCCAGATCCGGCTCGATCAGCGCAATCTGTACCAGCTGACTCATCCGTCGAACTTCGTCGCGGGCCGCGTGCAGGGTCATCGCGACGGTTTCGGCTTCCTGATCCGCGACGACGGCCAGGACGATCTCTTCCTGCCCACCGGCGAAATGCAGAAGGTCATGCACAACGATCGCGTGCTCGCGCGCATCGTCGGCTATGACCGGCGCGGTCGTCCGGAAGGGCACATCGTCGAGGTCACGGACCGCGCCAACAAGCGCGTGATCGGACGCCTGCTCAACGAGAACGGTGCGCTGATCGTCGCGCCGGAAGACAAGCGCATCGGCCACGACATTCTGATCACGCAGAACACCAAGAAGGCCAAGGTCGGCCAGGTGGTGGTGGTCGAGCTGACCGATTTCCCGAGCCGCCATTCGCAGCCGCTTGGCCGTGTGGTCGAAGTGCTCGGCGATATCGACGATCCCGGCATGGAAATCGAAATCGCGGTGCGCAAATATGGCGTGCCGCACGAGTTCAGCCAGAGCGCGCTCGACGAGGCCGCGAAGCTTCCCGACGAGGTTCGCGCGACGGACGCGCGTCACCGCATCGATCTGCGCGACGTGCCGCTCGTCACGATCGACGGCGAAGACGCGCGCGATTTCGACGACGCCGTCTATTGCGAGCCGGTGAAAGTAGGCCGTGGCGAGGGCTTCCGCCTGATCGTCGCGATCGCGGATGTCTCGCATTACGTGCATCCGAAGAGCGGGCTCGACGCGGACGCGATCGAGCGCAGCACGTCCGTCTATTTCCCGCGCCGTGTGATTCCGATGCTGCCGGAGAAACTGTCGAACGGTTTGTGCTCGCTGAACCCGAACGTCGACCGTTGCGTGCTCGTGTGCGACATGATCGTCACCGCGCGCGGCGAGGTGAAGGCCTATCAGTTCTATCCCGGCGTGATGCATTCGGCGGCGCGTCTGACTTACACCGAAGTCGCCGCGGTGCTGAAGAACACCAAGGGCCCGGAAGCCGCGCGCCGCGCCGCGCTGCTGCCGCAACTGCAAAACCTTTACGGCGTATACAAGGCGCTTTTCGCCGCGCGGCAGAAACGCGGCGCGATCGACTTCGACACGACCGAGACCTACATCGTCTGCAATGCGCAGGGCAAGATCGAACAGATCGTGCCGCGCACCCGCAACGACGCGCACAAGCTGATCGAGGAGTGCATGCTGGCCGCGAACGTATGCGCCGCCGACTTCCTCAAGCGCAACAAGCATCCGGGCCTGTTCCGCGTGCACGCCGGTCCGACTGCGGAAAAGCTCGAGAATCTGCGCACCTTCCTGCGCGGCATGGGCCTCACGCTCGGCGGCAACGAGAAGCCGCATGCCAGCGACTACGCCGCGCTGATGGCGCAGATCCGCGACCGGCCCGACGCGCAGATGCTGCAAACCATGCTGCTGCGTTCCATGCAGCAGGCGGTCTACAGCCCGGACAACATCGGCCACTTCGGTCTCGCGTACGAGGCGTATGCGCACTTCACGAGCCCGATCCGCCGTTACCCGGACCTGCTCACGCACCGCGCGATCTACGCGATCCTGCAAGGCCGCAAATATCAGCCGGAGCCGGCGCACGGCATCGAGTTGAATACGGCGCTGTCGCCGCGCGCTCGCGCCATGCAACAGGCCGACGATGAAAAACGCGGCCGCGCCCGCGCGGACAACGTCGCGATCTGGGAAGAGCTCGGGCTGCATTGCTCGGCCAACGAGCGCCGCGCCGACGAAGCCTCGCGCGACGTCGAAGCGTGGCTCAAGTGCTATTTCATGCGCGACAAGCTCGGCGAGGAATATGGCGGCATGGTGAACGGCGTGACGTCGTTCGGCATCTTCGTGCAGCTCGATTCGCTTTTTATCGAAGGCCTCGTGCACGTTACGGAACTCGGCTCCGACTACTTCCAGTACGACGAGATCAAGAACGAACTGCGCGGCGAGCGCACCGGCATCCGTTACCGGCTGTCCGATCGCGTGCGCGTGCAGGTGAGCCGCGTCGATCTGGACGCGCGCAAGATCGACTTCCGCCTCGTGCGCGACACGCCGATCAAGCCGCATCCGGTTCGTGGCGTGTCGGCTGCCGACAAGTCATCCGGTGAAAACGGCGGCGCCCGCGTGCGCGCTCTGCCGCCGGCGGAAGACGGCGCGCCGGTGCCGGGCGGGCGCCGCAAGAAGGCGGCGCCCGCGCAAAGCGCGGCCGTGAAGGAAGCACGCGCCGCGCGCGGCGCCGCGAAGAAGCACGGCGGCGCGGCGGCCAAGGCGGCATCGAAGGCGGCGGCGCGCAAGAAGCGCTGAAATCGCCATGCAGTTTGAACCGCGCGCAGCGGGCACGTCGAGACGTGCCAGTTGCGCGCGGTGTTCGTTTTGTCCGCGCCTAAATTTTCGTCGGCAACGGTAGCGCGATTCGCTCGCCTGGAAACCGGCCGATACACTCATTCATCACAGCAGCGCGTCGATGTCGCGCTCAATCAAAGGTTGTTCAGTCATGGCACGTCTCAAGGTTCTCTACGGTTTCCACGCAGTCACCGCGCGTATCCGGCACGATGCGTCGAGCGTCGAAGATGTCTATTACGACGCGACGCGCAAGGATCGCCGCATGACGGAGTTTCTGCACGCCGCGAAGGAAGCCGGCGTGCGCCTCATCGCCGCCGACGAAACGCGTCTGTGGGGGCTCGCGCACACCGAGCGCCACCAGGGCGTGGTAGCGCGCGCGGGCGACTTGCCGCTCGCGCAGAACCTGGCCGAACTGCTCGACGGCATCAACGGCTCGCCGCTGATTCTGGTGCTGGACGGCGTGACCGATCCGCACAATCTGGGCGCCTGTCTGCGGGTCGCCGACGCCGCCGGCGCGCACGCGGTGATCGCGCCGCGCGATCGCGCGGTCGGCCTGAACGCAACGGCCGCGAAGGTCGCGAGCGGCGCCGCCGACACGGTGCCGTACATCACCGTGACGAACCTCGCGCGCGCGCTGCGCGAGCTGAAAGACGCGGGCGTGTGGGTGGTCGGCACGGCGGGCGAGGCCACCAAAAGCCTCTACGAGACCGAGCTGGACGGCCCGGTGGCGCTCGTGATGGGCGCCGAAGGCGAGGGCATGCGCCGCCTCACGCGCGACACGTGCGACGTCGTCATGCAGATTCCGATGGCGGGCACGGTGGAAAGCCTGAACGTGTCGGTGGCTTCCGGCGTATGTCTGTTCGAAGCGGTGCGGCAGCGGTCGGTGAAGAAGTGATTCGGCCCGGTTGTTGCCTCCCACTCCGGTAAACTAACGCTTTTTACTGCTCGCCCGCCTTCCCATGACTCAAGACGAACTCAAGCAACTGGTCGGTCAGGCCGCCGCCGACTATGTCCACGCCAACGTGCCCGAAGGCTCGGTGATCGGCGTCGGCACCGGCTCCACCGCGAACTGCTTCATCGACGCGCTGGCGGCCAACAAGGCGCGCTATCGCGGCGCGGTGTCGAGTTCGCTCGCCACCACCGCGCGTCTGCAATCGCACGGCTTCAAGGTGCTCGATCTGAACGAAATCGATTCGCTGCCCGTCTATGTCGACGGCGCCGACGAGATCGACCACGGCGGCGCGATGATCAAAGGCGGCGGCGGGGCGCTGACGCGCGAGAAGATCGTCGCGTCGGTGTCGGACGTTTTCGTCTGCATCGCGGACGCCAGTAAGGTCGTCGACACGCTTGGCAATTTCCCGCTGCCGATCGAAGTGGTGCCGATGGCGCGCACGGCTATCGGCCGCCGCGTCACCGCGCTCGGCGGCGTGCCGGTGGTGCGCGTCACGAAAGAAGGCTCGCCGTTCATCACCGACAACGGCAACGAAATCATCGACGTCAAAGGTCTGAGGATCAGCGACCCGCGCACGCTCGAAACGCACATCAATGCGTGGCCGGGCGTGGTGACCGTCGGGCTTTTCGCGGGCCGCAGCGCGAATCTGTGCCTGCTCGGCACGGATTCCGGCGTGCAGACCATCGAGTACCGCAAGGACTGAGCGGCGCGCGATCCCGCGTCAAGCGGGGTCGCGCAATGTCTTACGTCCGTCTTCTTCGTCCGCCAGGGCCGCACACATCGCGTCCGGGTCGGGCCCACACAGCGCCCACACAGCGCCCACACAGCGCCCACACAGCGCCCACACAGCGCCCACACAGCGCCCACACAGCGCGGCTTCACGAGCCAGCCGTTGCGTCCCGCTCGCACGGTTCCGGTCACACCGCTTCCGGCCATTCATTCACGATTACGCGCCCGAAACGCTCCGGCGCTATCGGCGTGTGCAAGATCATGTTCATCGCTTTGGTTCGCTCGCGCGAGTTCGCTGTGCGATGCGCAATGAAAGCCGGCGCCTTCGCAAAAAGCGGATGACGACGGTGAATTAATCGCGCCCTGTCGCACGTCGAATGTGGGCACGCGCACGCACGGCAAACGATGCGCCACATACACTCGTTGTAAGCCAACGCCGAGCTTTCGCGCCACCATGCCTTCGATGCCGCTCGCGGATTCGATCGCAGCGGCGGGCGCGGCAGACGAGCGCCGGCTCAACGCGTCGAACCCGTGAAGCAAGCCGGTTGCGGACGATGAGGCATGAGTCTTCGCGCTTCGCGTGCAGGAGACATTCAAACAAGCCGTTCGGGCGATGCCATCCGAGCGGCTCTCGGGGGTGCTGTGTTGCGTGGGCCTCCGTGGTCGAGTCCACACGCGCCGTGCGCGCGTTTGGACGACAACACACAACGCGGGTCACTTCAAAGATGCGTTGCTTACTACAACAGGCAGTCGCGATTCGTTCGTCGTGTCATGACGCAAGCGGAACGCGACCTTTGGACGAGGAAGAATTCAAACTCATGAATGCCGATCGCCTTCCGGGAACATTTCCCGACATCGCTCAAAGCTGGGCCGCACTACAGGCCCAGTTGCCCATTACTCCGATCCGCAACGAGCACGACTACCAGACAATGGCCGAGCTCGCCGACGCGCTTGCCGGGCATCTGAACGGCAATCAGAGCGAGCCGCTTGCCGATCTGCTCGCCATCATGTCGGATCTGGTCAGCAACTGGAAAGCGCGCCACGTGACGATTCCAAAAGCGGAACCGCGCGAGGTGTTGCGGCATCTGCTGGAAACGCATGGTCTGAAGCAGAAGGACCTGATGGGGATTGCATCGCCGACGGTGGTGAGCGATATCCTGGCGGGCCGCCGCTCGATCAGCAAGAAGGTCGCCAAAGCGCTGGCCCAGCGTTTTCAGACCGACGTCAGCGCGTTTTTATAAAGCCGCTCGCTTCATTCGCGATCTTGTGTGCAGCCGGCGCGTGTGGGACAGCGCGCCGCTTCCCGCCATGCCCCGCGCAGTGCGCGCAAACTCACTCGCCAGGGAAGTGCTCGACGAGCAGCGCCGGGTCGTCAATCAAACGCCAGCCGCGCCATTGCACGGCGAAACTGAACGCCATTTCGCAGTGGACCTGCAAGCCGTTGCCGCGCAAGCGCGCGTCGAAGCGCCCCGTGCGATCGCCTCACGGCGAAACGCGATGTTCACGCCTTTGAGCACGTGGACCTTGGGTGGCTTTCCATGACCGATGTGATGATTGCCGATCGCGCGGCCGTACCGGCGGACTAGGCCCACGCGCGGCTCGAGCCCTTGCTGGATGCCGTCGGCTTCATACACGAGGTCGCGGCGGCTTCATCGCCGCATGCGCTTTTCAATGCCGAGGCCGTGCGCCGCCACCGCGCCCGGCTTATGCGCGAGCACGGGACAGCGGCGCGGATCGGGCCGGCTTCTTTCGCGCGTGCGAAGCCTGTCGAGCGTCGCGTGGTCGTCGTGACGCGCGACCACGATGATCTCGTCGGGACGGCGCTCCTGGGTGTCGAGCGCCGCGAGACAACGCGCGAGATCGGCGGTGCGCCTGTGGGCCGGCACGATCACGGAAACTTTCATACGCGGTTTCCGTCGCGCATCGGCATGCTGTCGCGCGCGCAGAAATTGCGTCGATAGATCGCGAAGCATTCCTTAACATCATTGAAGCTGCGCGGCAGTCGAATCGTGTGGTGTTTTATTCGACAGTCTCGGCCTGGTGCAGACGCGGCAACAGGCGGTCGAATTCGCGCTTGACGAGGCCGTAGCATTCGCACGCGCGCGCTTCGAGTCCCTTGCGGTCGAGCACCTTGATATGGCCGCGGCTATGATGGATCAGACCTTCGTCGTGCAGTTTGCCGGCCGCCTCGGTGATCCCTTCGCGGCGCACGCCGAGCATGTCGGCGATCAGTTGCTGCGTGACGGTCAGATCGTTCGACGCGACGCGATCCACTTCGATCAGCAGCCAGCGGCACAGTTGCTTGTTCAGTGCGTGATGGCGGTTGCACGCCGCGGTTTGCGCGACCTGTGTGAGAAGCGCGTGCATGTAGAGCAGCATCAGGCGGCGCAGGAAATCGGAGCGTGCGAATTGTTGCTTGAGTGCCTGAGCGCTCATGCGGTATGCAAAGCCGGAGCATTGCACCTGCACGCGGTTCGGCATGGTCTCGCCACCCGTGAGCACCGGCACGCCGGTCATGCCTTCGCGGCCCACCGCCGCGATTTCGACGGAGCTGCCGTCTTCCATCGTCGAGAGCATCGAGACGATCGCGGTGGTCGGGAAGTACACGTGATGAATGCGTTGGCCGGAATCGCACAGCAACTGCTCGGTGCGCAGATGAACCAGTTCGAGGTGGGGGGCAAGCGCTTGCCATTCTTGGGACGGCAATGCGCCAAGCAAATGGTTACCGTGCAGATCTGATTGCAGTGTCAACATGATCGGTCCTCGCTGAAGCCGCGCATCGCGCGTCTTCCTGTTTTTGATCCGATGCCGCATCCTTTAGATGAATCGTGCGCTGCGTTCCAGGCAGCAGAGGATGAACAGAATCGGCCCCGTAGTGGTCTGCTGCGTCGCCGCCATTGTGTTGTCTCCCTTCGGCGTCGCGATGTTGCGTTGTCTTATTAGCGAGGACCATGCCAGCCATAGGGAAAAGCCTGACTGGTGCGGTGCAGCGCTCACGCTGCGCCCGTTTCGCGTTTTGCAGCGAGGCTTTTTGTTTCAAATCTGTACACCGGCCTTCGGACGGAGTTCCATGCGCGGCTCCCTGCTCATACGAGTCAAATGCCTGATGCCATTGACTTCACGGGGCCCGACGAGGGTTTGGCTGATGAACTGCCAGGGTTGACCCGGCCTTCTAAAGCCCCTTCACACGCGGTGTCCGGGATGTGCCGGAATTGATTCAGATGTGTTCAACGGCCTTTGTTCGGTCCCGTACGGTTGACCGTCCGCGGCTTTCAAGAGTCGCAATAAAACCGACAGTGACGGCCTCGCGCAGACAGATGCGTTCGCACAGCGCGAGGTTTTACGCATGTCGCGAAGGCATGAGTCGAAGAAGAAACGTTTATCCGCAGAATGTTGCGAATGCCGCGTTGAGCGCGTGAACTTCGCTGGCGGGTGTCGTATATGTTGCATCCGCTTTAATGTTCTCGTTGGATGCGCGCGCAACCACTGCGCTTTCCGCTGCAAGCAGGACGGGCCGGTACGATGCACGGATGGCTCGGCACGAGATGAAGTCAGTCGTGTGCAGCGGTAGCGGCCGTCAATCATATGAACATGCGCGCAAAGCGGGCGCGGTGTGCAGTGGCCGCCCCATAGGCGCCCGCGCCATAGTAATGAGTGACGCCTTCCTTAGTCGAAAACGGCCATGCGCCCGATGAAGGCGAGTTGCAGAACGACGGTACATCTGACCGTTCGCGCGCGACGATTGATGGAAGCTGCCCGGTAAAAACCGGTTGCGTGCGCATCGAAGATGGCAGTCCGAACATTGTGGCTTGCTGTTCCTCCTTGCTGGCGCCGCACAGCACGGCGAGTAACGCGGCGCATGCGATAGAGATCGATGTACCGAAAGCGGCGTCGTTCCGATAGTCGAAATTCGCCAAGGCAAAGTTTTGCCAGACGAGTAGGCCATATTCGCTGGCGAGCGCATGAACGTGTCGGATTTGTACAGCATGGTGTCGCCCACACGCCGCATGTTCATTGCCCCGCGTCGCAAGCCAATTCGAATGCGTGGCGCGGTTGCGCTTCGCTGCCGTTGAGCGTGACGAGATCGGCGCTCGTCCGGCGCGCGCCGAAACGGCGCGGCTGTCATCGAGGCGCAACGTCAGTGGATATAAAGTGGTTTCCCATGCGTGTGTGGCTAACCGCATTCGACGCGGGGCACGCGGACCGTCCCGGTCAGTGTATATGCATCGATTCATTGCAATGACGAAACATAGGCACGGCAACCGCGCGATGTGCCGCCGAGCACGGCATGATGTGGACGAACGAAATGTAGCGTTAGCGAAACAATGCCGTCGTCGTGCCCGGTTCTGCTCGTGATGTGAACATGATCGATTGCGCGTTGCGTGTTGTCCGGCAGCTCACCGCACGTCAGAGGCCCACGGCGTGCACAGACGGACACCAGCTTGGCAGGTGACCGGGCAGCGTCGCGCGCGTGAGCGTTTTGCCGCCAACGCTGGCGCAAAAGAGCGAGAACCTGGTGTGAGCGTCGCGCTGCTATTCAGCTCGATGTCGAACTCGTGCGCGATAGACATCGAATCGAACGCGAAACGCTTGATGCCGCTGAACACGACCTCGGCGATGCTCGCCAGTCCATTGAAGCGCAAGCACCGTTTCCCGACGCCGTTCGACGCGAGGCGAAAGCAGTGCCCATTGAATCCCACTTGCCCATTTTTCCCATTGCGTCTCTTCGCGTAACGCGACGCGTGCAGCCATCAAAACGGATCGGCATATCGAGCAGGGCTATGAGAAGGGCAGGGTGCGTTGGCGCGTTGAGCGAAAAATAAAAATAGTTTGTATTCCATATTATTTGGTTCAAGCGTCCGCATCGCGTTTAAAACATCTCAAGCGAGCACGCCGATCACCTGAAGCGGCGGCGCGCTTTCATCAGGAGACGAAGCATGCAAGTCTAAGGCGCTCGACCAACCCGCGCTATTCCTCCATTCGTCTGCTTCGGCGGATGGCATGCGTCGGTCGCGGGGCCGCGTCTCAAAGCGCTTGCCACAAGGTCGATCGCCAACGTCGGTGGCCGGGGCCCGACATCCAGGTCCGGCTCTTGCGGCGCTTCGCACGCGATTCAGTGTGTTGGTTCCGTTCATACAATTTGCTTTTCAACGTGCGTCTTCGCACGATGCAAAGTCCGTGCGAAAGGCATGCTTTAAACGCAAGCTTAGGGTCCGACGGAGCGTATCGCGTTACACGAAAGAAACAATTCTTCAGAGGGATAACCCTGTCAGGAAGTGTCCCAACTGGCGAAACTGTTGTGAAGCAAGCAACGTATCGTGGATGAATAGCGCGCGACGATAAAACACAAAAGGGCGGTTTATTAACAGGCTACGCGGGGGCGAACACCGCTTCGGGGAGAGGGTCATGGAACAGGCAAACAAGGAGCGATCACTCGTCAGCAAGGTGATGGACGGGCTGGTCACTGGCATCGTCGAGGAGAAATACGGCGCGATACTGCCGCCGCAGGATGTGCTGTCCAAAGAGTTCGACGTGAGCCGCACCGTCATGCGCGAAGCGCTGTCGATGCTGCTCGCGCGCGACATGCTCGATGTGCGTCCGAAGATCGGCACACGCATCCGGCCGATGAGCGATTGGCGCATGATCGACGAGGACGTTGTGAACTGGCGTTTTCGCGCGAAGCCCGATCCGCTGTTTCTGCGCGACGTGATCGAGTTTCGGATTCTGATCGAACCGCGCGCGGCGGCGCAGGCCGCATCGCGCGGCAGCACGACGGACATCGCTGCGGTGCGCGACGCGTTTGAAGCGTTTCGCGCGATCCGTCCGGGCGAGCCTGGTTATCAGGAAGCGGACGAACTGTTCCATATGCGTATCGTCGTCGCGAGCGGCAATCAGTTCTTCAAACAGATGGCGGCGATCATTCGCGGCGCGCTGTTGAGCGCGAATCCGGCTGCGAGCGCAGGGGAAGGTCAGTGGGAAGCCGCGGTGAACTCGCACCGGCGCGTGGTCGAGGCGCTCGAACGGCGCGACCCGCGCGAAGCCGAACTCGCGTCGATGGCCATGATCGACCACAGCGCCGAGGACGTCGCCGGCACACTCGCGGCCGCGCCACCGGCTCCGCCCGCGCCCGCGCGCGGCTGAAAACGCAGCAACGCCGGTATGAAACGCTGCTGTACACGAGACGGCAGCGGCGTTCCGGTCTCCTGATTGTCCTTCGCGAACGGCGCGCGCCGTGTCGCATTGACCCGAGCCGGCACCTGTGTGGGCGAGATGCGCGACAATAGCGTCTGCTCTTAACTGCATGGATGCCAGCGATCGTGACCCACGCCGTGACAAATCCCGTAGCAAGCACCGTTATAAACCCCACTGCCAATCCCTCGGCCGGCGCCGCGCAAGAAAAGCCCGCGGACGGCACGGTTCGCTTTGGAATCGTCGGTACAGGGCGCATTGCGCGCCGTTTCGCGCAAAGCCTCTCGCATGTGCCGCACGCGCGCCTCGCGGCCGTGTGGTCGCGCCGCGCGGAACCGGCCAAGGCGTTCGCCGATGAATTCGGCAGCGAATTCTGCGCGAGCCTGGACGCGCTGCTCGCAAGCGGCATCGACGCGCTCTACATCGCCACCGTTCAGGACAGCCACGCCGATTACGCGGTCGCCGCCTTGCGCGCCGGCCTGCACGTGCTGTGCGAAAAACCGGCCACCATCAACAGGGCGCAGCTCGAACGCGTGCTTGACGCCGCGCGCGCGTCGCAACGGCTTTTCATGGAAGCGATGAAGCCGCCGTTTTATCCGTTGTACAGAAGGTTGCGGGCGCATCTAAACGACGATCCGATCGGCGAAGTCGGACTCGTGCGCGCCGGCTGCTCGGTGCCGGGCGTGCCCGACGATCATCCGTCGCTGTCGTTCGAGCATGCGGGCGGCGCATTGCTCGATATCGGCGTCTACGAGATGTTTCTCGCCGTCGACTGGCTCGGCGCGCCGCGTGACGTGCAAACGCTCGGGCGGCTCGGTTCCACTGGCGTCGATACGTTCGCGAGCCTGAACAGCCAGCATGAGCGCGGCATCGCGCAACTCTTTTGCGGACTCGATCTGCACGGCAAGGGCGACGCGCTCCTGATGGCCGCGCGCGGCCACGTGACGATTCACGAGCCGTGGTGGAACCCGTCGCGCGCGACGATCCGTTACGCCGACGGCCGCGTGGTCGAACTCGACGAGCCCTTCGAAGGCGGCGGCCTCAACTACGAGACCGCGCACTTCTGCGAACTGATCCGCGCGGGACAGATGGAAAGTCCGCTGATGCCGCACAGCAAGTCGTTGCAGATGATCGCGATGGCCGACGCGGCGCGCGCGGCGCTGGGGCTCAAATTCGCGGGAGAGTGAGCGGGCGAGGGCGGCCCGAAGTCATACGCGGCGCGGGCCGTCCCATTCGCAGTGGTACGATTTGCGCGGGCATCGCGGCAAGGATCACACATCACGCCGCGATGCTCGATGCTTTCGAACACCTTCCAGCGGAGCCGCCTGCCATGCGCATGCTTGCCAAACTATGGCGCGACAACAAGAGCCTCGTCGCGTTTCTCTTCCTGATGGTGCTGTTTCGCAGCGCGGTGGCCGACTGGAACGTTGTGCCGAGCGGCTCGATGTTGCCGACCATTCGCGAAGGCGATCGGATTTTCGTCGATAAGATGGCCTACGATCTGCGCGTGCCGCTCACGCATATCGCGATCGCGCATCTGCATGATCCGCAGCGCGGCGATATCGTCACGATCGATTCATCGGCGGCGCACGAGCTGATTGTGAAGCGGCTGATCGGCTTGCCCGGCGACACGGTCGCGATGCGCGACAACGTGCTGTATGTGAATGGCGTGCGCGCCGATTATCGGCCGCTCACGATCCAGCCTCTGCCGGGCGACGCCGCGTCGCCCGGCGATTATCTGACCGAGCGCTTCGACGGCGTCGCGCATACCGTTCGACTCACGCCGCAAGCGCCGAGTCCGCGGGATTCGTTCGGACCGGTGACGGTGCCGCCCGGCGAGTATCTGATGCTCGGCGACAATCGCGACAACAGCGCCGACTCGCGTTACTTCGGCTTTTTTCCGCGCAAGGAGTTGATGGGCCGCACGCGCCGTGTCGCGTTCTCGCTCGATCCCGACCATTACTACGCGCCGCGTTTCGAGCGCTTCGGCGTGCGACTCGACGCGGCGCCGCCGCTCGCGAGCCGCTAGCGCCTAAATGCGTGCGCGGCCCTGGCACGCGAGCCGCTCAATGCCGCGACGGCAACGCGAGCCGGCGTTCATACCAGCGCTGCAACAGTTCGAGCGCCTGACACAGCACCCAGTAGACGGCCGCCGCAGCAAGATAAAGCGGCAGCGGCTGATAAGTCGACGCAATCATTTCCTGCGCGCTGCGCAGCAGTTCCGTCACGGTGATCACGGAGACGAGCGACGTGTCCTTGATGAGGCTGATCAAGCTGTTCGACAGGCTCGGCACGGCAATGCGCAGCGCTTGCGGCGCGATCACGTAACGCAGCGTCTGGCGCCGCGAGAGTCCGAGGCTGTACGCGGCGAGCCATTGCCCCTGGTGAATGCCGAGGATCGCGCCGCGCATGCTTTCCGAAAGATACGCGGCCACGTTCGCCGATAACGCGATCACGCCGGCCGGCGTCGGATCGAGGGAAATGCCGAAGCTCGGCAAGCCGTAGTAAATCACGAAGATCTGCACGAGCAGCGGCGTGCCGCGCATCACGCTCACGTACACGCGCGCGAGCCAGTTCAGCGCGCGATTGTGGCTCACGCCCATCAACGCGAGCACGGCGCCCGCGATCAGGCCGAAGAACATCGACAGAACGGCGAACTTGACGGTCAGGACGGCGCCCTGCGCGAGCACAGGAAGCGATTCTACGAGCAGGGAAGTGGTGGACATGAGCGTGGCTCGGGTTGGCGCGCGACGCGCATATCGTCGATCCTGGCGCGTGCTGCAAAGTGCAAAGGCAAAAGTGCAAAGGGCGGCATCCCGACGATGCCGCCCTTCGTTTTATCCGACGCCGGTTACCTGATCGGCTTGCTGACGTCGATGCCGAACCACTTGTCCGAGATCTTCGCGAACGTGCCGTCTGCTTCGAGCTGCGTCATCGCGTCGTCGATCGCCTTGGCGAATTTCGGGTTGTTCTTGCGGAACGGGATTCCCGACGGATTGCCCGCGCCGACGCTCGCGCCGGTGCGCAGCGGCAACTGCGAGTTCTTCAGCAGATACGCGAGCATCAGACGGTCGTTCAACGCCGCGTCCAGACGGCCGGCCGCCAGATCGCGCAGATATTCGGGCGCGCCCGGATAGGTCTTCACGTCGATGCCCGGCACCGACTTCGCCATGTCCATGTAGTTCGTGCCGAGGCCGACGCCGAGTTTCTTGCCCTTCAGATCGTCGAGCGATTTGAACTGGCGCGTGTCGTCCTTACGCTGGATCAATTGCGCGGCCGAGTACGTGTACGCCGGCGAAAAATCGAGCGCCTGCTTACGCGCGTCGGTGATGCCGACCTGATTGACGATCACGTCGAACTTGCCGGCCTGCAATCCCGCGATAATGCCGCTCCATTCGGTCGTGACGAATTCCGGCTTGACGCCGAGCTTCGCTGCCACGGCTTTGGCGATGTCGACGTCATAGCCGACCAGCTCGCCCGACGGCGCTTTCGAATTGAACGGAGGGAAGGTGCCTTCCAGGCCGACGCGCAGCGTGCCGCGCTGCTTGACCTGGTCCAGCAGGTCGTCGGCGTGCGCCGTGACCGCGGTGAACGAAGTGCCGATCAGAGCGGCGACGAAGATTTTTTTCAACAACCCGAAGTGCATCATGTTCCTTTTTTGTTCGTAGGGTCTTGCAGCGGACGAGAGCTTAACAAAGCGGCCCAGCGAACGCTAAATACCCTTTATTCATGCCTGTATTACCGGCGCGCACCTTGCCGCAGCGCCTGCACGCACTCGCCGACGAGCGCCGGGCCGCGATAGATGAAGCCGGTATAAAGCTGAACCAGCGAGGCGCCGGCGGCGAGCTTCGCTTTCGCGTCCTCGCCGGAAAAAATTCCGCCCACGCCGATGATCGGCACCGTCTCGCCGACTTCGGCGCGCAGCTTGCGGATCACTTCGTTCGACGCGTCGAACACCGGCTTGCCCGACAGGCCGCCGGCTTCGTCGCCGTATTGCATGCCCGCGACGGCGGTGCGCGACAGCGTGGTATTGGTTGCGATCACGCCTTCGAAGCGATGGCGCAGCAATGTATCGGCGATGGACTTGATCTGCTCGTCGTCGAGATCGGGCGCGATCTTGAGCGCGAGGGGCACGAGCTTGCCGTGCATGTCGGCAAGACGCTGCTGCTTGTCTTTCAGCGCCGCGAGGAGCGCGTCGAGTTCGCCCGCGCCTTGCAACTGGCGCAGGTTCTTCGTATTCGGCGACGAAATGTTGACCGTCACGTAGCTCGCGAACGGGTACACGCGTTCGAGGCAGTACAGGTAGTCTTCGGCGGCTCGCTCGATCGGCGTGTCGGCGTTCTTGCCGATGTTCAGGCCGAGCACGCCGCGATAGCGCGCGGCCTGCACGTTCTTCACGAACTGATCGACACCCGCGTTGTTAAAGCCCATGCGGTTGATCACGGCGTTCGCCTGCGGCAGGCGGAACATGCGCGGCCGCGGATTGCCCGGCTGCGCACGCGGCGTGACGGTGCCCACTTCGATGAAACCGAAGCCGAGCGCGGCCAGACCGTCGATGCATGCGCCGTCCTTGTCGAGGCCCGCGGCGAGTCCCACCGGGTTGCGGAACGTCAGCCCCATGACCGTGCGCGGCGCGTCCGGCACGCGCGGAGCGAGCGCGCCGGCGAGACCGGTGCGGCCGGCGGCGCCGAGCACACGCAAGGTCAGGTGATGAGCGTCTTCCGCGTCCATGCGAAAGAGTTGGGCGCGTACAAGCGGATAGAGGGAACTGAACACGGGACGAAGCCGGACGGCCGGAAAATGGGAACCCGCTATTTTACCGGCTTTGCAACTTTAGGGAGACCGCGCGGCGGGTGCGGCCGCCGCGAGTCGCCGACGCGACGGGATGGCGCGATCACGGAGCGATCACGGCACGAGCGGCCCGCGCTTGCTGGGCAACGCCACGGCGATCGGCGCGAGATCGATGCCGGCGGGATCGAGCACTCGCCAGACGCCGTCGATCAAGCCTTCGAGCGGCTTGAAATTGGCCTTGTAGGCCATCTTCGGGCTCTCGCGGATCCAGTAGCCGAGGTACACGTACGGCAGCTTGAGGCTGCGCGCCTGCTCGATCTGCCAATAGATGTTGTAAGTGCCGAAGCTCGTATGCGCGAGTCCGGGCTCGAAGAACGTGTACACGGACGAGAGCCCGTCGCCGAGGATGTCGATCATGCTGATCATGCGCAGCAGGCCGGGCGAATCGGGTCGATCCGGCAGCGGCTCGCGGAATTCGACCAGCCGCGAGTTGATCCGGCTTTGCAGCAGGAACTGCTCGTATTGATCGCGGCTGTCGCGGTCCATGCCGCCGCCCGCGTGTCGCGCCGACTGATAGCGCATGTAGAGCGCGTAGTGCTCTTCGTCGTAATGAAGCGGCGCGACCGTGGCGATCATCTCGCCATGCTTTTTCCACACGCGACGCTGCGTGCGGTTGGGCTCGAACAGATCGACCGGCACGCGCACCGGCACGCACGCGCGGCAACCGTCGCAATACGGCCGGTAGGTGAACACGCCCGAACGCCGGAAGCCGGCCTTGACGAGATCCGTGTAGACATCCGAATTGATGAGGTGACTGGGCGTGGCGACCTGCGAGCGCGCGATGCGCCCGTCGAGATAACTGCAAGGATAAGGCGCCGTTGCATAAAATTGCAGCGCCGAAAGCGGGGAAAGAGGCAGCTCGTTGGGGTGAGTCACGTTGGCAGCTCTCGAAGCGTCTCTGGTAATGCAAACCCGGCGCGCTGCGACAGGACATTGCGGCTTTTGATCCGCATGAGGCAGCGTGCGGACCCGGATTCGGCCTGATTCTTCCTACGCCGCTCGCGCGAGCATATCGAGCAACACGGTCTTGTCGAAGCGCCACGCAATGCGCGGTGCGTCGACCGACGCGCGAACATGCGCGATAAACGCCTTGCGCGCTATCTCGCGACCGCCGAGCGACGCCAGATGCGACGTGTTCTGCTGGCAGTCTATCATTTCTATTTCGTGACGGCGCAAGTGCCCGACAAGCGCGGCCAGCGCCATTTTTGAGGCATCCGTGACGTTCGCGAACATGGATTCGCCGAAGAACATCTTGCCGAACGACACGCCGTACAAACCGCCCACGCGCTCGCCTTCGAACCATGTTTCGATGCTGTGCGCGTCGCCCGCGCGATGCAGCGCGGAGTACGCATCGACGACGTCCGCGGTGATCCACGTGCCGCGCTGTCCGCGCCGCGGCGCTTCCGCGCAGGCGCGCATCACCGCGGCGAAATCGTGGTCCACGCGAATTTCCCAGGCGTCGTCGCGCACCACGCGCTTGAGCGTTTTACGCAGCGAGGGCGACACCTTGAACTCGGCGGGCCGCAAGATCATGCGCGGATCGGGACTCCACCACAGCACCGGCTGGCCGTCCGAATACCATGGAAAAATGCCGTGCCGATAGGCGTCGATGAGCCGTGAGGGCAGGAGATCCCCGCTCGCGGCGAGCAGACCCGGCGCGCCGCTGGCCGCGCCGAGCGCACGCTCGACGGGCGGAAACGGATCGTCGGGTCCGAGCCAGGGAACCATGCGCGCCGCTCAGCCTTCGCGCAGCGAGCGGAAGATGTCGCCGGTATGCAGGCCGAAGCTGCCGGCCGCGCGGTCGGCGAAAAAGAAGCGCAGCGTTTGTCCGACGGTGGGAAAGGCGATCTCGTCCCACGGAATGTCGTGTTCCGCAAAAAGCTTCACTTCGAGACTTTCCTCGCCGGCGGCAATGTCCAGATCGAGCAGGCGCGCCATATAGAACAGATGCACCTGATGCACGTGCGGCACGTTCAACAGCGAAAAGAGGTTCTGCACCTCGACGCGCGCACCGGCTTCTTCCAGCGTTTCGCGCGAAGCAGCCTCGGCTGTCGTCTCGCCCATTTCCATGAAGCCTGCAGGCAGTGTCCAGTAGCCGTAGCGCGGTTCGATCGCGCGGCGGCACAGCAGCACCTTGTCGTCCCACACTGGGACGGTGCCGACGACGTTGCGCGGATTCTGATAGTGCACCGTGCCGCAACTTCCGCATACGAAGCGCTCGCGGTTGTCGCCCGGCGGAATGCTCAAGCTGACCCCGTGGCCGCAGACAGAACAGAATTTCATAGAAAGGGGGCGAGAAAGGGTGCTAGGAGTTTATCACCGGGGCGGGGGTTTATTTATCGTGGACGGCGATGGGATGGTTGGCGGCGCGGGCCTTGTGCCGGGTGCGTGCGAATGCGCTGGCGACGTTCTGAATCGCGCCGCTCGCGGATCGATCCGCTGCAGCCGATTTTTCGAGTGGGGAGGGACGAGCGTGAGGAGGCGAGTGTGCGAAGACAAACGGAAGCGCGACTGAATAATCGCGTGACACAAACCACCAAGTAAAAGCACAAACAAAAAAGGCCTGCCAGATGTTGGGCAAGCCTTCAATGCTGTTTCCGACGCTTTAACCTGCAGCACGTTTGAGCGCTTGGTTGCGGGGGTAGGATTTGAACCTACGACCTTCGGGTTATGAGCCCGACGAGCTGCCAGACTGCTCCACCCCGCGTCCGTCGAAGAAAAGATTATAGAACATACTGAAAGCCGATGCAATAGTCTTTTAAGAAAAGGCTACAACCCGTTGAAACGCCCGCTCGTGACGGCGCAAGCGGCCCGCGTCGCGCGATGTGTAGACGCTGTCGTATCGCGCAAGGCCTTAAGAGGGCGCTGCGCTAGAATCGGAAGCTCCCGGCCGCGCTGTCAGGCTCGCCATGCACGCACCACGCATGCAAGACGAACGCACGACGACCCGCGGCTCGCACTCCCACTCGCCCCGGAACTCCATGGACATCGCTCACGATCTGCAGGTCATTGCCGCCCAGGAACACGCGCTCGTGTTTCCCCAATTCGACGCTGACCGCGCATGGCAAATCGGCGCCTATCTGCACGAGGTCGCGAAGGCGCGCGGTATCGCGGCCGCCATCGACGTGCGTACTTTCGGTCAACCGCTGTTCTTCAGCCTGCTCGGCGGCGCGACGCCCGACAACGTCGACTGGGCGCGCCGCAAGGGCAACACGGTCGCGCATTTCCGGCGCAGCTCGTACGCCATTGGCCTGAAGATGCAGCAGGCGGGCAGCACGCTCGCCGACAAGCACGGTCTGCCCGCCACCGAATACGCGTCGCACGGCGGCGCGTTTCCGTTGACAGTCGCGGGCGCGGGCGTGATCGGTTCGATTACCGTGTCTGGTCTGCCGCAGCGCGCCGATCACGAGTTCGTGGTGGAAGCGCTCTGCGCGCATCTCGGCCACGACTACAGCAAGCTCGCGCTTGCAAAGGCCTGAGCCGATGCGGGTGCCGCCTTATGCATTGCTCGGCATCGCCATCGTGGCCGAAGTGATTGCGACCTCCGCGATGCGGGCGTCGGAGGGCTTCTCGCGGCTCGTGCCCTCGGCTGTGGTCGTGCTCGGCTACGGGGTCGCGTTCTACTGCCTGTCGCTCACGCTCAGAAGCATTCCGGTGGGCATCGTCTACGCGGTATGGTCGGGCGCCGGCATCGTGCTGATCACGCTGGTGGCGGTGCTGTTGTACCGCCAGGTGCCCGATGTGCCCGCGGTGATCGGGCTCGGACTGATCGTCGCCGGCGTCGCCGTACTCAACATGTTTTCGAAGATGCAGGCGCATTGACGCGCGCGCCGGGGCCTGCCGGCGCTTATTTGCAACGCACGATCATCGAGCGATTCTTGACGTTGGCCGACACGACGTTCGTCACGCTGCCGCCGGCGGTGCCCCCTTCGTCGTTGTCTTTCGACACGATGTCATAGCCGGTCGCGCCGCATGCCTTGCCTGCCTGCACGTAGCACGAGGCCCAGCTCGAACCGGCGTCGGCGCCGCTGCAATTCACCGCGAAGCCGGTCTGGCCGTTCGGCAGATTGATGAGCGACGTCGTGTTCGACGATGCGCAACCGCCGAGGCCCGCGCCGAGCACGACCGCGACGGGCAACGCGGCAAAAACGGACGCGCGGCGCAGCAAAGCCCGCGCGCGGCCGGGTTGAGAGCGGTCCGCGCGGAGCCGTGGCGTCATGAAATGCATCGTGATGTTTCCTTTGATAGTTTGGCTGCGCGCTGCTGGCGTGGCACCGCGCGCGGGTTCAGGGCGCTTCGATCGTGATGCCCGCCGCGCCGACCTGCCGGCGGCTTTCCGTGCCGCTTTCAGTGGCGGCGTCTTCCCAGATGCTGATGGCTTTCGGAATGTCGATGCCGTGGTTTTCGGCATAGGCAAACCATGTGTTCGCCGCATCCGGCTCGGGCAGTTCGTGATCGTGCAGAAAATATTTTCCCATATTGCGCTCGCTGGACTCGAAATGGCGCCACTGTGGTAGCACGGAGCGTGCCGATAAATCCGTTCGACCCGCATGAATCCATCAAGTGCAAATCAAGTGCACACGCAGTGCACGGCGGGCGCGCGACGGCCACGATCTTCGAAGCGCACAGAACTAATTGGATTGCCGCGCGCCTTACCCTGATCACTGCAACGAGGAGAACGAACATGGCTGAACGGGTCAGCGGCCCTTATCGCGGCTACTACATCAGCGCCGCGGCGCGCCTCGTGCCGGCAGCCGACGCGCCCAGCGCGGGCGGCACCTATGTCGGCACGGTGAGCCTCGCCGAATTCGGTCCCGACGATCCGCACCGCATGGAAACCTTGCTGGACCTCGGCGATCAACAGCGCTTCGGCAGCGAGGAGGAGGCGCTGGTTTTCGTCGAACAGGCCGCGCGCGATTATGTGGACCGTTTGCTGGGAGGCAAGTCATGACGGCGCGCGCGATGGGACGCGACAAGCAAAGCCGCCACGAAAGTCGCAAGCAAGGAGGCGGACAAGGCGGCGGACAGCGCGCCGGACAGCGCGGCGAGCCAGCCGGTCCAGACTCCGGCGCCACAGCCCGGGCGGCGGCGGGGTGGACCGTGGTCCGCCCGCGCGAGTACCATATTCAGCTTGTCCGGGGCCGGCCGGTTCTCGCGGGCTCCGGTTCTTTGCCGGACATTTCCGATGAGGCGAGCATGGAAATCAGGTTTCCCGCGGACGCGCCAGCTTATCGCGACGCCAATCTGACGGTGGTCTTTTCCGCGTTGGTGGACGGTGCGCCGGTGCCGTGCGCGATTTCGGTGGAGGCGCTCGAAGATCACTTCGGCGCGGACTCCGAAGACCTCGAAGGCTGGATGCGCGCGTTCGACGCCGGGCGTCCGCGCATCGAAGCCGTTGCGCGCGAACACTTGCAGATCAGCAACGGCACGCCCGTGCTGCTCAAGAGTGGGCACTTTCCGCCAGGCAACGTGGCGGCCCCATGATAACTTTCGGGTTCTCCTGACTCCGCGCCGCCGTGCGTCGTTTGCCATGTCTCTTTACGTCTCGCCCGCCGCTAGCAACGAAGTTGCGACTTACGTAGCCAACCGCATCGGTTTCATCGAACTCGACAGGCCGCAGGCGCTCAACGCGCTGTCCACCCGCATGATCCGCGCCATGCACCGCGCGCTCGACGACTGGCGCGACAACCCGGACGTGCTGGCGGTCGTGGTGCGCAGCCAGCATCCGCGGGCGTTCTGCGCGGGCGGCGACATCCGCTTTCTGTACGAGTCGGCGAGGCGCGGCGAGCACGAAGCGCGCGACACGTTTTTCATCGAGGAATACCGGCTCAATCACGCGATCTTCACTTATCCGAAGCCGTACATCGCGCTGACGAACGGCGTGGTGATGGGCGGCGGCATGGGTATTTCGCAGGGCGCGCATCGGACCGGCGGCCTGCGCGTCGTCACGCAGTCCACGAAAATGGCGATGCCCGAAACGCGCATCGGTCTCTTTCCCGATGTCGGCGCGAGCTGGTTTCTCGCCCGCACGCCCGGCGCGATCGGCCGCTATCTGGCGGTGACGGGCGAAACCATCGGCGCGGCGGACGCGCTTTACGCGGGCCTCGCCGACGTCTATCTGGACGACGCCGCGCTGCCGGCGCTCGTCGACACCTTGCGCTCGGAGCCGTTCGAGCGGGGCGCGGATGTGGTGGCGTGCGTCGAGCGCGAATGCCGCCCGTATCAGGTCGCGCCTGAACCGGACGACTCGTCGCTCGCGCGCTCGCGCGCATTGATCGACCGGCATTTCGCGGCGCCCGACGTGCCGGGCATTCTCGCGTCGCTCGAAGAGAAGTGCGAGCGCGACGACGCCGACTGGGCGGAGCGGGCCATTGCGGTGTTGCGCGAGCGCTCGCCGCTTTCCATGGCCGTTTCGCTCGAAGTGGTGACGCGCGCGGAAGGCGCGATGGCCGACGTGTTGCGCGGCGATCTCGATCTCACGCGCTCGAGCTTTCTGCAAGGCGACGCGGTGGAGGGCATTCGGGCGCGCATCATCGACAAGGACAATGCGCCGCGCTGGCGCTTTGCGCGCATTGAAGACGTGGACGCCGCCGAGGTCGCGAAGATGTTCGACAGCCCGTGGCCGGACAACGAACATCCGCTACGCGACCTGCGCGGCTAGGCGGTTCGATCCGCAGGCAAAGTCGCGGCTGAGGGCGCCGCTACAGCCGCTGCTAACGGTGGCTCCTAAAGACGCTGCTACAGCCGGCTGCTAAGGACGCCACTACGGTCGCTCCTAGGGGCGCTCCTAAGGGGCGCTCCACACCCGCTGCTACGGCCGCCGCCACAGCCGCTGCAAATCCCAGCCGATAAGCGCGCTTATTCCCCGTCTTCGGCGGCCATGAAGGCGCGCATGAAGACAAGCGCGCCCCAGCCCCACATGGCGTTCGCCGCGAAACCCATGGCGAGGCGCGGCAGCATGTTGCCGCTCGGCCAGATGCCGCGCAGCGGATCGACCACGAACACCGCCGCCGCTGTCAACGCGATGCCGCCGAACACGAAGGCCGGCATCCACGGCGCGCGCCGTTCGGGCGACACGCGCAACAGCCACGCCATCAACACGGCCCAGAATGCGCTCCAGATTGCGTTCGCAATGAACTCGGGCAGCCCGAGCGGCAGAAACGGCGCAGTGGAAAAACCGCTTTGATCGATGACACCGGCAGCGTGCAGCAGCGCCAGCGTCGATTCATGGAAGAACAGGGAGGCCAGAAAACCGGCGACAAACGGCAGGATGAATTTTTGCATGCATTGCACCGCCAGGGAACAGGCGTATGTGTCGCCTGGCCTCGCGCCGGATTATTGGAAACGTGCGCCATTATATCCAGCGATAGCGGCTTTTCCGCATGCCTGAAGCGTCGCGCTCATAGGCTTGAGCGCGAGGCTAATCACGGAAGAGCAAAACCTAAGCTCAAATAAATCGTTCAAAAGCCACAGCCCGATCCATAGACTGCTTCTCCATGCAGACGACGCCTGCCGCCGTCGCGCCTGGCGTCGATACCGCCACCTTCCGTCCTTTCGCGATGCATCGCCGGCTCACGCATGATGAGCCGGCCGGATGCGCGCGCCCGGAGCGTGCATGCGCCCGCGCGGCTTGCACGGTCCCGATCCAATCCAGTTGAATTTGCGGGGAGCAGCAAATGAATGTGTTCTGGTTTATTCCCACTCATGGCGACAGCCGTTATCTCGGTACGTCGCAAGGCGCGCGCGCCGCCGATTACGACTACTTCCAGCAGATCGCCGTCGCCGCCGATACGCTCGGCTACGACGGCGTGCTGCTGCCGACCGGCCGTTCCTGCGAGGACGCGTGGGTAGTCGCATCGAGCCTGATCGCCGCGACGAAGCGCCTGAAGTTCCTGGTCGCGATCCGTCCGGGCATTTCGTCGCCGGGGCTCGCCGCGCGCATGGCCGCGACTTTCGACCGCCTGTCCGGCGGGCGTCTGCTGATCAATGTCGTGACGGGCGGCGACGCGGCCGAGCTGGAAGGCGACGGCGTGTTCGTCGATCACGACACGCGCTATGAAATCACCGACGATTTCCTGCGCATCTGGCGCAAGCTGCTCACGGCCGCGCATACCAACGGCGCGATCGACCACGTCGGCAAGCATTTGCAATCGAAGGGCGGCAAGGCCTTGTATCCGCCTGTGCAAAAACCGCATCCGCCGCTGTGGTTCGGCGGTTCGTCGACGGCCGCGCACGACATGGCGGGCGAGCACATCGACACATATCTCACATGGGGCGAGCCGCCCGAGGCCGTGGCGAGGAAGATCGCCGACATTCGCGCGCGCGCCGCGGCGCATGGTCGCACGATCCGCTTCGGGATTCGCATGCATGTGATCGTGCGCGAGACGGAAGAGGAAGCGTGGGCCGCTGCCGACACGCTGATCAGCAAGCTCGACGACGCGACCATTGCGCGTGCCCAGGCGTCGTTTTCGAAGATGGATTCCGAAGGCCAGCGACGCATGGCCGCGCTGCACGGCGGCAAGCGCGGCGGCCGCGCCGAACTGGAAATCTATCCGAATGTGTGGGCCGGCGTGGGTCTCGTGCGAGGCGGCGCGGGCACGGCGCTCGTCGGCAATCCCGGGCAGGTCGCGGCGCGCATGAAGGAATACGCCGGGCTTGGCATCGAGACGTTCATTCTGTCTGGCTATCCGCATCTGGAAGAGTCGTATCGCTTCGCAGAACTCGTGTTTCCGCTGCTGCCGAACCGCCGCGGCAAGACCTCGAATGGACCGCTGTCGGGACCATTCGGCGAAATCGTCGGCAACAGCTATTTGCCGAAAGCGGCGAGCGCGAGTTGAGCGCGCTTCGCGCCGCCACGCCATTTCGTCACGTCATCTTCGGTATGCAATGAGGAAAGTTGTCATGGCTCAATCCACTGTCCGTGCGGAGCGCGATGAAGACGCGCGTGCAAGCGCCGCTGCCGGCTCCGTGTCCGGTTCCGTTCTTCTGTCCGCTTCAGCGTGGTCCGCGCGGTCCGCATGGTTGCGCCGCGCCGGCGCGGCGCTCGCGCCGTGGGCCGCGCCGTTTCTGATTCTGCTCGCGTGGGAATTCGCCGCGCGCAGCGGCGTGCTCTCGACGCGCGTGCTGCCCGAACCGCTCGCGGTGGTGAAGGCCGCATGGTCGCTGATCCAGTCCGGCGAAATGTGGGCGGACGTGAAGGTCAGCACGTGGCGCGCGGTCTCCGGTTTCGCGTTTGGCGGCGGCATCGGCCTTGTGCTCGGGCTCGCGACGGGTTTCTTCAGGCCGATCGAAATCGCGCTCGATTCGACGTTGCAGATGATCCGCAACATTCCGGCGCTCGCGATGATCCCGCTCGTGATTCTGTGGTTCGGCATCGAGGAGCAAGCGAAGGTATTTCTGGTCGCGCTCGGCGTGTTTTTCCCGATCTACGTGAACACGTATCACGGCATTCGCGCGGTGGATTCGACTCTGATCGAAATGGCGCGCAGTTACGGCGTGAAGGGGTTTCAACTGTACCGCCACGTGATTCTGCCGGGCGCGTTGCCGTCGATTCTCGTCGGCGTGCGCTTCGCGTTCGGCTTGATGTGGGTGACGCTGATCGTCGCGGAGACGATTTCCGCGCAATCGGGCATCGGCTACATGACGATGAACGCGCGGGAATTCCTGCAAACCGATGTCGTCGTGGTCGGCATTCTGCTGTACGCGGCGCTCGGCAAGATCGCCGACGTGCTCGCGAAAAGCCTTGAGCGCGCGTCGCTGCGTTGGCATCCGGCCTATCAACGAGGAGATAAAGCATGAGCGCAACGACATTCCTGGCGTCGTTCGGGGGGATCGCGGGCAGCGATCTGGAAGCGGAACTGGCGCAACTGCGCATCGCGGATCATCGCGCGAACGTGGCCGCCGAATCCGGGCATGGCGATGCGCGGGGCGCGGCGCTCGCGCGCGAAGGGGCGGCTTCACGCGATGCCGGGCGTGCCGCCGCCGACGCCGCCGACTATGCCGTCGAACTACGCGGTATCGGCAAACAATATGGCGAACGCAAGGTGCTGACGGGCTTCGATCTGTCGATCGAGCGCGGCGGCTTCGTCGCGATTGTGGGACGCAGCGGCTGCGGCAAATCGACGTTGCTGCGGCTCGTCGCGGGCCTGGAGAAGGCCAGCGCGGGCGTGCTCGAAAAGCGCGCCGAAGACGGCCGGCCGCCCGACACGCGCATCATGTTCCAGGACGCGCGTCTGTTGCCGTGGAAGAACGTGCTGCAAAACGTGATGCTCGGCTTGCCGCGCAGCGCGCGTGACGATGCGCGCGCGGTGCTTGCCGAAGTCGGCTTGCTAGAACGCGCCAACGACTGGCCCGCGCAACTCTCGGGCGGTCAGCGTCAGCGCGTGGCGCTCGCGCGGGCGCTTGTGCATCGGCCGCAATTGCTGCTGCTCGACGAGCCGCTCGGCGCGCTCGACGCGTTGACGCGCATCGAAATGCACGCGCTGATCGCGCGCTTGTGGCGCGAGCATCGGTTCACCGCGCTGCTCGTCACGCATGACGTGCACGAGGCGGTGGCGCTCGGCGACCGGATTCTGCTGATCGAGGAAGGGCGCATCGCGCTCGATCAGCCGGTGCTGCTCGAACGTCCGCGCGCGCGGGCGTCGGCGGGATTTGCGGCGCTCGAAGAACATGTGTTGCAGCGCGTGCTGAAGCATGCGCCGAACGACGCCGCGTTCTCCGAACGCATGTATCGCGCCCGCGGCGAAGGCCGCTTCACCCAGCCCACGGATGTCCGCTGGGCGGTCTGACATTCCTTGACTGACTGTTTTCAATCGCTTTTCTGGAGCCATTCGCCATGAGCATTTCCGCCATCAACGTACGCAATCAGTTCAAAGGCAAGGTCAAGGAAATTATCCGGGGCCCGGTTGTGTCCGAAGTCGATGTCGATACGCCGTTCGGCGTCGTCACTTCGGTGATCACGACGCGTTCCATCGACGAACTCGACCTCCAGATCGGCTCGGAGGTCGTCGCGCTGGTCAAGTCGACTGAGGTTTCGATCGCGCGGCTGTAGGGGCTGTAGCGTCTTTAACCCGTGGACGGCCCACGCTATTTTGCGTTCGCGCTGCTCGCGGGCGGCGCGTGCATCATCCTGTCGTTGGGCGGCTTGCGCGGACGCTTGATCGGCATGTTGTCCGGATTGTCCGATCCGGTCGAGCCCGAGCCCGCCTCGGGCGGTTTCACCATCGACGCGGCGGCATCGGTTTGCGCCGCGTGTTTCGCGCGCGGCGCCGCTTTATGCGACGGCGCTGCGGCGCCGGTTTGCGCCCACGCGGTGCCGCTCGCGCCTGCCGCCGCGAGCGCGGCGCCTGCTGTCAGCGCTGCAAGAGTGCTTCGTTTCATGTCCTTCTCCTTTGCGTCCATGCTGCCGGTTCGGCCGTGTCAGGCTTGCCGGGTAGACCCGGCGGTGCAAGGAAAATTCACGTGCCGCATGGTTCTGCGGGTTTGCCGTGGTTCGTTACACGCGTTACAAGCGTTATGCCCGTTAGCGCATGAGGCTCGATCGGCTCGTTAGGCGCGACCCTACCTGCAACTGCCCGCTAAACTTGCTAGGATAAATTCAGTCATCTCGACGGAGACGGCCATGTCGAAGTCATTGAGTCCCGAAGCGGTCGAAGCGTTGCGGCGCCTGAACGAAGTGGGCGTCGGTCAGGCGCCGCCGACATTCCCTCAGTCCGTGACCGCCGAATTGCTGGCGTGCGGGCTCGTCGCCGAAGCAAGCGGCGACGAGATCGAAATCACCTGCAACGGCAGACAGTATTTGTCCGGCGATTGTTGCTGAGGTGCGGCTGAGGTGCGGCTGAGGTGCGCCGGTGCGCGGGTTGGACGCGCGCGAGACGAAGCAGCGTGGATCTCTGTCGGCGCTGGCGGTGTCGCGCGGGTATTGCGCGTGCACGTCGAGCCGATCATGGCGAGACGCATCTATCCAGCGAGGAGATCGAACATGAAGCCGAAGGGCCTCGACATGGGGGATTATCAGGAGCGCTATCAGGACTACGACATCGAGGTCGCGGTCGAACAGGTGCTCACCGGCGTCAAGGCGCATTTTCGCGTGCTGCGGGACGAGGCGGTGGTGGTCGATTGGCGGCTCGTGCATATCGATACCCTCTGGTCCACCGAGCATGCCGCCGCCGAGGCCGGTTTTCGCGCCGCGCGCGATCTGATCGACGCGGGTCCCGCCACTTGAGCCAGCCGGCGCATGCCATTGCTCTGTGGCGGCCGCTATCCATTTCGCGCCTGCCGTACTCATCATCCGTATCTTCTGCGAAGAAAAAACCCACGAGTTTTACGTGGGTTTTCTCGGCTTTACCGTGGATTGGGAACACCGTTTCGGCGATAACTTTCCCGCTGTATGCGCAAGTGCGGCGCTCCGATCTTGTCTTGCATCTGAGCGAGCATCACGGCGATGCCGCGCCCGGCGCGACGATTTTCGTGCGGATGCAGGGCGTCGTCGTAGTGCATCGCGAGTTGCCTGCGAAAGACTGCAAGTACGCGAAGCCGGGCGCCGAGGCACGGCCGTGGGGAAAAGTGCTGGACGTCGCCGATCCATTCGGCAACCGGCTCCGCTTTCTGCAAAGCGCCGGAAGAAAGGCAGCCGGCGTAAGAGGGCGAGCGCATCGGGCGCGATTCTGCCGGTAAACGCAACTGGGCGCCGGCATCGACATCCGATGCGCGGCGCCCAGTTCACGTGCCGCAGCAAAGCGGCACGCTCGACGGCGAATGCTTAGTGGCCGAAGAAAACCGACTGCGGGCCCGAAACCGGCTCACGCGTACCCGATTGCGACGACACGTTGGTCACGCCGCCGTATGCGTTCGAGTCGGCGTTGGCGCGTTCGGCCGCCACGGTCTGCGCGCTCTGGCCTTGCTGCGAAGCCGGTGCGCCGACTGCCGGACGATAGAACGGTGCCGGGCCATAGCCGCTTGCAAAAGCAGGCGCAGCGATCGAGGCGGACACGGCAACGAGCAAAGCGGCGATAAATTTGGTCTTCATGATGTACCTCCAGTGATATTTCGATTTCGTTCAGGGTGGCGTCGCAGGAGCGGGTGAACTGCATCTGCTACGTCGATGGAAGGCAGTGTATACCCCTACTATCGAAACTTTGTGCCGATAATTTGAAATTACTGTTTTCACTGCTGAAATAATCGGCAAGCACTAGGCGGGGCGGGCGTGAGCGGTGGTCTGGCCCCGCTTGGCAAGGGTTTTCGGCGGGAAAAGACCCACGTGTGAGAAGGGCTTTGAAGGGCAAGGGGCGGGTCGTTTGGACGCAAAAGGCTTGCTTGGCCGTGCCCGAGCGTCGCCGACGATGCCCCGCTGTCCTGAGTGGCAACACGCGTTCTGAACCGCGGTGGGGGACCATTCGATACGGCCCGGCAATTTACCGCGTTGCGGTAAAATTGCGGTTTCGATTCAAGCCGTTGGCCGCCTCATGTCTTCACCTCACACTCCCAGTCCGCGCCGTATTTCCGTCGCGCCCATGATGGACTGGACCGATCGTCACTGCCGCTCGCTTCATCGCATGATTTCGCGCCATACGTGGCTTTACACGGAAATGGTGACGACCGGAGCGCTGCTGCATGGCGATGTGCCGCGTCATCTGGCGTTTACGCCTGAAGAGGCGCCAGTCGCGCTGCAACTCGGCGGCAGCGAGCCCGACGATCTTGCGCGTGCCGCGAAACTCGGCGAGCAATGGGGCTACGACGAAATCAATCTGAATTGCGGCTGCCCGTCGGAGCGCGTGCAGCGCGGCGCGTTCGGCGCGTGTCTGATGAACGAGCCGCAATTGGTCGCCGACTGCGTCAAGGCGATGCGCGACGTGGTCTCGGTGCCGGTGACGGTGAAGCACCGCATCGGCGTGGACGCGGTCGAAGACTACAGCTTCGTGCGCGATTTCGTCGGCACGATCGCCGACGCCGGCTGCACCGTTTTTGTCGTGCATGCGCGCAACGCGATCCTCAAAGGTCTGAGCCCGAAAGAGAACCGCGAGATTCCGCCGCTCAAGTACGACTACGCGTACCGCTTGAAGCGCGATTTCCCGCATCTGGAAATCATCATCAACGGCGGGATCAAGACGCTTGACGAAGTGGAAACGCATCTTCAGCACGTCGACGGCGTCATGCTCGGGCGAGAGGCGTATCACAACCCGTATCTGCTGGCCGACGTCGATGCACGCTTCTACGGCTCGACAGAAGCGCCGCTCACGCGCGAGCAGGTGGAAGCGAAGCTGATCGAGTATTGCGCGGCTGAAATGGCGCGCGGCACCTATCTCGGCGCGATCACGCGGCATGCGCTGGGTCTGTATCGCGGCGAAGCGGGCGCGCGCGGCTGGCGGCGCGTGTTGTCCGACAGCAAGCGTCTTGCCGCGCGCGACCTCGCCATCTTTGGCGAGGCGCGACAACATCTGCGTGAGCCCGTCGAGATTTTTGAATAAAGGACTAGGCAAACGCGATTCCTCTTCGTATAATCTCGTTTCTTCGTTGGCGAGCTAGGTTTTCCGGCAGTTTCAGGGAAATCCCGGCAAGTCAAAGCAGATTTTAGTGGTGGCTGTAGCTCAGTTGGTAGAGTCCAGGATTGTGATTCCTGTTGTCGTGGGTTCGAGCCCCATCAGCCACCCCAAAGAATTCAGCAGTCAGTTTTGCAAACGGCGTTGTGAGAAATCACAACGCCGTTTTTGTTTTGGCTTCTGGTTTAGCTCTCAATGGCTGCGCCCGCCGCCGCTCCACGAACTACCGCCGTGGCTTCCCCCATATCCGCCGCCGTGCCATCCACCGCCGCCGTGGCCGCCGCCGTGGCCTCCATGCCAACCGCCTCCGCCATGCCAGTGGCCGCCGCCGTGGTAATAGCAGCACGATCCGCCCCAGATGCCAATCGTGCCGTAGACAGGTGCATACGGCGGTCCGTATGCGTAGCCGTAGTCGGGGTAATAGGGCTGATAGTAGGGTTGTGCGTAGCCGTAGTCATAGCCGGGCGCGACCGCGCATCCGCTGACGCCCGCCACCAAGGCCAGTAATGCCATCGACGCAAAGAGTCTGCTCACGATCGTCTCCCATCCCTGCATAAAGAATGAGAAAGATCGCGTGCAAAGGAGTTCACCCGGATTTGTGTCCTTGCGTTACGGCCTCGCGCGCTGGCGTAAAGGCTCGATTAACGACGACAACCCGTTGTGATCGATCTCGTGCATCAACGCGATGAGCCGCCCGATCTCGCCCGGCGGAAAGCCCTGGCTCGCGAACCAGTTGAGGTAATGCCCAGGCAGGTCGGCGATCAGGCGGCCTTTGTACTTGCCATAAGGCATCACGCGCGTGACCAGCAGTTCGAGGTGTTCTGGATTCATCGTGATGGATCGACGCAGAAAAATGTGGGTCGCGGCGACGTGGCCGACGGCCGGCAGAACGGCATTCTAGCCGCGCTGCAGGCATCGCGCGGGCATGGTAACGTGACCGGCTCACCTTCATACAAACAACAGGACAAAGTTCGATGGAATACCGCAGACTCGGCGATTCGGATGTGCAGGTCAGCCTGATCGGGCTCGGCACCATGACGTGGGGCGAGCAGAACAGCGAGCAGGATGCGCACGCGCAGATCGACTACGCGCTCGATCGTGGCGTGAACCTGATCGATACGGCCGAAATGTATCCGGTGCCCCCGCGCGCCGAAACGCAAGGTTCGACCGAGCGCTTCATCGGCACGTGGCTCGCGCAGCATCGCAGCGCGCGCGAGAAGATCGTGCTCGCCACGAAAATCGCCGGGCCCGCGCGTCAGCCGCACAACCCGCGTCATATTCGCGGCGAGACCAATCAGTTCGACCGCAAGAATCTCACCGAGGCGCTGAACGACAGCCTCAAGCGTCTGCAAACGGACTATGTCGATCTGTACCAGCTGCACTGGCCGGATCGCAGCACAATGACGTTCGGCCGCGCGGCCTACCCGTGGGTCGACGACGAATACACGGTGCCGATCGAGGAAACCCTAACCGTGCTCGCCGAGTTCGTGAAGGCGGGCAAGGTGCGCCACGTGGGTGTGTCGAACGAAACGCCGTGGGGTGTCGCGCAATTCTTGCGCGCGTCGGAAAAGCTCGGCTTGCCGCGCATCGTCAGTATTCAGAACCCCTACAGTCTGTTGAACCGCACCTACGAAGCCGGGCTGTCGGAATACGCGCATCGCGACAACATCGGCTTGCTCGCATACTCGCCGCTGGCCTTCGGCTGGCTGTCGGGCAAATACGAAGGTGGCGCGCGTCCGGCGGGCGCGCGCATTTCGCTCTTCGAGCGCTTCCAGCGCTACAGCAAGCCGCAGGCGGTCGAGGCGACCACGCGTTATGTGGAACTCGCGAAGCGCCATGACATGTCGCCCGCGCAGTTCGCGCTCGCCTTCGTCAATAGCCGGCCGTTCGTCACGAGCAATCTGATCGGGGCGACGTCGCTCGATCAGTTGAAGGAGAACATTGCGAGCGTCGACGTAAAGCTCTCGCAGGAAGTGCTCGATGAAATCGACGCGCTGCATCAGTTGCAGCCCAATCCGGCGCCTTGAATCAGCAGTGGAAATCGAGGCTGTTCAGACGGTTGGGACACGCAACGCAAGGCAAATGTCCCTGGCTGTCGGCGAATCACGACCTAAACTGTGGTGAGCAGGCCGGGCTTTGGCGCTCGCGCTGTGCCGCACGGCGCAGCGCAGCGTATGCGAATGGTAGGATGCAGCCCGAAAACCGGCAGCGGCGGCGCGGCATGCGCTCTGCTGTTCACAACCCAGCGATAGGACTCAGGACATCGAATGGCGCAACAAAAAACAAACCCAAAACTTGAGCAGGCGCTGACGCGCGGGGATCTGGCAATCCGTCAGGCGAATTCGGCGCGGGCCACCGCGTTGCTGCGAGCGCTTGCCAAGATGATCGTGGATGCCTCCGCAACCATCGGCGTGGAGGCGTTCACGCTGATTCCGGACGGCGACAAGATTTACGATCCGGCTGACGGCCTGTGGCCGCAAGAACTGCAGATTTCGCTGGATGGCCCCGTCGAAGACGCCGATCCCGACGAAGTCCGCACCGTGCGTCTGATCGCCGACGATCCGAGCACCGTGTTCCGCGTCGAATGGCAGCGCGCGGACGGCAAGATCGGGCGTCAGGAAGGCGGTCCGTTTGCGACCGTCGCATTCATCTCCGACGTCGACATTCCGTGGACCGACGACGAGGACTGATTCTCCGTCGCTCTTTAGCGGGCGCCGACGCGTAAAACGCCGGCGCCCGTCGTCAAATTCAATCTGCCCGTCACACCATGCAGCACCATTCGGCCCGCCGCTACTTCATCATCCTGCGCCGGAACAGCACCGCCGATACGAGAAACCCACCCACCGCATAAGCCGCGAGCACCGCGACATGCCACAGCGCATCGTCGAGCGGGCGGGCGAGCATGGCCGCCCGGATCAGATCCACCGCGTGCGCCAACGGCAGTACTTGAGCCGCTGTGCGCGCGGCCGCCGGCAATTGGGATATCGGGAAAAACACGCCGGACAGCAGGAGCATCGGCGTCAGAACCAGCGTCTGATAGAACATGAAAAAGTCGTACGACGGAGCGAGCGCCGTCACGATCATCGCTGCGCTCGCGAACGCAAGTCCGGTCAACACGATGACAGGCAACGCGAGCAGCATCGAAGGAAAATTCCCATAGCCGAGCGCGCCGGCCACCAGCATGATCGCCGCGCCCGACAACACCGCCTTGCTGGCCGCCCAGATCACTTCGCCGAGCACGATGTCGCCGAGTGTGAGCGGCGTGTGCATGATCGCTTCCCACGTGCGCTGCACGTGCATGCGCGAGAAGCCGGAATACATCGACTCGAAGCTCGCGGACATCATCACGCTGGAGGCGACCGTGCCCGCGGCGAGAAAGGCGATATACGAGACGCCGTCCACACGGCCCACCATCAGTCCGAGGCCGAAGCCGAGACCGAACAGATAGATCATCGGATCGGCGAGATTGCCGAACATCGAGGCGAGCGCGAGCTTCTTCCACACGAGGTAGTTGCGGCGCCACACCGCGATCCAGTTGACCGCGTTGGCGGGCAAGGCGGCGCGAGGCGCTTGCAGCGAGGGCGAAACGTCGCGGCTTCGGTAGGTGCGTGCATCCATGGCGTTTCTCGTGCGTATTTCGTGCGTATTTCGTGTGTGTTTCGTACGATGGGCTCGAAGTCGAAGTGAGTCCTGCGTCTTCAGTCTTGCATCTCGCGGCCCGTCAGCCGCAGGAACACATCTTCGAGATTCGCCGGGCGATGCAGATAGCGCAGATCCGCGCGTTGCTTCAAGCGCGCATGCACCGGCTGGGCGTCGTTCACATAACAGAAGAGTGTCTCACCACTGATCTCGGTTCGCAGCGCGAGCGGCGCGAGTTCGTCGCGTAAGGCGAGCGGGTCGGGGCCGAAAATCTCGATCACGTCACAGCCGATCTCCGACTCGATCAGCTCGCGCGGCGCGCCTTCCGCGATTTTGCGTCCTTCTTCGATCACGCACAGCCGGTCGCACAGCCGCTCGGCTTCTTCCATGAAATGCGTGGTCAGCAGAATCGTCTTGCCGCGCGCGAGCAGCGAGCGCAGCCGCTCCCAGATCAGATGACGCGCCTGCGGGTCGAGGCCGGTGGTGGGCTCGTCCATGATCAGCACGTCCGGATCGTTGACGAGCGCCCGCGCGAGCGTGAGGCGCCGCTTCATGCCGCCAGAGAGTTCGCTCACGCGCGCGTCCGCCTTGCTTTCGAGTCGCGCGAATTCGAGCAGCGAGGGCACCATCGCGCGGCATTGCGCGGCGCTCAGGCCGAAGTAGCGGCCGAACACGAGCAGGTTCTCGCGCACCGTGAAATCGGGATCGAGGTTGTCGAACTGCGGCACCACGCCGACGCGGGCACGCGCAATGCGTGCCCGCCCGGGAATCGGCTCGCCGCACAGATGGATCGCGCCGGCGTCCGGTGCGGCGATGCCCAGCAGCATGCGCAATGTCGTGGTCTTGCCCGCACCGTTGGGTCCGAGCAGGCCGAAGCACTCGCCGGCGTCGACATGAAACGACAGTCCGTCGATCACCTTCTTCTCGCCGTAACTTTTTTCAACCTGATGGAATTCGATGGCGGGCTGCGGCATGGATTGAATCGAAGCTCCTCTCAAAGCGCACGAATGGCCGGGAAGGCTGCTCATTCTAGGCTATCGGCTGCGAACTGTCGGGCCGCGCCGCGCGTCTGCCGGCCGGTTCTTGCACCGCCGCATGAGCGCCGCAAACCCGGCTCGCCAGGCGCAAGCGTCCTATGCACAAGGCTGGGGCAAACAGGTTGTGCACTTAGCGTTTTCCATCCCTTGCAAGCTGAATTGCGGCGCACCATGATGGATTCAGACCGCGCTTTTGCGGAAATGGAGAAAACGATGGCGAGCTACCAGAAAATCCTGCTGTGCTACGACGGCTCGCGTGAAGGCCGCAAAGCGCTGCGTTGCGGCGCCGATCTCGCGCTGGACCTCCAGGCGGAAACCCATTTGCTCTCGGTGGTGGACATGCGCTCCAGCATTGCGCAAAGCGCGGGTCTGCTGACCGACGTCGCGTGCGGCAGCTTCGAGAAGACCGCGCGGGACATTCTGCAGGAAGGCGTCGACTGGCTGACCGAGCGGGGCGTGAAGGCGCAAGGCCACTTTGCGTTTGGCCATCCGATCGACGAAATCGCCAATCTGGCTAATGAGTTGCACGTCGACCTCGTGGTGGTCGGCCACCGTTGCCGCACCGGCTTGTCGCGATGGTGGATGGGCGCGGGCAATACGCCGCTGCTCGACCGCGTGTCGTGCAGCATTCTGGTGGCGTGTTCGTCCGCGCAGGAGCAACAGCAAGAAGCGGCTTGAGCGATCAGGCCGCGCCTCGGCTTACTCGTTGAGGTTGACCGCGGCCAGCTTCCACGTGAAGAGACCTTCGCGCAGGAAGATCGCGGAGTAGCGCGTGTCGCCGACGCCATGCTGATAGGTCACGGCGAACTCGTTGAGCCCGCGATATCCGGCTGTGGTTTGCGGCGGCTGCGGCGGCGTGGCGCTGCGGGTGGCGTTGTTATTCGAGTTGCTACCCAAGTTGCTACCCGAGCTGTTATCCGCGTGGTTATCCGCACCCGGCGCCGCGGAAGCGGATTCGTTCGCAGCGGCTGACGGATTATCAGCGGCGGCCGGCGCGGGTGGCCGCTCTCCCGGCTCGCCGCGCGGCGGCATGCCGTTCAGCAACGCGGCGACACCGTCGGGAGTCGCATACGCGTCGACCAGTGGACCAATCAACGCGACGCCGATCATCGCGCCGATCGCCGCCAACGGATTGCCGTTTGCGTGCGTTCCCAGCCGGCGCGTCAGCAAATCCGTAACCTGCTGCTTGAGGCTCTCGCGCAACGCGGGGAAATCGACATATTGATTCACGGTTTGCGCGTCGCGCGCGTCGGCGGCGCGCTTCAGATTGTTGAGCGCGATATACGGCGATGCATAAGCAAAGCCCAACGCGGCAATCATCACGATAACGATCAGGGTGACGATAAGCGGACGGGCGCCGCGCTTGGTGCGGGTTGAAACGGCCATCGGGCGGAACTCTCCATTAGATGTGATCTAACGTGGACCGCGGTCATGCCGAAACGATCCCGCGCGCCTCGAACACATCACGATTCGAACACGGCGCCGTGAATATTGGTTTCCTCGGCGATGCAGCGATCGATCATGCGGCACACGGCATCCATGGTGCCGACCATGATCAGGCGCGACGGGCCGTGATAGACCCGCACCGGTGCGCGACGTGCCGGCTCGGCGGTATTGAGTCCCGAATTCAGCGACACGCGTGCGAAGGCCGGCAACGACGAAGGCAGCCCCGAGTCGCTCCCGGGCGAGTCGAACAGCGACGCAGTGCTGGCCGTGGATGCTTCGGTCAGTGAGCAAGACACGAGCTTGCGCAAATGGCGCAGACGGCCGAACTGGCGAAAAGGCAACAGACGGGCAAGGCGTTCCATAAGTCTCTCCGGGCGATTCAATGTTTAGGCAGCTTCAGCTCAGGCTACGAGCCCCGGTAATAAGTAATGAGCAAGGGGCTCTGAGCAATGAGCGCTGCGCAAGGAGCGCGTGGGCGAGCGAGCCGGGCGCAACGGGCGTAATCAGAATTCGCCCGGGCGAATTAATCCGACAGCGATGCCCTCCAGCGCGAAGTCCGCACTACCGGTCTCGACAAAGATGTTCTCGTAGTCGGGGTTCTCCGCGATCAGCTCAATGCCGTTGGGCCGGCGCTTCAGGCGCTTGACCGTGACGTCGTCGCCGAGCCGCGCGATGATGATCTGGCCATCTTTGGCCTCGCTTCGCTTTTGCACGGCGAGCAGGTCGCCGTCGAAAATGCCCGCGTCGCGCATGGACAGGCCGCGGACCTTCAGCAGGTAATCGGGCTTGCTGGAGAAGAGCGCCGGATCGCACGCATAGTGCTGCGCGATATGTTCCTGCGCGAGGATCGGGCTGCCTGCCGCCACCCGGCCGACGAGCGGCAGCGACAGTTGCATGATGCTGGCGTGCGGTAGCGTGAACTGATGCGGCACGTCGTCCGGGCCCGGCAGCAGCCGAATGCCGCGCGAAGCGCCCGCCGCAAGTTCGATCACGCCCTTGCGGGCGAGCGCCCGCAGATGCTCTTCAGCCGAGTTGGCCGAGCTGAAACCCAGTTCGGCGGCGATCTCCGCACGGGTGGGCGGAAAGCCGGTGCGCTCGATGGCCCGGCGGATCAGATCGAAAACCTGCTGCTGTCGTGCGGTGAGTTTGGTCATGGCGCCACTGTATGTATGAACAGGTGACTGTATTTTTATACAGTATCCGGCGCAATTCAAGCTTTACTTTAACTTCGACGCGATCGGCTACGCCGCAACGCCGCAAATCGACGTCGCAACATCCCTTTTTGGGCCGCAACGCCTTATCTGGCTGTCATTACCACTTTTGCGTATTAAAAAATGAAGAAACATTATTTTTAATGATGAAAGCCCTTCGATAGACTGGCCTTCAGTCGCCGCTCATGTGCACGTGAATCCGACGCAGAACAACACCACTCGCTGTTTTAGCGGACCAATACGCGGAGAACCAGGCATGAACCATCGACATGCGGCGCATACGGCGCGCGCAGGCCAGACCCGAAAATTCATCGTGGCGCTCGTCTTCGGCGCGGCAGCCGCGCTCGGCGCGATCAGCCAGGCGCAGGCGGCGGACTCGACGCTGCTCAACGTTTCGTACGATCCGACGCGCGAACTCTACCAGGACGTGAATCAGGCCTTCGGCAAGGAATGGAAAGCGAAAACGGGCGAAACCATCACGTTCAGGCAGTCGCACGGGGGCTCCGGCGCCCAGGCGCGCTCGGTGCTCGACGGCCTGCAGGCCGACGTCGTGACGCTCGCGCTGGCCTACGACATCGACGCGCTCGCGAACAAAGGCCTGATCGACAAAAACTGGCAGAAGCGCCTGCCGGACAACGCGGCGCCGTACACGTCGACTATCGTGTTTCTGGTGCGCAAGGGCAACCCGAAGCACATCAAGGACTGGGACGATCTGACCAAGCCGGGCGTGTCGATCGTGACGCCGAATCCGAAGACCTCGGGCGGCGCGCGCTGGAATTACCTCGCCGCCTGGGCGTATGCCGCGCATCAGCCGGGCGGCAACGATCAGAAAGCGAGAGATTTCGTCGCGAGGCTCTACAAGAATGCCGGCGTGCTGGACTCGGGCGCGCGCGGCGCGACCACCAGCTTCGTGCAGCGCGGCATCGGCGATGTGCTGATCGCGTGGGAAAACGAAGCGTTCCTGTCGATCAACGAATTCGGTCCGGACAAGTTCGAAATCGTGGTTCCTTCGGTGAGCATTCTTGCCGAGCCGCCGGTCGCGGTGGTGGACAAGGTCGTCGACAGGCACGGCACGCGCAAGCTGGCCGAAGCGTATCTGAACTTTCTGTATAGCGAGGAAGGTCAGGCCATCGCGGCGAAGAACTTCTACCGTCCGCGTTCGAACAAGGTGCCGGCCGATCTGACCGCGAAGTTTCCGAAGCTGAAGCTCTACACCGTCGACGACTCCTTCGGCGGCTGGACCCACGCGCAGAAAACTCATTTCGCGGACGGCGGCGTGTTCGATTCGATCTACCAGCCGCAGTAACACGGCCGGCTGCCCGCACAGCGGGCGCGGCATGGCACGGCATTGAGATGGCATCGCATGACTGCGCGCCACGGCGCGTCACTCCGGAGCGCGCCGCCGGCGCGCTTCTAACCGCCCGCGACGCCGCCAGCAACACAAGCATCAACCTGAAAGAGCAACCAGCATGACGACGTTCATCTTCCGAAAGCCGAGCGCATTGCCCGGTTTTGGCCTGACTCTCGGGATCACGGTGGCTTATCTGAGCCTCGTGGTGCTGATTCCGCTCGCCGCGACCTTTCTGAAGACCGCGACGCTCGACTGGAGTCAGTTCGTGCGCGCGGTCAGCTCGCCGCGCGTGCTCGCATCCTATCGGCTGACGTTCTTTGCCGCGCTCGGCGGCGCATCGATCAACGCGCTGTTCGGCTTTCTGGTCGCGTGGGTGCTGGTGCGCTACACGTTTCCGTTCAAGCGCATCGTCGACGCCGTGGTCGATCTGCCGTTTGCGCTGCCAACTTCGGTGGCCGGCATTTCGCTCGCCGCCGTGTATGCGGGCAACGGCTGGATCGGGCAGTTCCTCGAACCGCTCGGTCTGAAGATCGCGTTCACGCCGGTGGGCGTGCTGGTCGCGCTGACGTTCATCGGGTTGCCGTTCGTCGTGCGCACGGTGCAGCCGGTGCTCGAAGAGTTCGAGCGCGAACAGGAAGAAGCCGCCGCGTGCCTCGGCGCATCGCGCTGGCTCACGTTTCGCCGCGTGGTCTTGCCGGCGGTCCTGCCGGCTCTTCTGACGGGCTTCGCGCTCGCGTTCGCGCGGGCGCTCGGCGAATACGGCTCGGTGATTTTCATCGCGGGCAATGTGCCGATGAAGTCGGAGATCACGTCGCTTCTCATCATCACGAAGCTCGAACAATACGATTACGCGGGCGCGACCGCGCTCGCTGTCGTGATGCTCGTCGTGTCGTTCCTGATGCTGCTTCTCATCAACACGCTGCAGTGGTATTTGCAGCGCCGCACGAGCCGCGATGGCGCGAGAGCCGCACCGGCTGCGGCTAGCGTCGCGAACGTCGCGAACGTCGCGAACGTCCGCGGAGGTGTTCAATGAACCGTCAAGCAACCGATAACGCCGATAGCGCGCAAGCGCACGCCGCGCCACACCCCGCGCGTGACCCGTCCACGCACGCGCCGCGGGGCGTGACGCGGCGGCCTGATCCGGTGAGCGAACCGCCGACGGTGCGCTGGCTGCTGACCGGCGTCGCGCTGCTGTTTCTCGCGCTGTTTCTGGTCGTGCCGCTCGTCGCGGTGTTTTATCAGGCGTTGAGCAAGGGCCTCGGGTTCTATCTGGAATCGCTCGCCGATCCGGACGCACTCGCGGCCATCAAGCTGACCGCGATCACCGCCGCGATCGCGGTGCCGCTGAATCTCGTCTTCGGCCTTGCGGCGTCATGGTGCATCGCGAAGTTCGAGTTTCGCGGCAAGGCACTCTTGACCACGCTGATCGATCTGCCGTTCTCGGTGTCGCCGGTGATCTCCGGTCTCATCTACGTGCTGATGTTCGGCGCGCAGGGATGGTTCGGTCCGTGGCTGCAAGCCCATGACGTGCAGATCATTTTCGCTGTGCCGGGCATCGTGCTCGCAACGATCTTCGTCACGTTCCCGTTCGTCGCGCGCGAGCTGATTCCGCTGATGCAGGCACAAGGCAACGACGAGGAAGAAGCCGCGCATGTGCTCGGCGCGTCGGGCTGGCAGATTTTCCGCCGCGTCACGCTGCCCAATGTGAAATGGGGTCTGCTGTACGGCGTGATCTTGTGCAATGCGCGCGCGATGGGCGAGTTCGGCGCGGTGTCGGTGGTGTCGGGCCATATTCGCGGACAGACCGACACGATGCCGCTGCACGTCGAAATTCTCTACAACGAATACAACTTCTCGGCGGCGTTCGCCGTGGCGTCGGTGCTGGCCTTGCTCGCGCTTGTGACGCTCGCGCTGAAACTGCTGGCCGAGCGCCATCTGTTGGCGCAACGGTCGGCGCAACGCCCGGACGCGGGCACGGTGCCCGCGCAGGCCGGCTCCGCCGCGTTGTCCTCGGCTCTTTCATTGGCATTGGCGTGCGCTTTGCCGTCTTCATTGCCGTCTTCATCGACGCCGGGCGCGCGGTCGCCCGGCACGCGCGCTCCGCAGCCACACCCGCTCAAGCAAGGAGAGCTGTAATGGGTATCACCGTCCGTCACCTGCACAAGCGCTTTGGCGATTTCGTCGCGCTCGATAACGTCTCGCTCGACTTTCCGCCGGGTGAACTGGTTGCGCTGCTCGGGCCGTCGGGTTGCGGCAAGACCACGCTGCTGCGCGTGATCGCGGGCCTCGAATTTGCCGATGGCGGCCAGGTCGTGCTGCAAGGCCAGGACGTCGCGACGGTCGGCGCGCGCGAGCGCGAAGTGGGCTTCGTGTTCCAGCATTACGCGCTGTTCCGTCACATGACGGTGTTCGAGAACGTGGCGTTCGGGCTGCGCGTGAAGCCGCGCAAGGAGCGGCCCTCGGAGGCGGTGATTCGCGCGAAGGTGCATGAACTGCTCAAGCTCGTGCAACTCGACTGGCTCGCGCAACGCTATCCGTCGGAACTCTCGGGCGGCCAGCGGCAGCGTATCGCGCTGGCCCGCGCGCTCGCCGTCGAGCCCAAAGTGCTCCTGCTCGACGAACCGTTCGGCGCGCTCGATGCGAAAGTGCGCAAGGAACTGCGCGGCTGGCTGCGGCGTCTGCACGACGATCTGCACATCTCGACGATTTTCGTCACGCACGATCAGGAAGAGGCGCTCGAAGTGGCGGACCGCATCGTCGTGTTGAATCGCGGGCACGTGGAGCAGGTCGGCAGTCCGCAGGACGTGTACGACCATCCGCAAACTTCGTTCGTCTATGAGTTTCTCGGCGCGGCGAACCGTCTGCACGGGAAGGTCGACGCGAGCGGTTTCGTGGTGGACGGCGCGGCGTTGCCGGTCGCGATCAGCAGCGATTTCAGCGGCCCGGCCTTCGCCTATGTGCGCCCGCACGACCTGCAGTTGCATCCGAAGTCGGCGGGACATCGCAAGGGCATTCTGGTGGACGTGCGGCGCGTCGTGACACTGGGCGGCTCGGTGCGGGTCGAGCTTGCAAGCCGCGAAGGCAACCTGCTCGAAGCCGAACTCGATCGCGACGCATGGCGCGATCTGCAACTGGCGGTCGGCGACGGCGTGACTGCCGTGCCGCGCGCGTTGCGCGTTTTTCCCGCGCCGTGAGCGGCGACTGAACTGCAATCACTCAACTTTCGCTTTACCGGACACTTCAAGATGAATTTCCAGCAATTGCGCTTTGTGCGCGAGGCCGTGCGTCAGAACATGAATCTGACCGAAGTGGCGAACGTGCTGTACACGTCGCAGTCGGGCGTGTCCAAACAGATCAAGGATCTGGAGGACGAACTCGGCGTCGACATTTTCATTCGGCGCGGCAAGCGGCTCACGGGCCTCACCGAGCCGGGCAAGGCAGTGCATCAGCTGATCGAGCGCATGTTGCTCGATGCCGAGAATCTGCGTCGCGTCGCGCGTCAATACGCGGATCAGGACAGCGGCCATCTGGTTGTCGCGACCACGCACACGCAGGCGCGTTACGCGCTGCCGAAGGTGGTGCGCCAGTTCACCGAGGTTTTCCCGAAGGTGCATCTCGCGCTGCGGCAGGGCAGTCCGCAGCAGATCGCGCAGATGATCATCAACGGCGAGGCGGATATCGGCATTTCCACCGAGGCGCTCGACCGGTTCCCGGATATCGTCACGTTTCCGTGCTATTCGTGGCATCACGTCGTGGTCGTGCCGAAGGATCATCCGCTGGTGGGCCGGCCGAATCTGACGCTCGACGAGATCGCCGAATTTCCGATCGTCACGTATGACCAGGATTTCACCGGCCGCTCGCATATCGACCAGGCGTTCGCGAAAGCGGGCGCGCTGCCCGACGTGGTGTTGACGGCGATCGACGCCGACGTGATCAAGACCTACGTCGAACTCGGGATGGGCATCGGCGTGGTCGCGGCCATGGCCTACGATCCGAAGCGCGACAGCGAACTCGTCGCGCTCGATACGCAGCATCTGTTCGAAGCGAGCACGACGCGCGTCGGCTTGCGCAAGGGCGCGTTCCTGCGCGCATATGCGTACCGGCTGATCGAGATGTTCGCGCCGCAACTGACCGAAGCGCAAATCGCCGCGCAGTTGCGCGAGGCGGCCTGAAGATTGGTTTGATGACCGGCTTGCGCCGGAGCGGGGTGTCGCTCAGGGTTTGAGCGGGCGCGGCGGCGGCGCATCATCGCTTACAATCGCCGCCATGAATACACCGACTTCCTCTTCTTCCACGACGGCGGCGGCGCCGCTGCCGCGCATCGCCGTGCTCGCCACCGGCGGCACGATTGCTGGCGCTGCCGCTGACGCCACCAACACGGCCGGCTACCAGGCCGGCGTGGTGGGCGTCGATCAATTGCTGGCCGCCGTGCCGGCCTTGTCCGCGGTGGCGCGCATCGCGCCGGAGCAGATTGCGAGCGTCGACAGCAAGGACATGGCGATGCCGCTGTGGACCACGCTCGCGCAACGCATCAACGCGCTGGTGGCCGCCGACGACATCGACGGCGTGGTGGTCACGCACGGCACCGACACGCTCGAAGAAACCGCTTATTTGCTGCATCTGACGATCAAGTCCGACAAGCCGGTGGTGTTGACCGCCGCGATGCGGCCCGCGTCCGCGTTGTCCGCCGACGGTCCGCTCAATCTGCTGAACGCCGTGACGGTGGCGGCGAATCCGGGCGCGCGCGGGCAGGGCGTGCTGGTCGCGTTCAACAACAAGATTCACAGCGCGCGCGACGTGGTCAAGACGAGCACGTATGCCGTCGATGCGTTTGTCTCGCCGGAGATCGGCGCGCTGGGCTGGGTGCAGGACGGGCGCGTCGAGTTGCAGCGCGGCGTGGTGCGTCCGCACACGTTCGCGACCGAGTTTGTAATCGGCGCCGACTGGCCGCAGGTGGAAGTCGTGTTGAGCTACGCGGGCGTGTCGCGCCTTGCCGTCGATGCACTCGTGAGCGCCGGCGTGCGCGGTATCGTTGTGGCCGGCACGGGCAATGGTTCGATTCACGCGTCGCTCGTGCAGCCGCTTGCCGACGCCGCTGCGCAGGGCGTGGCGGTGGTGCGCTCGTCGCGCGTAGGTTCGGGGCATGTGATGCGCAACGGCGCGGCCGCCGACGATGCGCTCGGCTTTGTCAGCGCGGGCTCGCTGAATCCGTACAAAGCACGCGTGCTGTTGATGCTCGCGCTGGCCGCGGGCGTCGCAGGTCCGGTTGCGCTGCAAAAAACTTTCGATACGTATTGACGCAACTGAACGTTAAACGCATTCAACACGTTGAATGAAAACGCGGCGCAGGAGCAGGTTGCTCGAGCGCCGCGTTTTGCGTTGACCGCTGTGCCGTGTTCGCGCGATGCGAGCACGCGCATTGATTACTGCTCAGCCGGAATCACCAGCACCTGGCCTGGATAGATCTTGTCCGGGCTTTTCAGCATCGGCGTGTTGGCCTGGAAGATCACGTCGTTCTTCGCGCCGCTGCCGTAATACTTCTCCGCGATCTTCCACAGATTGTCGCCCGGCACGACCGTATGAAACTGCGTGGGCGACGCGGCGGGCGTGGTGACGGTCAACTGGTCGTCGACCTTGTCGACGTTCTGCACATTGCCGGCGGCCACCAGAATCTTGTCCTTGGTCGGCTGGTCCGCGGCTTCGCCCGAGACGGTCACTGCGTGGCTCGTGCCGTCGTACGTGACTTGCAGGTTGGCCGCGTCCAGACCCTGGCTGCGGATGTAAGTGGCGATCGCGTCGCCCGCGGTTTTGTTCAGCGCGTCAAGGTCGGGTGCGGCGGGCGCGGCCTCGGCCGGCGTGGAGGCGGCGCTGAACAGCTTTTCGCCGGCTTCCTTGATGAAACTGAGAATACCCATCGATCACACTCCTCATGTTGGTACGCAGGCAGGCTTTGCGTAAGGGTTAAGCACTGGTTGCGAAGCCGCGTCACATGTGTGTCACGAAGACGCGGCGTGTGCGTTCGAACGCGTGCAACCAGACTCACGAGTGTAGGAGAAATGCCAGCGACGATGTGTCAAGAAAGGTGCGGCAAAGGGCGCGGAGTTGCAAGCAAATGCAAGCGGACGTGCAAGCCGGCGGCATGCATGATGAGCCGCGGCGCGCAGAGCGAAGAGTGAGCTGGCGGGAAAAAAGGCGGGATAAAAGGCCGGAAAGGACGGCAAAAAAACGGCAAAAAAACGCAATGAAATCCGACAGCCGGACACCCGACGACGACGTCTGACCGACCAAGGCTTCCCCGGCGTAGCCGGGTGCCGCTGCGGACCCCACTTTGCCGCTCTCAGCCCAGAGCGGCGCGATTTGCCCGTTGCCTCGCGATGCCGCGCGAAGCAGCGGGCGCCCCACGTGCGACTGCCGTGCAGTTGTCGATGCAACCCGCGCGGCAATCGGTATTACTGCGCCATTCGGCGTTGATTCAGTGCAGGCGGCACGCGATCAGGCGGCCTTCGCTTCGCTATCCGGCGCTTGCGCGACTTCGTAATTCGCCATGATTTCGAGCGCGCGCACCATCGCCGAGTGGTCCCATGCCTTGCCGCCGTTCGCCGCGCACACGCTGAACAGTTGCTGCGCGCTCGCCGTGTGCGGCAGCGCGATGCCGAGCTTGCGCGCGCCGTCGAGTGCGAGGTTCAGATCCTTCTGATGCAGCTCGATGCGGAAGCCCGGATTGAACGTGCGCTTCGTCATGCGCTCGCCATGCACTTCGAGAATGCGCGACGACGCGAAGCCGCCCATCAGCGCCTTTCGCACTCGCTCCGGATCGGCACCCGAGCGCGACGCGAAGAGCAGCGCTTCGGCCACCGCTTCGATGTTCAGCGCGACGATGATCTGGTTCGCGACCTTGCAGGTCTGACCCGCGCCGTTGTCGCCGATCAGCGAGATGTTCTTGCCCATCAGATCGAAGAGCGGCTTGGCCAGCGCAAAGGCTTTTTCCGGGCCGCCCACCATGATCGTCAACGATGCTTCGCGCGCGCCGACTTCGCCGCCCGACACCGGCGCGTCGAGATACTCGACGCCGAGTGCATTGATCTTCTTCGCGAACGCCTGCGTGTCGAGCGGCGAGATCGAACTCATGTCGATGACGAGCTTGCCCGCCGTCAGGCCGGCGGCGACGCCGTCGTCGGCGAACAGAACGTTGGCCACGTCAGGCGTGTCGGGCACCATGATGATGACGATGTCGGCGGCCTGCGCGACGGCGGTCGAATTCGCCACCACGTTCGTGCTCTTGCTGAGATCTTCCGGCACCGGATAGGCACCGTTCACGAACAGCGTGTGACCGCCCTTGATGAGGTTGCGCGCCATATGGGCGCCCATGATGCCGAGGCCGATGAAACCGATCTTTGCCATGTGTCTGACTCTCCAGTGTTGTGTGCCGTCCCGAGCGGGACGTGCTTCGAGCGTGATGTGCTTCGTGCGGCACATTGCTGTGCCGCTCTCGTGGCTGCGTCTTTCAAGCTGCGGCGTGCGCGGCGCCGCGTGTTTGTCCCGCTACGCTCTGCACCCAGCCGAGGCCCGCCGTGGTGGTTGTGCGCGGCTTGTACTCGCAGCCGACCCAGCCGTCGTAGCCGATCGAATCGAGCAGCTCGAACAGGAACGGGTAATTGATTTCGCCGGTGCCAGGTTCATTGCGGCCCGGATTGTCGGCGAGCTGGATATGCGCGATGTGCGGCAGATTCTTTTTGATCGTCGCCGCGAGTTCGCCTTCCATCCGTTGCATGTGATAGATGTCGTATTGCAGGAACAGGTTGTCCGAGTCCACTGCGCGAATCACGTCGAGGCCTTCGCTCGAACGGTTCAACGCGAAGCCCGGAATGTCGTAGGAATTGCACGGCTCGACGAGCAGTCTGATGCTGGCCTTCTTCAGTTCACCCGCCGCAAAACGCAGGTTATCGACAAGGGTCGCGCGCGCCTTGTCCGCGTCCACGCCCGCCGTCGGAATGCCGACGAGGCAATTGAGTTGCGGCACTTTCAGCGCGCTCGCGTATTCGAGCGCGCGGCCCACGCCTTCCTGGAACTCGCTCACGCGATCCGGCAAACACGCGATGCCGCGCTCGCCGGCCTCCCAGTTGCCCGCGGGCAGGTTGTGCAGCACCAGCTTCAGGCGGCTTTGCTTCAAACGCTCGCTCAATTCGGCGATGGCATACGGATATGGAAACAGGAATTCGACGGCGTGAAAGCCCGCGTCCGCCGCCGCCGCGAAGCGGTCGAGGAACGGGACTTCGTTGAAGAGCATCGTGAGATTCGCTGCAAATTTCGGCATGGTGCGTCAGGTCTCTTTGGTCGGTCAGTGGAATGGCTTCGTGAGGCGGCCGGCACGCTGCCGTGCCAATCGCGCTCACTTGATAAAAGTCGTCGGATCAGTCGAGCATGCTGATGGCGGTCGGCGCGTCCTCGCGCTTCGCGGCCAGTTCCTCGAACTCGTTGATCGCGTCGATTTCCGTGCCCATCGAAATATTGGTCACGCGCTCCAGAATCACTTCGACGATCACCGGCACGTTGAACTCGGAGAGCATCGACTGGGCCTTTTCAAGCGCGGGCTTAAGCTCTTCCGGCCTGAAGACGCGAATCGCCTTGCAGCCGAGACCCTCGGCCACCGCGACGTGGTCCACGCCGTAGCCGTTGGTTTGCGGCGAGTTGATGTTCTCGAAGCCGAGCTGCACGCAGAAGTCCATGTCGAAGGCGCGCTGTGCCTGGCGGATGAGACCCAGGTACGAGTTGTTCACGACCACATGCACGTACGGCAGCTTGAACTGCGCACCCGCCGCGAGTTCTTCGATCATGAACTGGAAGTCGTAATCGCCGGAGAGCGCGACGATCGGCCGTTGCGGATCGGCAGCGCGCACGCCGAGCGCCGCGGGAATCGTCCAGCCGAGCGGGCCCGCCTGGCCGCAGTTGATCCAGTTGCGCGCCTTGTACACATGCAGGAATTGCGCGCCGGCGATCTGCGACAGACCGATCGTGCTCACGTAGCACGTGTCGCGGCCGAACACCTGGTTCATCTCTTCGTAGACGCGCTGCGGCTTCATCGGCACATTGTCGAAGTGCGTCTTGCGATGCATCGTGCGCTTGCGCTCCTGGCAGTCGGCGACCCATGCGCCGCGGTCTTTCAGCTTGCCCGCGGCCTTCCATTCGTTCGCGACTTCGACGAACAGTTCGAGCGCGGCCTTCGCGTCCGATACGATGCCGAGGTCCGGGCCGAACACGCGGCCGATTTGCGTCGGCTCGATGTCCACGTGCACGAACTTGCGGCCCTTCGTGTAGACCTCGACACTGCCCGTGTGGCGGTTCGCCCAGCGGTTGCCGATGCCGAGCACGAAGTCGGACGCGAGCATCGTCGCATTGCCGTAGCGGTGCGAGGTTTGCAGACCGACCATGCCTGCCATCAGCGGATGGTCGTCGGGAATCGCGCCCCACGACATGAGCGTCGGGATCACCGGCACGCCGACGATTTCGGCGAACGTGACGAGCAGATCTTCAGCGGCCGCGTTCAGCACGCCGCCGCCCGAGACGATGAGCGGCTTCTCCGACTCGTTCAGCAAGGCGAGGGCGGCTTCGATCTGCTTGCGCGTCGCCTTCGGCTTGTAGACCGGCAGCGGCTCGTACGTGTCGATGTCGAATTCGATTTCGGCGAGTTGCACGTCGATCGGCAAGTCCACCAGCACCGGACCGGGGCGGCCCGAGCGCATCAGGTGAAACGCCTGCTGGAACACGCGCGGCACGAGCGCCGGCTCGCGCACGGTCACGGCCCACTTGGTGACGGGCTTGGCGATCGATTCGATATCGACGGCCTGGAAATCTTCCTTGTACAGACGCGCGCGCGGCGCCTGGCCCGTGATCGCGAGAATAGGAATCGAGTCGGCCTGGGCGGAGTACAAACCGGTGATCATGTCGGTGCCCGCAGGCCCGGACGTGCCGATGCACACGCCGATATTGCCAGGTTGCGCGCGCGTGTAGCCTTCGGCCATGTGCGAGGCGCCCTCGACGTGACGCGCCAGCACGTGGCTGATGTTGCCTGCCTTTCGCATGGCCGAGTAGAACGGGTTGATCGCGGCGCCCGGCACGCCGAACGCCGTGTCGATACCTTCTTTTTCGAGCACCAGCACGGCGGCGTCGACGGCTCTCATCTTGGCCATGAATGTCTCCTGAATGTCTTGGGGAATGGGCTAACGAAGCTCTTGAACGCACTTTAGGCTCGACCTAAAGGTTTGATAAGATCAGTCGGCGTCGCTTATTTCGAAACAAAAAGTATGGAATGGCGCGCGCGTGTGCAGTCGTGCCGGCAGGAACCGTGGGGAGACAGGACATGGATCGCTTCAAGCAGATTGAAACCTTTGTGCGCGTCGCGGACGCGGGCAGCCTCGCGGCGGCCGCGCTGGAGGAGGGCGTGTCGCCGGTGATCCTCGGGCGCCGCATCGACGCGCTCGAAAAGCGCCTCGGCGTGAAACTGATGTATCGCTCGACGCGTCGGCTTGTCGTCAGCGAAGACGGCGCCGCGTTTCTCGAACGCTGCCGCGGGCTGTTGACCGAATGGGATCAGGCGGAGAACGAACTGAGCGCCGGACGGCGCGCGGTGAACGGTCATCTGATCGTGTCGGCGCCGGCCGCGTTCGGGCGCAAGCACGTCGCGCCGCTCGCACCGGCTTTTCTCGCCGACAAGCCGGAATTGCAGGTGTCCTTCAACCTGACCGACCGCGTGGTGGACCTGGTGCGCGAGGGCTATGACTTATCGATTCGCATCGGCGGCGCGGTCGATCCGAACTTCGTCGCCGTGAAACTGGCCTCGAATCGGCGCGTGGTGTGCGGCACGCCCGATTATTTCCGCCAGCACGGCAAGCCGAAAACGCTCGAAGACCTGCCGCAGCACAATTGCCTCGCGTTCAACCTGCAAGGCGGGCAAAACCGTGGCTGGTATTTTCGCCGCAACGGCAAGCTCGCCACGGTGCGGGTGGGCGGCACGCTCGATTGCAACGACGGCGAGCTGCTGCACCGCTGGGTGTCGGAAGGGCTCGGGCTCGGCTGGCGCTCCACGTGGGAAATCCAGCAGCAACTCGCGCGCGGTGAACTCGAAACCGTGCTCGACGAATTCGCGCTGCCCGACTACGACATTCTTGCGGTCTATCCGCAGCAGCGCTATGTGCCGGCCAAGGTGCGGTACTTCATCGACTATCTGAAAGAGATCTACGCGAGCGAGGATTACTGGAACCGGCCGACGTATTAGCGTCGCGCCGTCGGCTCTTTTCGCGATTGTTTTGTGATGCGCGCGCGGCGGCGGGAATAAACTCGGCGGATGGCCGGTTATGCGGTGTGAAGCGTCACGACGAACCGCACAGCGTAGCCGACATGCCCTGGAGGGCCCGAGGTGGTCCAGACCGATTCACACGCCGCTTGCACGAACGGCGAGACCGATGCCGCGCGAAGCCGCCGTTTCCAGCAGCTCGCGCTGCCGCATCTCGACGCGGCGTACAACCTCGCGCGCTGGCTGTGCGGCAATCCGCACGATGCCGACGACGTCGTGCAGGAAGCCTTCATGCGCGCGTTCCGCTTTTTCGACACGTTTCGCGGTGACTCGGCGCGCCCATGGCTGCTCGCGATCGTGCGCCGCACGTGGTACACGGAATGGCGGCGGCGCGCGTCGTCGCACGAAACGGTCGAGTTCGACGACACGATGGACGATGCCACGTTCGAAGGCTGGAGCGCGGGCGGCGCCGATCCGCAGGCGCTTCTGATCCGCGACGAGGACACGAAGCGCGTGCACGAGGCGCTCGCGCTGCTGCCGGTCGAGTATCGCGAGGTGCTGATCTTGCGCGAACTCGAAGAGATGGGTTATCGCGAGATCGCGCAGGTGGCCGATGTGCCGATCGGCACGGTGATGTCGCGGCTCGCGAGAGGGCGGCGGCGGCTCGCTGCGCTGCTGGCGGAGCCGTCCGCGACGCCGACGGCCTCGGTGACGCCTCTTCGGGCCGTGGCCAACAGCGTGACCAAAGCCCGGCCGCTCAAGCCACCCGGCGGCGCGTCCGCCGGCAACGCACAGGAGACGCCAGATGGACTGTAACGAAGCGCGGCCGCTCCTCGATGCGAACGCCGATCACGAATTGCCCGCGCCCGAGGCGCGGCGCGTGCAGCAGCATATCGAGAGCTGCGAGGCCTGTCGGCGCGAAAGCGAAAACCTTCGGGCGATGAGCGGCGCGCTGCGCGCGGCGCCTTACCATCGCGCGTCACAGGCGTTGCGGGCGCGGATCGTGGCGGGTTTGCCCGATACAGAGAGCGTGCTGGCCGGCGGCGCGAGCGCGTCGTCGGAGATGCAAACGCAGCAGGCGCCGCAGGCGGCTGCCGGCGGGGAGCCGGCGCGCGAGCGCCGTCCGTCGTCGGGACGGGCATCGGGCTGGTTCGACCGGTGGTTTGGCGGACGCGCCAGCCAGGGCGGCCAAGGCGGCTTTGGCGGTTTTGGCCGCCCGCTCGCGACGGGCGGCCCGGCCGGGCCCCTCGCGTCGGGCTGGCTCGCGGCGCTGGTGATCGCGGTGTGCGCGATCGGCGTGACGCTCACGCTGAACCTGCGCCGTCCCGCCGAGTTCGCGCCTTTCGCGGACGAACTCGTGTCGAGCCACGTAAGGGCGCAGGTGTCGGGGCGCGACATCGACGTCATTTCGACGGACCGGCATACCGTGAAGCCGTGGTTCAACGGCCGGCTGGACTATTCGCCGCCCGTCGAGGATCTGGCGGCGAGCGGCTTCGCGCTGCAAGGCGGGCGGCTCGACTACCTCGCGCACCGGCGGGTCGCCGTCCTGGTGTACCGCTATCGCAAACATGTGATCGACGTGTACGTGTTTCCGCAGACGGCAGGCGCGGACGTCGGGGCGCCCGCGAGGCAGGCCCAGGAAGGCTTTTCGATCGCGCACTGGAACGCCGAAGGCATGACGTGGTGGGCGGTCACGGACGCCGCGCCCGACGCGCTGAGCGGACTCGAAGCGGCGCTGAAGGCACGTCTGCAAGGCGGCAGCGAGCGCACGGAGGGCGGCTGAGCGTGCCGGATGCCGTGTCCCTATGCGCGAAGGACAAGGCTAAGCCGTTGAAAACACGCCTGAATTGCGTGGCCGGATCATGCAAAGCCTTGCAACTCGGCCCCAACCGGGCTACAATCTTCGGCTTCTCACTTGCCACACCGGTTCCGACGCCCGGGTGGCTTTAATCCATAAGTCAGCACAAGGAGTGAATATGCGTCATTACGAAATCGTATTTATCGTGCACCCGGATCAAAGCGAGCAAGTGCCCGCCATGATCGAGCGTTACAAGTCCACGATCACCTCGCACGGCGGCCAGATCCACCGTATCGAAGACTGGGGCCGTCGCCAACTGGCCTACATGATCGAGAAACTCGCGAAGGCTCACTACGTCTGCATGAACATCGAATGCGACCAGACCACGCTCGACGAACTGGAACACGCGTTCAAGTTCAACGACGCCGTTCTGCGTCACCTCATCGTCAAGATGAAGAAGGCCGAAACCGGCCCGTCGCCGATGATGAAGGAAGTGCAGCGCGAAGAAGCCAAGAAGTCGGCTGCTACGCAACCGTCCGAAGCGCAGGCTTAAGACACACTATTTAAGCTACCAGATCAAGCGTCACCCTCGTCAAAGGCTTCATGAACCGGCTGCAACTCACGGCCAGCGTCGTCGAACGCGAACCGGTACGGTACACACCCGCCGGCGTTCCGATAGCAGGTTGCACGTTGCAGCATCGCACGGAAGTCGTCGAGGCCGGCATTGTCCGGCAAGTCGAACTGACCATGCAGGCGGTGGCCGCAGGCGAGGCGAGCGGTAAGCTGGAAAGCTGTCCGATGGGCGTCGAAACGCTCTTCACAGGCTTCCTGGCGAAAAAGCACCGCAACGCGAGAACTCTGGTATTTCACATCACAGCATTGCAGGACATTGGAAAGGACTGAACATGCCCCGCCCGACTGGTAAGAAATTCGACAAGCGTCGTCAGCAACAAAATCCGCTCTTCAAGCGCAAGAAGTTCTGCCGTTTCACGGCCGCTGGCGTCGAGTACATCGACTACAAGGACCTCGATACGCTGAAGGACTTCATCGGCGAAAACGGCAAGATCACGCCGGCGCGTCTCACGGGTACGAAGTCGCACTATCAACGCCAGCTGGACACGGCAATCAAGCGCGCACGTTTCCTCGCGCTCGTGCCGTACACCGACCAGCACAAGGCCTAACCCGACGACGCGATAAGGAGCATCCGAATGCAAATCATTCTTCTGGAAAAAGTCGTCAATCTGGGCAACCTGGGCGATATCGTGAAGGTCAAGGACGGCTACGCACGTAACTTCCTGATCCCGAACAAGCAAGCTCGCCGTGCAACGAAGGAAGCGCTCGCCGAATTCGAAGTGCGCCGCGCCGAACTCGAAAAGATCGCCGCTGAAAAGCTGACTGCCGCTCAGGCTCAAGGCGAAAAGCTGGCGGGCTCGACGGTTCAGATCGGCCAGAAGGCCGGTGTGGACGGCCGTCTGTTCGGCTCGGTGACGAACGCGGACATCGCTGAAGCGCTGGGCAAGCAAGGCTTCGCAGTGGAAAAGGCGCAAGTGCGTCTGCCGGAAGGCCCGCTGAAGACCGTTGGCGAGCACCCGATTCAGGTTTCGCTGCACACCGACGTGGTTGTCGACGTGACGGTGGCTGTGATCGGCGAGCACGTTTAAGCCGGGCAGCATCAGATGTATCGGCCAGGCGGTTGCTGGCTAGAGGCAGGGGCCGGGCAACCGGCCCCTGCTTTTTTTGTGCCGGTTATTTTTTGGCTCGCCCGCTGGCCGCGGTCGCCTGATTTCCACGATAATTCCTCTCCATGAACGCACCGTCCAAAGATCCCCAGCTCGAGTCGCTGAAAGTCCCGCCGCATTCGATCGAGGCCGAACAATCGGTGCTGGGCGGCTTGTTGCTGGACAACGCGGCATGGGACCGCATCGCCGACTTCCTCTCGCAAAGCGATTTCTACCGCTACGATCACCGCATCATTTTCGAGCACATCGGCAAGCTGATCGCGGCCACGCGTCCGGCCGACGTCATCACCGTTTATGAAGCGCTCGGCACCTCCGGCAAGGCGGAAGAGGTGGGCGGTCTCGCCTATCTGAACGCGCTCGCGCAGAACACGCCGAGCGCCGCCAATATTCGCCGCTACGCCGAAATCGTGCGCGACCGCGCGGTGCTGCGCCGGCTGGTGTCCGTCGCCGATGAAATCTCGGCCGACGCGTTCAACCCGCAGGGCAAGGAAGTGCGGCAATTGCTGGATGAGGCGGAGTCGAAGGTGTTTTCGATCGCCGAAGACGGCGCGCGCGGCACGCAAGGCTTTCTGGAAATCGGGCCGCTTCTGACCGAGGTGGTCGAGCGGATCGACACGCTGTATCACACCGCCAATCCGAGCGACGTCACCGGCACGCCGACGGGTTTTGTCGACCTGGACCGCATGACCTCGGGCATGCACGGCGGCGAACTGATCATTGTCGCCGGCCGCCCGTCGATGGGTAAAACGGCGTTTTCGATGAACATCGGCGAATACGTGGCGGTCGAGTACGGCTTGCCGGTCGCGGTGTTCTCAATGGAAATGCCGGGTTCGCAGCTCACCATGCGTATGCTCGGCTCGGTCGGCCGACTGGACCAGCACCGCATGCGTACGGGCCGTCTGACCGACGAAGACTGGCCGAAGCTCACGCACGCGGTGCAGAAAATGAGCGAGGCACAGATTTTCATCGACGAAACCGGTGGTCTGAACCCGATGGAACTTCGTTCGCGCGCGCGGCGGTTGTCGCGTCAGTGCGGCAAGCTGGGGCTGATCATTATCGACTATCTCCAGCTGATGAGCGGGTCGTCGTCGGGGGAAAACCGCGCGACCGAAATCTCCGAAATCTCGCGTTCGCTGAAGAGTCTCGCCAAGGAACTGGACGTGCCCGTCATCGCTTTGTCCCAGCTCAACCGTGGTCTGGAACAGCGTCCGAACAAACGCCCGATCATGTCGGACTTGCGCGAATCCGGCGCTATCGAACAGGACGCGGACGTGATCCTGTTTATCTACCGCGACGAAGTGTATAACCCGGACAGCCCGGATAAAGGCACCGCGGAAATCATTATCGGCAAGCAGCGAAATGGCCCGATCGGACCAGTTCGCCTCACGTTCCATGGCCAATTCACGAAGTTCGACAACTTTGCCGGCGCGCAGAATTTTTACAGCGACTAACGAAAGCGAAGGCGAATCAGCTCGAATCAGCGCATAAGCGGCGCCATGGCAATTCCGCTGTTGTAACGGCGCTTTGCAAAGTGCGGCATTGATCCCGCGACGGTACAATATTGCAGTTTTATGTCAGCCATAATGTGACCAATTTTCGGGATCCCAATGTTCGGTCGATTCATGCCCACCGAGGGCAAGTTCTTTGATAATTTCAATGCGCACGCACAGTGCATCATCTCGGCAAGCCGCGAACTCGAGTTGTTGATCGACAATCTGCAAGACGCCGAGACCCACAAGCAAAACGTGCAGAAAGCCGAAAAGGCTGCCGACAAGCTCACGCACGAAACCATCGACCTGCTGCACAAGACTTTCATCACGCCGCTCGACCGCGATGAGATCCACAAGCTGATCACCACGATGGACGACATCCTCGACCTGATGGAGGACGTCGCCACTGCCATTTCCCTTTACGACGTCCAGTCCGTCACCTCCGAGGCGAGCCAGCTCGCGCACATTTGCACGGCCACGTGCGAACGCGTGCAGTTCGCGGTCAGCCTCCTGTCGGATATGAAGCAGGCCAGCCAGATTCTCAGGGCGTGCGAGGAAATCGACCGTCTGGAATCGGAAGCCGACCGCGTGCTGCGCGCGGCCATGTCGAAACTCTTCCGCGAAGAAGACAACGTCAAGACGCTGATCAAGCTGAAAGCCATTTACGAATTGCTCGAAACGATCACGGACAAGTGCGAGGACGTCGCGAACATCATCGAAGGCATCGTGCTGGAAAACGCATAATGCAATCGATACAACTCGCTATCTGGGTCGTTGCCGGCCTCGTCGCGGTCGCGCTCGTTTTCGACTTCATGAACGGCTTTCACGACGCGGCCAACTCGATCGCCACGGTCGTGTCGACCGGCGTGCTGAAGCCGCAGCAAGCGGTGGCGTTCGCCGCCGCGTTCAACGTGATCGCGTATTTCGTGTTCCACCTGAAAGTGGCCACCACGGTCGGCAAGGGCACGATCGATCCAGCCATCGTCGATCATTACGTGATTTTTGGCGCGTTGGTGGGCGCGATCGGCTGGAACGTCATCACGTGGCATTACGGCATCCCGTCGAGTTCGTCGCATGCGCTGATCGGCGGGCTCGTGGGCTCGGCGCTCGCCAAGTCCGGCTGGGGCTCGCTCAATTTCGACGGGCTCATGAAAACAGTCACGTTCATTTTCGTCTCGCCGCTGCTGGGCTTCGTGCTGGGGTCGTTTTTCATGCTGGCGGTGTCGTGGATCTATTTCCGCACGCCGCCCAGCAAGGTCGACCGGCGTTTCCGGCGTTTGCAGCTGCTGTCCGCCGGCTTGTACAGCCTCGGCCACGGCGGCAACGACGCGCAGAAAACCATCGGCATTATCTGGATGCTGCTGATCGCCACGGGCTATGCGTCGTCCATCGCCGATGCACCGCCGCTGTGGGTGATCGGCGGCTGCTATCTGTCGATGGGTTTCGGCACCTTGTTCGGCGGCTGGCGAATCGTCCGCACGATGGGGCAGAAAATCACCAAGCTGAAGCCGGTCGGCGGGTTTTGCGCGGAGTCGGGCGGGGCGATCACGCTGTTCACGGCCTCTTTCCTCGGCATTCCGGTATCCACCACGCATACCATCACGGGCGCGATTGTCGGTGTGGGCGCGACGCAGAAACTGAGCGCGGTGCGCTGGGGTGTGGCGGGCAACATCGTCTGGGCATGGATTCTGACCATCCCGGCATCCGCTGCACTGGCGGCCGCCGCGTGGTGGCTCGGCCACCGCTTCTTGTAATTCGCGGGAGGGTCACGGCTGCCGCTCTCGCAGCCGCAGCGCAGCCGCTCAGGCAGCCGCAGTCCTTCAAAGCGCTTTGAACGGCGCGCCGCTCAGATCAGCGGCGCGCTGCCTCCATCCATCGGGACGATCGCGCCCGTCACATAGCTCGCCCGGCGGCTCGCCAGAAACAGCGCGACATCGGCGATTTCCTCCGGGTTCGCGTAACGTCCGAGCGGCACCTTGGCCTGCCCGCGCGCCAGCGCTTCCGCGCTCTGAATGCCTTGCTGCACGGCTTCGAGCCTGACGGCTTCTTCGACGCGCTCAGTAAGCGTCGAGCCCGGATTGATCGCGTTGATACGAATGCCGTAGCGCGCGTAGTAATGGGCGAGGCCGACCGTGGCCAGCATCAGCGCGGCATTCGCGGCGCCGCCCGCGATATGAATATCGCTTGCCATCTTCCCGCCCATGCCGATGATGTTCACGACCGTGCCAGGCTCGCCGCCATTGCTCGTTTTCGCGCGCTCGGCCATGCGGCGCAGCACTTCCTGCTGCGGGTAGATGTAGGGGAAATATTTGGCTTCCATCGTGGCCCGGAACGCTTCGGCGTCAAGCGTTTCCGGATCGTAGCGGCGCGCCGCGCCCGCGCAGTTGATCAGCACATCGATTGGGCCGACGGCGGTGCTGACTTCCTCGACGATGTCCGCGGCGCTGTGCGGCTCGTGCAGATCGGCGCGCGTGCGATGCACGTGCAAGCCTTCCTGCTTTAGCTGCTCGTAGGCGCGCGCCAGATTGGCGGGGTCGCGCGAGACGATGGCGACCTTCGCGCCTTCCTGCGCAAAAGCCCGGGCGCACGCAAAACCGATCCCCTTGCTGCCGCCCGTGATCAGCACCACTTTTTCTTTCAGCCCGAGATCCATTATCGTCACCCGCTTCGGAAGAATACCGGTGACGATAGCAGATCGGCGGCCGGCGTGGGCTGCATACGGCCCGCATTCGTGTTGGATGGAGCTGATGCGTCAATCGGACGAATCCTATTTCCATCAATCGTTGCGTGAAGACATCAGCGCGACATTGCCGACTATCTCATTTGTAAGAATGTGTGCGCTTTTGCACGCGCCGTCTATTCGCTTACGAGCGCAAACTATTCAGTATGACGAAGCAATTAAGCCGGGGCGCGGCCGGAACGGGCAGTTGGACGGCAGTTGGTCCGCATGTTCCCCGCCTGACGCGTCCGCTTCGAGAAAAAACCTTTAAGGAGTTGCAAAGTGAGCCTGGATTGTTCATCGGCTTCCGTGATCATCGCCGGCGACGTGATGCTCGACCGCTACTGGTTCGGCGACAGCACGCGTATTTCGCCGGAGGCGCCCGTGCCGGTCGTTCACGTTCAGCGTACGCAGGACGTCGCGGGCGGCGCGGCGAATGTGGCGATCAACACGGTGAATCTGGGCGCGAGCACCACGTTGCTATCGGTTGTCGGCGACGATCAGGACGGGCGTGTCCTGCAATCGTTGCTGGAACGCAGAAACGTTCACTGCACGTTTCTGCGTGACCCGGCGCTGCAAACCACCGTGAAACTGCGCATCATTTCACGCAACCAGCAGATTGTGCGCGCGGACTTCGAGCAGCGTCCGGACCACGAACTGCTGTTCCCGCTCGCGGCTCAATTCCGCGAAAAGCTGAAAGCATGCCGCACGGTTGTGTTTTCGGACTACGGCAAAGGCGGCCTCGCGCACCTGCGCCTGATGTTGTCGGACGCGACGGCCGCCAACGCCACGGTGCTGATCGATCCCAAAGGACGGGACTACTCGATATATCGCGGCGCAAGCATCGTGACGCCGAACCGGAGTGAATTTGCGCAGGCTGCGGGCACGTGGATCGGCGAAGCGGATTTCGAACGGCGCGCATTCAAACTGCGCGACACAGTGGAGCTTGCAGCGTTGCTCGTGACACGCTCGGAGGATGGCATGAGCCTCTTTGTCGGGAATCGCCATATCCGCATTCCCGCACAGGCGCGCGAGGTCTACGACGTGTCGGGCGCGGGCGACACCGTGATCGCCACCATGGCGGCGGCGCTGGGCGCGGGGCATGACATCGAAGGCGCCGCGCGGCTCGCTAACGTGGCGGCCGGCATTGTGGTCGGAAAAATCGGCACCGCGCCGATTACGCTCGAGGAACTCAATCGGCATGTGTGAGCGGCGCGCTCAAACAGGCTGGCCGCGCTGCCGTGACGGACGGATTTTTTCGGCGCTGCCGCTAGAAATTGCCGTTGGCGAAACTAGAACTTGCCGTTGGCAAAGCGCGCGATCGGATCGTCGTTGGTTTGCGACGGCGCGGGGACGCCTCGTGAGGCCGTCGAGGCTCGCATGATCTGCACGCTGCCTTCGTCCGCCGGTTGCTGTGCCTGCTGTGCCTGGCGCGCCTGACGGGCGGCAACGGAAGCCGCTGGTGGCGGTTCGAACGCATCGGCGGCGGCATCGATCGCATCCGGTGCGCTCGGGGTTGGCTGAACCGCGCGCGCGGTCACCGTGGGCTGCCGTTGAGCGGGAGCGCCGCCGCTGGGGTCATAGGTATTCGCCGGCGCCGGCGATACCGCACCCGCTGTCCGTGCCTGAATCTGCGCCGCGCTCATGCCGGGCGGTGGCGGTTCGAAGGGATCAGCTTGCGGCGTTCGCGCTGCGCTCGTCGTGGCGGGGGCCGCGGTTGCCGACGGCGCCCACGCGTCAGTCGCCACACGCGCAAGAGCCTGGGAAGGCAATACGCTCGCGGCATCGTCCGGCGCTGCCTTTGCCGCTGCCGCCGCCGACGACGCACTTGCACCGCCCGCCTGACCGCGTCCGTACGCGGCGCTCGTCGCCGCGACCGGGCGTTCCGGCTGCGGCGACGCGGCCTGATAACTCGGCTCATCGAAAGGCGCGGGTTTCGTGGCCGGTCCGGCGACGCGGCGAATGCCGTCAAAGCGCTTGGCCCAATACGGATTGGTCAGATAATCGAGCCGCACCGTGCCGCCCGTCGAAGGCGCGTTGACAAAGCGCAGTTTGCCTACGTAGATACCGACATGCGAGTGCGCGCGGCCGGTGGTATTGAAAAAGATCAGATCGCCCGGCGCGATCTCGTCCGGTTCGATCGATTCGCCGCGCCCGCTCATATCGGCGGTGGTGCGCGGCAGATTCACCGACGCCGCGCGCGCCACGACATAGTGAACGAGGCCGCTGCAATCGAAGCCGCTGTCAGGCGTGTTGCCGCCCCAACGGTACGGCACGCCGACGAGGCTCATCGCCTGAATCGAGATTTCCTCGCGGCCGATGCTGTGATCCACAAAATTCGGAAATCCGGGCGGCGGCGCGCGGTAAGCGCCATTGGCGACGACAACCGAACTTCCCGAGCGCGACGACGTCTTCTGCGGCGCGCCGGCGCAGGCGGCGAGCAGCAGAACGGTCAGCAGCGAGAAGGCGAGTCGGAGCATGAAAGATGAAAGCGGTAAGCGCGCGTTTAAAGGCGCGCAATGTCCGGATGGTAGCCGCTGAAACGGAACAGCGGCAAGAATTCTTGACAAATTACTTGAAGTTCACGCGCTAAGTGTTGCTCTTCAAAGACGCCGCGCCATGAAAAAAGCCGCGCTCCGAATCATCGGAACGCGGCTTTGCCTAAAGCCAGACCGTTGAGTTTTAAAGAATTTCCGACGCGTAATCCGCGAGGCGCGAACGCTCGCCGCGCGCCAGCGTCACATGCCCGCTGTGCGCCCAGCCCTTGAAGCGGTCGACCACATAGGTCAGACCCGAGCTGCCCTCCGTCAGGTAAGGCGTGTCGATCTGCGCGATATTGCCCAGACAGATGATCTTGGTGCCCGGACCCGCGCGCGTGACCAGCGTTTTCATCTGCTTCGGCGTCAGATTTTGCGCTTCGTCGATAATCAGATACTTATCCACGAACGTCCGGCCGCGCATGAAGTTCATGCTCTTGATCTTCAGGCGCGAGCGGATCAGTTCCTGAGTCGCGGCGCGGCCCCATTCGCCGGCGGCGTCGTCGGTTTTCTGCAGCACTTCGAGGTTGTCGTCGAATGCACCCATCCACGGCTGCATTTTTTCCTCTTCCGTACCGGGCAGAAAGCCGATGTCTTCGCCCACAGGCACCGTGGCGCGCGTCACGATGATCTCGTTATAGCGCTTATCGTCCAGAACCTGCGCGAGGCCGGCAGCGAGCGCGACCAGCGTCTTGCCGGTACCCGCCTGACCGAGCAGCGTCACGAAGTCGATTTCGGGATTCATCAACAGATTCAGCGCGAAGTTCTGCTCGCGATTGCGCGCCGTGATGCCCCACACGTTGTTTTTGTGGTGGCCGTAGTCACGCAGCGTCTGCAGCAGCGCCGTCTTGCCGTTTAGCTCGCGCACCAGGGCGTGAAACGCCGGCTCGCCATTTTGCGGCTCGAGATAGACGAATTCGTTGACCAGCATGGACGGGCACAGCGGACCGGTCACGCGGTAATAGGTGGTGCCGGTCTTGGTGTCCTGCCAGCTTTCCATGCCCTTCGCGTGCTTCGTCCAGAAATCCTGCGGCAACGCGCGGATGCCCGAATACAGCAGATCGCTGTCTTCGAGCACCTGGTCGTTGAAGTAGTCTTCGGCGGGCAGCCCCAGCGCATGCGCCTTGATGCGCATGTTGATGTCTTTCGACACCAGCACGACCTGGCGATCCGTGCGGTCGCGCTGCAATGCGCGCACGACGCCCAGAATCTGATTGTCGGCCTTGCCTTCCGGCAGACCTTCGACCGGCTCGATCGCCGTCAGCTTGGTCTGGAAATACAGGCGGCCGGACGCCTCGCGGCTACCCAGACGCGCGAGCGAAATGCCGTCGGACATGTTGCCGGCGTTCGCCACCAGCGCGTCCAGCGTGCGGCTCACCTGGCGAGCGTTACGCGCGACTTCCGACATGCCTTTCTTGTGGTTGTCGAGTTCTTCCAACGTCATCATCGGCAGATAGACGTCGTGCTCCTCGAAACGGAACAGGCAGCTCGGGTCATGCATCAACACGTTGGTGTCGAGCACGAAGAGCTTCTGGATTTCGACCGGCTGGGTGGCCGTGCCCCGTTTCCTGCTCGTGCCGCGCGCGGTGGGCGCGGCAGCGGGCGCGGCGGCCTCGGTTTGCTTCGCGCTCGGCGCACGTCCGACGGCCGGCTGCGGCTCGACAGCGGGTGCAAAAGCTTCGGCTTGCGGACGGCTAGCGGGAACCGGTTGCAACAGCGCTGCGGTTTGCTTGGTCTTGCGCCCGGCGCCGCGCGCCTGAGCGGCCTGGCCCGCACCTGCGGACGCCGGGGCGGAAGCCGACGATGCCGGCACCGGTCGCAAGGTGGTCGCGGCATTGGCGGCATGCGCCATAGGCGTGGCGACGTTCGTGCGGCCGTAGTCGGCCGACTCCGCGGATTCTCCTTCGGCCTGTTTCTTCGACGCGGCGCGAGCCGGTGTGGCGGCCTTGACCTTGTATTCGTCAGGGGGCAGGAGATTGCCGAGCTTGCTCGGGGGGGTAGGCAAAGGCATGGTTTCCCTCGAAATAATCGGGTCACATATCGTGCGCCGCCTGTCGCATTCTGCCGGTGCCGAGGTTGCGCACGCAGTTTGCGCCCGGAGGCGCGCATTCGGTCTAGAGATGCCGGTTCGCCTGGTTTTCGATCGGCTCCTTAACGGAAAGCGCGGGCCGAGTGAATGAACGGCCGCGCGCAATTGAAAAAGCCGCCGCCCCGGCGTACGGGGCAAGCGGCTCGCCTACGGTGCTCGCGTTGCGCCTGACGACTCCGACCGGCCCAAGGACATGACCGTCAAGTCTTGCGCAGCAACGAAAAATTTGGGGTGGACAGGCACTCATTGCAACCGAATATAACGCGCCTCAAAGGGCTTGTACAGCCTCCAGAATTTCGTCGACATGGCCGGGCACTTTCACGCCACGCCACTCCTCGCGCAACACACCTTCACCGTCGATGAGGAACGTGGAGCGTTCAATTCCCCGTACTTCTTTGCCATACATTTTCTTCATTTTGATGACGCTAAAGAGCGCGCACAGCTTTTCTTCCGGGTCCGAGATCAATGGGAACGGCAGTTCGAGCTTTGCCTTGAAGTTGTCATGCGAGCGCAGGCTGTCGCGCGACACGCCGAGCACTTCAGCGCCGGCCTTTCTGAACTTCGGATAGAGGTCGCGAAATTGCAGACCTTCGGTCGTGCAGCCGGGCGTGTTGTCCTTCGGATAGAAATACAACACCACCTTCTTGCCCCGCAGTTCGGACAGCGTGATCTCGCCTCCGGTGGCGGGAGCGGTGAAGTCGGGGATGGGTTGGTCGACTGCGATGGGCACGAGGTTCTCCGGTTGTTATGGCCGGCGCCGCCGTGTGAATCCGACACGGCGGCGCCGGCCTGGCATCGAGTTGGGGAGGGGCTACCGGTGCGCGCATGTTCTCGCGTGGCGGTCGGGTCGTCGGGTCGCGCCGCCGGCGAGCGTTTCAGCCAGGCATCTTGAATCTCGACTGAGCATGGCTCGCCAGAAACGCCGGCTAGCCGCTCAGGGCTGGACGATCAGCTCGCCGGAGCGCCCTGGAATTTCGCCCCATGTAACAGGGTACGATGGCAGCGCGTCGCGGTCCAGCGTGGCGTAGTAGTCGCCCATGGTCGCGAACGTGTGGCCCTGCGCGCGCCAGCCTTGCAGCAACTGCTCGAAGATCGGCGCGAGCTTCTGTCCTTCGAGTTCCGCATGCAGCGTGAACACCTGATCGTGCGGATTGTTTTCGGTGTGCTTCAGCATGAACGCGGCAACGTTGTGCTCGTCCACGCCGTCGACGCCCAGCACTTCGTCGAGCGTGGGCAGCGTGGTGGGCATCTGCACATGCGCGAGCGTCCTGCCGTTCACGACCGGCAGATACGGCGAATGGCCGCGGCCGTCGGACGCGTAGTGCATGCCCCACGCGTCGATCTGCTCGAAGGCATGGCCGTTCATCTGCCAGCCGGCCGCGCCGTGCGTGACGGGCGGCGCACCGAACACCTCGACGAAACGGTCATGGCTTTTCTGCATTTGCGCGGCGGTCCACGCGCGATCTTTCGAGCGCACGTTGTCCTGCCAGTACACGTGATCCCACGTATGAATGCCGCACTCGAAGCCGGCTTCGTGGATGGCGCGCATTTCCGCCGACGCCTTCACGCCGATGTCCGGCCCCGGCAGCAACACGCCGTACATCAACTGCTTGACGCCGTAATGTTCGACGACCGACGTGCGCGACACCTTCTGCAGAAAGCCCGGCCGCAGCACGCGGCGCATCGCCCAACCGGTGTGATCGGGGCCGAGGCTGAACAGGAAGGTGGCGCGCGCCTTGAAGCGGTCGAAAATGCGCGCGAGATTCGGCACGCCTTCGCGCGTGCCGCGCAGCGTGTCGACGTCGATCTTCAGGACGATACGAGCCAAGGATCAGCCCTTATTGCTGTTCGACAAGCGCGCGCGCCTGTTCGACGTCGCCGCGATACGCTTCGAAAATCTTGCGCAGCGCTTCGTCGAAAGTCGACTTCGGCGCCCAGCCGAGTTCCTGCATCGTGTTGTCGATCTTCGGCACGCGGTTCTGCACGTCCTGATAGCCCGTGCCGTAGTACGCGCCCGACGACGTTTCGACGAGTTGCACCTTCTTCGCGCTGTCGGCGTATTCCGGGAATTCCGCGGCGAGCGTCAGCATCTTGTGCGCGAGTTCACGCACCGAGAAGTTGTTGGTCGGGTTGCCGATGTTGTAGATCTTGCCCGACGCGACGCCGTTTTTGTTCTCGATGATCTTCATCAGCGCGCCGATGCCGTCGTCGATGTCCGTGAACGCGCGCTTTTGCGCGCCGCCGTCGACGAGGCTGATGTTCTCGCCGCGCACGATGTGGCCGAGGAACTGCGTGACCACGCGCGACGAACCTTCCTTCGGCGTGTAAATCGAGTCGAGACCGGGGCCGATCCAGTTGAACGGACGGAACAGCGTGAAGTTCAGGCCTTCCATGCCGTAGCCCCAGATCACGCGGTCCATCAACTGCTTCGAGCACGCGTAGATCCAGCGCGGCTTGTTGATCGGGCCGTACGACAGTTGCGACGCTTCCGGATCGAACTGCTCGTCGGTGCACATGCCGTAGACCTCGGAGGTCGACGGAAACACGAGATGCTTGCCGTACTTCACGGCCGAACGCACGATCGGCAGGTTTGCCTCGAAGTCGAGTTCGAACACGCGCAGCGGCTGCTTCACGTACGTGGCGGGCGTGGCGATCGCGACGAGCGGCAGGATCACATCGCACTTCTTGATGTGATATTCGACCCACTCCTTGTTGATCGTGATGTCGCCTTCAAAGAAGTGCATCCGCTCATGATTGACCAGATCGCCCAGACGGTCCGTTTGCATGTCCATTCCGAAAACTTCCCAATCGGTCGTTTCGAGAATGCGTTTGGACAGGTGATGGCCGATGAAGCCGTTCACACCCAGGATCAGGACTTTTTTAGCGAAACCTTCGGTTTTCATGAATGACGGGGAGTTTGGATGAGCTGGGCGAATTCGGCCGGACTGACGACAGTTTCAGTGCCGTCGTGCTGTTGCCGCAATTCGTGGATGGTGAGCGCGCGGCCGTCGCCGCCTATCGCGAAAACGGCATTATCGCTTACGTGCAGGCCCGGCGGCAAATCCGGACGAAGCGCGCCGGGCGCGGCAAGGCGCGCCCGCGCCACGACGAAACGCCGGCCGGCGAGATCGGTGAACGCGCCCGGATAGGGCGGCGCGACCGCGCGGATCAGGTTGTAGATCTGCTGCGCCGTCTGCGTCCAGTCGATGCGGCCGTCTTCCGGCTTGCGGCCGCCGTAGTAGCTGCCGTGCGGCAGATCATTCGGCAGATGCGGCGCTTCGCCCGCGAGCAAGGCCGGCAGCACGCGCCACAGCGTCTGTTCGGCGGCCACGGTGACTTTGTCGAACACCTGCGCGGCGGTGTCGTCGGGCAGGATCGGCACCGGAGTTTGCGCGATGATCGCGCCCGCGTCCGGCCTCGCGGCCATTTCATGCAGCGTCGCGCCGGTTTCAGTTTCCCCGTGCAGCACGGCCCAGTTGGTCGGCACGCGGCCGCGATACTTCGGCAGGAGCGAGCCGTGCATGTTGTAGGCGCCGCGCGCGGCGAGCGCGAGCAGATCCACCGGCAACATGTGGCGGTAGTAGAACGAAAAGATGAAGTCCGGCCGTGCGGCGCCCACGATGGCGCGCAATTCCGGGCTCTTCGGATCGGCCGGCGTGACGACGGGAATGCCGTGTTCGGCCGCCACGCTCGCGACGCTGCCGAACCAGATGTTCTCGGTCGGGCTGTCTTCGTGGGTGACGACGAGCGCCACGTCCACGCCGCGCGCGAGCAGCACCTGCAGGCAGCGCACGCCGACGTTGTGATACGCGAATACGACGGCGCGCGGTTTCATCGGTTCGGACCCTCGTCGCGATGGCCGGCGAGCGGCGCGGCCTGCACATCTTGCACGATGGCCTGACGCGGTGTCGGATTCGCGGCGGCGCCGTTGCGCTCTTCGAGAATAGTCTGCACGAGATAGCGCGGACGGGCTCGCACCTGCTGGTAAATCCGGCCAATGTATTCGCCGAGCAAACCGAGCGCGAAGATGATCACGCCGAGCAGGAAGAACGTGATGGCGAACAGGGTGAACACGCCCTGAACTTCCGCGCCGATAATGAAGCGGCGAATCAGCAGCAGCACGAAGAGCGCCGCGGAGCCGAGCGACAGGATTACGCCGATGAACGACAGCCACTGCAACGGCACGACCGAGAAGCCGGTCACGAGGTCGAAATTCAGGCGGATCAGCGAGTACAGCGAGTACTTCGATTCGCCGGCGAAGCGCTCCTCGTGCGCGACTTCGATCTCGACCGGATTCTGCGCGAAGGTGTACGCGAGCGCCGGAATGAACGTATTGATTTCGCCGCAGCGATTGATCGTGTCGATGATATGCCGGCTGTACGCGCGCAGCATGCAGCCCTGATCGGTCATCTTGATGCGCGTGATGCGCTCGCGCAGACGGTTCATCGCGCGCGAAGCCTTGCGGCGCCACAAACTGTCCTGGCGCTGCAGACGGATCGTGCCGACGTAGTCGAAGCCTTCGCGCATCTTCGACACAAGCTTGCCGATTTCTTCAGGCGGGTTTTGCAAATCGGCGTCGAGCGTGATCACGATGTCGCCGCGCGACTGCTCGAAGCCCGCGAGAATCGCCATGTGCTGGCCGTAGTTGCCGTTCAGCAGAATCACGCGAGTCGAGTCGGGGCGCGCGCGGAACTGCTCGGCGAGCAGGGCGGGGGATTTGTCGCGGCTGCCGTCGTTGATGAAGATCACTTCATAGGACGTGCCGAGCGCGTCGAGCGCCGGGTAGAGCCGCGCGAATAGCGCTGCCAGTCCGGCTTCCTCGTTGTACACCGGAATGATGATCGACACTTCCGGTGTGACGGCGCGTTGTTCCGTATAAATCATTTCCGCTTATTTTCCGTATTGTTCGCAAATTTCGTTGACCGCGCGGCACACGCGCTCCACGTCGCCTTCGTTCATCAGCGTGAAGAGCGGCAGCGTGACGTTCGTCGCGCCGAAACGCTCGGCATGGGGGAACATGCCTTCAGTAAAGCCGCGCGCGCGATACAGCGAGAACAGATGAATCGCCGGATAGTGCACGCCCGAGCCGATGCCGCGCTCTTTTAGTTGACCCATGAAACCGGCGCGGTCGATGGACAATTTTTCGAGCGGCAGCGTGATCTGGAACATGTGCCAGTTGCTGTTCTCGAAGTCGGCAAACGGCAGGCCGATGCCCAGCTTGTGCGCCGCGCCGCCCTCGAAGCCGGCGAAATACGCGCGCGCCAGTTTCCTGCGCTGCGCGAGAAAGCGCTCCAGATGCGGCAACTGGCCGAGGCCGACGCGCGCGGCGACGTCCGTCAGGTTGTACTTGCCGCCCAGCACGTCGCAGTCCATGCCGTCGAAACCCGTGCGCGTGATGCCTTGCAACCGGTACTTCTGGGCGAGCACGGCTTCTTCCTCGTTGTTCAGCACGAGCGCGCCGCCTTCAATCGACGTGAGATTCTTGTTCGCGTGGAAGCTGAACGAGACCATGTCGCCGATCGCGCCGATGCGCTTGCCGCTCCACGTCGAGCCGAACGCCTGCGCGGCGTCTTCCACCACGCGCAGCTTGTGCGCGCGGGCGATTGCGTAGAGACGGTCCATATCGACGGGCAGGCCCGAAAGAAAAACCGGAATCAGCGCCTTGGTGCGCGGCGTGATCGCCTGTTCGAGCCGATCGAGGTCGATGTTGCGCGTGACCGGGTCGATGTCGGCGAACACCGGCGTTGCGCCGACTTCGTAAATCACATTGCTGGTCGAGACCCACGACGCGGGCGTGGTGATCACTTCGTCGCCCGGGCCGACGCCTGCAATGCGCAGGCCGATTTCGAGCGTGGCCGTGCCGGAGTTGAATGTGCGCACCGGACGGCCGCCGCAGAATTCGGAGAGCGCCGCCTCGAATTTCTGGTTCTGCGGACCGGTGGTGATCCAGCCGGAACGCAGGACGTCGGCTACGCCTTGAATCGTCTCTTCATCGATTTCCGGTTTGACGAACGGCAGGAACGGCAGAGACGGAACGGTTGACTGGGTCATGAATGCTTCGCTCGATCGAAATGGGCCGCGGCCCGAAGGGCGCACGCTTCGTGCAACTGCGCGCCAACCCGGACCAGGGCTAAAAAGAGTGCAACCGCGGAGCATACCGCGATCAACCTTACGTTTTGCTTAGCCGGCACCGATGCCGGCTTACCTTATCTTTGCCGCGGCAAGATTGCCGCCGGGCCGCCTAGCTGCGCGCGAGAATCACCACGCCGAGCAGGATGATGCCGATGCCCACCAGCTTCTGTACCGACATGACTTCGCCGAACAGATACCACGCTGCAAAAGCGTTGACGATGTAGCCGAGCGATAGCATCGGATACGCGATCGACACGTCCACGCGCGACAGCCCGATCACCCATACCGCGACGCTGATCACATAGCATGCGAGCCCGCCGATGATCGGCGGCTGCGTGGCGAGGCGAAAGGCAATGGGCAGGATGTTCGCACGGGTGAATTCGAAGTGTCCAACGGCATTCGTTCCGGCTTTGAGCAGCAACTGCGCGCCCGCGTTCAACGAGACGCCGGCAAGAATACAAAAGAGGGAAATCGGGTTCATCGGGTGTTCAGATCCTGATATGGGGTCACGGTTGTGGTTTTTCCAGGGGCGCGGGCGCCGCGTTCGCGGCATCCGCCGCGGCAAGCGGTTTCATCACGACGACGCGGCGCGGGTCGCGCGCGATTACCTGCATCGGCAAGCCTGCCTTGAGAAGCCGGTCGTAGGTGGGCGGCGGAATCAGCGCCAGGGCGTAGCGCTCGGCCTTCCAGCGCGCGATCCACGCGTCCTCCGACGGCACCCATTTTTGCGGCTCGACGGAAACGCCGAACGCGAGCTCGTCCGGATGCGCGACCATGATCATCGTGTGGCCGATGTAGAACGGCAGCGTGTGATCGAGTACGCCGACCGAGTAGAACGGCGTGTCGGCCGGCATTTTCGCCATTTGCGCCTTGATCGCGGGCGCGAGCGGCGCGCCGGAACTGAGGCGGCCGAACACGTCGTGACCGACGCCCGCGATCGTGCCGAGCAGCAGCCAGGCCGCGCCGAAGCTCGCGATGGCGGCGAAACTGGCGGCCCGGTTGCGGCGATTCAGCCAGAGCGCGGCGAGCGTCAGCACGAAGGCGACGCCGAGCGCCGCGAGCACCCAGCCGCGATACGCCGCGTACAGCTCGGTCGGGTTGCGCGCGCTGCCGAAGCGCGGCAGGAACAGCGCGGCAAACGCCGCCACGACGAGAAACAGCGCATAGCCGGCGAGGTGGCGCCGCCACTGGTCGCGCGTGACGAGCGGCAGGTACATGCCGATCATGAGCGCAATAGGCGGCGCGATGGGCAGCGTGTACGACAGCAGTTTCGAATGCGACGCGCTGAAGAACAGGAAGATGAAACCGGTCCAGACCAGCATCAACGTGATGGGCGCGAAGCCGTTCGGCTGGCGCGGCAGGCGCAAGGCATGACGCACGCTCTGCACGGTCACCGAGAGCCACGGCAGGAAACCGACGATCAGCACCGGCACGAAGTAATAGAACGGCCCCGGCCGGTTCTGCTCGGGCGTCAGGTAACGCTTGAACTGCTGAACGATGAAAAAGAAATTCAGGAACTCGGGATTGCGCTGTTGCACCAGCACGAACCACGGCGTGACGATAGCGAAGAACACGATCAGGCCGCCGATCAGATGCAGACGCTTCCACAGCGCCCAGTCGCGCGCGATCAGCGTGTAGAGCACCAGCACGGCGCCCGGCAGAATCAGACCGACGAGTCCCTTGGACAGCACCGCGAGCGCCATCGAGCCCCAGCACAGCCACATCCAGCCGCGCACGCACGAGGTCGAAAGGCCCGGGCGCTGCGCGAGCAGCAACGCGCAGAGCGTCAGTTCCATCCAGAACGACAGGCCCATGTCGAGCGTGTTGAAGTGGCCCATCAGGTTCCAGTACGGCGAGGTCGCGAGCACGATGGCCGCGAGCACGCCGGTCGCCGCGTTGAACACGCGCGCGCCGGTGTAGCCGATCAGCAGCACGCCGGCAAAGCCGGTGAGCGCCGTATAAAGCCGCGCCTGCCATTCGCCGATGCCGAACCACGCGAAGGTGAGCGCGTTCAACCAGGTTTGCAGCGGCGGTTTTTCGAAGTACTTGTAGCCGTTGTAGCGCGGCGTGATCCAGTCGCCGGTGACGAACATCTCGCGCGCCATTTCGGCGTAGCGGCCTTCGTCGCTCGGCAGCAGATGGCGCCAGCCGAGCGGCACGAACCAGATCACGGCAAGGGCCAGCACCAGCAGCAGGATCGCGGTGCGGTTGAGCGGTAGCCTCGACGGCGTATCGTTCATGGATGTTCAACCTTTCGGGCGACGCCGCATGCGCGGCGCTCGCGTTTGTTATTCGGAACTGGCGGCTGTCTGCGGCTGACGGCCGGTCTTGCTGCGCTGTTGCGCGCGGGCAATTGTTGCGCCATCGGGCGTGCCGCCTGGCGCAGATGGCGCGCAGTGTACGTGATTCGCCGGTGACGCGGCGAGCGCGGGCGGCCCGCCGGCGCTAAGCGCGGGCCTTCGCGCGGCCGTCGTCGGTCACGCAGAGGCGACGCGAGCGGCCCGGCACGGCCGCTACGCTTCGATCAGCAACGCGGCCGCGACCTTGCGGCCCTCGGCCATCAGAATGTTGTAGGTACGGCAGGCGGCCTTGAAGTCCATGGTTTCGACGCCGATGCGTTTGGCCGTGAGCGCCGCCGTCAGACGCGGGTGCGGAAAGCGCAGCCGCTCGCCGCTGCCGAAGATCACGACCTCGGGCGCGGGCTCCACCAGCATCGCGAAAAGTTCGGGGCTCAGTTGCTCGAAAGACGACACGGGCCAAGGGATGACGGGCGCGTCCGGCAGCACGAGAAGGCTGCCCGAATGACGCACCGCATTGATTTCGACATAGCCGGCGCCATAGCCGGTCACGGTGTTGAGGGCGCCGCTGGAATCCTGATGTAATTTCAAATTCGTTTTCCGAAGTCGTCGCGCGACATCATGTGCGTTGACGGCCTGGTCGGCGTGAAGCGCGAGCAGGGCGGTTCTACACGAGTGGGACACGAGAGGGCCGAAAAGGCTCCCGTTGCGGTTGGTGCATTGCGGAAGTCGGCCAAAATCCGCTAAATTATAACTTTTTAGCCGCTCAGCGGCGCCCCCGCCCATGTGCCGCCACAAGCCGCGCTGACGGCCCGGGGTGGGCTCCGTCGGCTACCTGCCCCGGTTTCGCCCGCTTTCGTCTGATTTTGTCCCGCTTTTGTCCCGCTGCGCGTGGGATTTTTCGTTTGCTGCGCAAACGCAATCCGCCGCGACGCGTGCGCAACGGTCTCGCCGGCCCGGCGCCGGAATCCAGCTCGGCGAGCCAGCCGGCGCGTTGAAATGTTTGCCCCGGGCCGGGTGTGCCCGAACTCCATGCCCCAAGCCCAATTAACCAGGATGAAGTGCCCGCCGTGAAACCGATTCTCAAGTCCAACAAATTGTTGAATGTCTGCTACGACATTCGCGGGCCCGTCCTCGAACACGCGAAACGGCTCGAAGAAGAAGGCCATCGCATCATCAAGCTGAATATCGGCAATCTGGCGCCGTTCGGCTTCGAGGCGCCGGACGAAATCATTCAGGACATGATCCTGAATCTGCCCAGCTCGTCGGGGTATTCGGATTCCAAGGGTGTGTTCGCCGCGCGCAAGGCGATCATGCATTACACGCAGCAAAAGGGCGTGCACGGCGTGGAACTGGACGACATCTACATCGGCAACGGCGCGTCCGAGCTGATTGTGATGGCGCTGCAAGGCCTGCTGAACGATGGCGACGAAGTGCTGCTGCCCGCGCCCGACTATCCGCTGTGGACGGCCGGCGTGAGCCTCTCGGGCGGCACGCCCGTGCATTACATCTGCGACGAGTCGAACCGCTGGATGCCCGATCTCGACGACATCCGCGCGAAAATCACGCCGAACACGCGCGCGCTGGTCGTCATCAACCCGAACAATCCGACCGGCGCGCTGTATTCGGACGAACTGCTGCTCGGCCTGATCGAGATCGCGCGCCAGCACGGCCTCGTGATCTTCGCCGACGAGGTCTACGACAAGATCGTCTACGACGGCAAGACGCACACCTCCATGGCCTCGCTCTCCGAAGACGTGCTCACGGTCACGTTCAACAGCCTGTCGAAGAGTTACCGCTCGTGCGGCTATCGCGCCGGCTGGATGTTCATCTCGGGCCTGACGGGCGAGAACCGCCGCCACGCCAAAGACTATTTCGAAGGGCTCGGCATTCTCGCTTCCATGCGCCTGTGCCCGAACGTGCCCGGCCAGTACGCGATCCAGACCGCGCTCGGCGGCTATCAGAGCATCAACGACCTGATCGTGCCGAGCGGGCGCCTCTACAAACAGCGCGAGCTCGCGTACGACATGCTGACGGCCATTCCCGGCGTAAGCTGCGTGAAGCCTGAAGCGGCGCTGTACATGTTCCCGCGCCTCGACCCGAAGATCTATCCGATCCAGGACGACCAGCAGTTCATCCTCGATCTGTTGCTGGAAGAGCGTGTGCTGCTCGTGCAGGGCACCGGTTTCAACTGGAAGACGCCGGACCATTTCCGCGTCGTGTTCCTGCCGAACGTGGACGACCTCGCGGATTCCATCAACCGGATCGCGCGTTTCCTCGACGGTTACCGCAAACGTCACACGGCCTGACGCACAATACGCAAGGCGCGGCCCGAGCCGCGCCGCACCCGGCGCCCCATTTTTTAATCCTTTACTCGACACACGCTGCATGGAACCGATCAAAGTTGGACTGCTGGGCTTCGGCACGGTAGGCAGCGGCACCTTCACGGTACTGCGCCGCAATCAGGAAGAAATCAAACGTCGCGCGGGCCGCGGCATCGAGGTTGCGCGCATTGCCGTGCGCAATCCGGCGAAGGCGACCGCGGCGCTCGGCGCCGAGGCGGCCAGCGTCGCGCTGACCGACGACTTCAACGCGGTCGTCGACGACCCGTCGATCGACATCGTGGCGGAAATGATCGGCGGCACGGGTGTGGCGCGCGACCTCGTCCTGCGCGCGATCAAGAACCGCAAGCACGTGGTCACGGCCAACAAGGCGCTGCTCGCGGTGCACGGCACCGAGATTTTCGAAGCGGCGCGCGCCAACGGCGTGATGGTCGCGTTCGAGGCTGCGGTGGCGGGCGGCATTCCGATCATCAAGGCGCTGCGCGAAGGGCTGACGGCCAATCGCATCCAGTACATCGCGGGCATCATCAACGGCACGACCAACTACATTCTTTCGGAAATGCGCGACCGCGGGCTCGACTTCGCGACCGCGCTCAAGGCCGCGCAGGAACTGGGCTATGCCGAAGCCGATCCGACTTTCGACATCGAAGGCGTGGATGCCGCGCACAAGGCGACCATCATGAGCGCGATCGCGTTCGGCGTGCCGGTGCAGTTCGATAAGGCTTACGTCGAAGGCATCAGCAAGCTCGCGGCGATCGACATCAAATACGCCGAGGAACTCGGCTACCGCATCAAGCTGCTCGGCATCGCGCGGCGCGCGGAAAAGGGCATCGAGTTGCGCGTGCATCCCACGCTGATTCCGGAAAAACGCCTGCTCGCGAATGTGGAAGGCGCGATGAACGCCGTCGTCGTGCACGGCGACGCGGTCGGCTCCACGCTGTATTACGGCAAGGGCGCGGGCGCGGAGCCGACGGCCTCGGCGGTGGTCGCCGATCTGGTCGACGTGACGCGCCTGCATACGGCCGACCCGGAGCATCGCGTGCCGCATCTGGCGTTCCAGCCGGACCGGCTGTCGAACACGCCGATCTTGCCCATCGACGAAGTCACGAGCGGCTACTATCTGCGTCTGCGCGTGGCGGACGTGACCGGCGTGCTGGCCGACATCACGCGTATTCTGGCCGACACCGGCATCTCGATCGACGCGCTGCTGCAAAAGGAATCGGAGCAGGTCGACGCGAACGGCAAGGGCGAAACCGACATCATCCTGATCACGCACGAGACGGTAGAAAAGAATGTGAACGCCGCGATCAGGTCGATCGAGGCGTTGCACACCGTCGTCTCGCAAGTCACGAAGCTGCGCATGGAAGCGCTGAACTAGGCCGAACTATGAACTACCTCTCCACGCGCGGCGCCGGAGCCGGCGAGCGCCACACCTTCTCCGACATCCTGCTCGGCGGTCTCGCGAAAGACGGCGGCCTGTATCTGCCCGCGCAATATCCGCGTGTCAGCGCCGACGAGCTGACGCGCTGGCGCACGCTGCCGTACGCTGATCTCGCCTTCGAGATCCTGTCGAAGTTCAGCGACGACATTCCTGTAGAAGATCTGCGCGCTCTCACGCGCAAGACGTACACCGCCGAAACCTACTGCCACGTGCGCGACGACGGCGAGGCTGACAGGCTCGCCGCGCAGATCACGCCGCTCAAGACGCTCGGCGTCGAAAACGGCGCGCCGCTGTCGCTGCTGGAACTGTCGAACGGTCCGACGCTCGCGTTCAAGGACATGGCGATGCAGCTGATCGGCAACCTGTTCGAATACACGCTGGACAAGCACGGCGAGACGCTGAACATTCTCGGCGCGACGTCGGGCGACACCGGCAGCGCCGCCGAATACGCGATGCGCGGCAAGAAGGGCATTCGCGTCTTCATGCTGTCGCCGCACAAGAAGATGAGCGCGTTCCAGACCGCGCAGATGTACAGCCTGCAAGACCCGAACATTTTCAACCTCGCGGTCGAAGGCGTGTTCGACGACGCGCAGGACATCGTGAAGGCCGTCTCGAACGATCACGCGTTCAAGGCGAAGTACAAGATCGGCACGGTCAATTCGATCAACTGGGCGCGCGTCGTGGCGCAGGTCGTGTACTACTTCAAGGGCTATTTCGCCGCCACGAAGAGCAACGACGAGCGCGTGTCGTTCACGGTGCCGTCGGGCAATTTCGGCAACGTGTGCGCGGGTCACATCGCGCGCATGATGGGTTTGCCGATCGAAAAGCTGGTGGTCGCGACCAACGAAAACGACGTGCTCGACGAGTTTTTCCGCACCGGCATCTACCGCGTGCGCAAGGCGGCCGAGACGTATCACACGAGCAGCCCGAGCATGGATATTTCGAAGGCGTCGAACTTCGAGCGCTTCGTGTTCGACCTGCTCGGCCGCGATCCGGCGCGCGTGCTGCAACTGTTCCGCGACGTCGAGGAAAAAGGCGGTTTCGACCTCGCGGCAAGCGGTGATTTCGCGCGCGTGAAGGAGTTCGGTTTCGTGTCCGGCAGCAGCAACCACGACACCCGCGTGGAGACGATCCGCGACGTCTTCCAGCGCTACGACACGATGATCGACACGCATACGGCCGACGGCCTGAAGGTCGCGCGCGAACATCTGCAGTCGGGTATTCCCATGATCGTGCTGGAAACCGCGCAGCCGATCAAATTCGGCGAAACGATTCGCGAGGCGCTGTTGCGCGAGCCGGAACGTCCGGCTGCGTTCACGGGGCTGGAGTCGCTGCCGCAGCGATTCGAAGTCGTGCCGGCAGACGCGCAGCGCGTGAAGGACTTTATCGCGGCGAACACGGGCGCCTGATTGCCGTGACGCGCGGGCCGGCGGCCCGCGTGCGAGTTCAAACATGAGTTCAAGCGCGCTTGCCGCAATCCCCGCGGCAAGCAGGCCAGAATCTGCAGAATCGCCGGCAGAAGCGCCGGCCCAAGCGCCGGCCCAAGCGCCGAAAAAACCCTCCACCAAGCCACCGCACGACAAGCCGCGGCCATCGACCGCTACAATGTTCTTTTAACCTGCGGCTTCGAACTGAGATGTCCACTCCCACGCCCCGCGCTCCGATGCTCGCCACCGCCGAAGCCCTCGCGACGCTCCTCGGCGCCGCGAGCCCGGTTATCGGCAGCGAATCTGTTCCGACGCTCGAAGCGCTTGGCCGCGTGTTGTCGGCCGACGTCGTGTCGCCGCTCGACGTCCCGCCCATGAACACGAGTTCCATGGACGGCTACGCGATCCGCGCCGCCGACATCACCACGCACGGCAACCGCCGTCTGCCGGTCTCGCAACGCATTCCCGCCGGTCACGCGCCCGAGCCGCTGAAGCCCGGCACGGCGGCGCGCATCTTCACCGGCGCGACGGTGCCGCCGGGCGCCGACGCCATCGTGATGCAGGAGCAAACCGAAGCCGCCGGCGACGAAGTCACGATTCTGCACAGCCCGAAATCCGGCGAATGGATCACCGCGCAAGGGGCGGACATTCGCGGCGGAGCGGTCATCCTTCCGGCCGGCACGCGGCTCACGCCGCAGGCGTTGGGGCTCGCCGCGTCGGTCGGTTGCGCGCAGCTCGAAGTGCGGCGGCGCGTAAAGGTCGCGGTTTTCTTCACCGGCGACGAACTCACCATGCCCGGCGAGCCGCTCAAACCCGGCGCGATCTACAACTCGAATCGCTTCACGCTGCACGGCCTGCTGGAAAAACTCGGCTGCGAAGTGACGGACTACGGCATCGTCGCCGACCAGCTCGACGCCACACGCGCCACGTTGCGTGAAGCCGCGCAGGCGCACGATCTGATCCTGACCAGCGGCGGCGTGTCGGTCGGCGAGGAAGATCACGTGAAGCCGGCCGTCGAGGCAGAAGGGCGCCTCGCGATGTGGCAGATCGCCATGAAACCCGGCAAGCCGCTCGCGTTCGGCGCCGTGCGGCGCGCGGCGTCGTCGTCTGCGCAAACCGCCGGGGCTGCCCGCACCGAGACGTTTTTCATCGGCTTGCCGGGCAATCCTGTTTCGAGCTTCGTGACTTTCCTGCTGCTCGTGCGCCCATTCGTTCTGCGTCTGGCGGGCGTTGCGTCCGTCGAGCCGCGCGCGCTGTCGCTGCGCGCGGACTTCACGCAGGGCAAGGCGGATCGCCGCAACGAATTCTTGCGGGCGCGCGTCAATGCGGCCGGCGGGCTGGATCTGTTCCCGAACCAGAGTTCGGCCGTGCTGACATCGACCGTATGGGGCGACGGCCTGATCGACAATCCGCCCAACCATGCGATCAGCGCCGGCGAAACCGTGCGCTTCATCCCTTTTTCCGAATTGCTGAATTGAGGCCGGCGACGCCGGCGGCATCCGATGAAGATTCAACTCCGATATTTTGCGAGCGTGCGTGAAGCGCTCGATCTGGCCGACGAGACGGTCGAGGTGCCCGACGGCGTGGCGACCGTGGGCGACGTGCGCGCCTGGCTGCGCGTGCGCGGCGGCATCTGGGCCGATACGCTCGCCGAGGGCCGCGCGCTACGCATGGCCTGCAATCACGTCATGACGAACGCAGGCACGCGCATCACCGAAGGCTGCGAAGTCGCGTTTTTCCCGCCCGTCACGGGCGGCTGACCCGCCAGGAGCCGGCCATGCCCGTTCGTGTCCAAACCGAAAACTTCGATCTCACCTCCGAGGTCGCCGCGCTGCGCGCCCGCAATCCGAAGATCGGCGCGGTGGTGTGCTTCGTCGGCACCGTGCGCGATCTGAACGACGGCAGCACGGTCGAAACCATGGAGCTGGAACATTATCCCGGCATGACTGAGAAGTCGCTGGAAGCGATCATCGTGAAGGCACAGGCGCGCTGGCAGGGCATCGAGGTGCTGATCGTGCACCGCGTCGGCAAGCTTTATCCGCTCGATCAGATTGTGCTGGTCGCGACCACGGCGGCGCATCGCGGGGACGCATTCGCGTCGTGCGAATTCGTGATGGACTACCTTAAGACGCAGGCGCCGTTCTGGAAGAAGGAAAAAACCGAGACGGGCGAGCGGTGGGTCGACGCGCGCGTGACCGACGACGCCGCGCTTGCGCGCTGGGGAATCGAATCGGGGAATGGCGGCGCGCAGTAGCCGCAGGCCACGCTGCCAGTCATCAAGCTCACTCGTCGCGCGAACGCCCGATAATGCGCGTCGGAAACGGCTCGCCCGCGGGCCGCTCCGGAAGCTGCGGCTCATCGTCGCGCGGAGGGCGCTTCGGCGCGACGCGTTCGAGCAAAGCCTGCTGTTCCGCCGGAATCTTGTAGTCCCAGCCGAAGCGGCTCAATTGCAGGCTCTGCGCAATGCGCAGCGCCGGTTCCATGAATCTGACCGCGGCCACCGGCTCGTAACGCGACTCGACCGTGTCCAGGAACAGATACAGCCAGCGGCTGAAATGCTGCGGCTCGACACCTTCGAGCGGCTGATGCGCCTGCTGCACATTGCCGCGATACTGCTTCGCGCCGAGCACGAGCGACGCCCAGAAGGTGCACATTTTCGGCAGATGATCGTCCCAGCGGCCTGCCAGCGTCGCATCGAACACGGGGCCGAGCAGCGGGTCGGCGCGCACGCGGTCGTAGAAGGCGTAGACGAGCGCGCGAATATTCGCTTCGGTGGGCTCGGCGGCGCGCTCGACAACCGGCGCGGCGGGAAATGAGGGTTTCATGCGAATTCCAGAAATAGGCGACGATTGCTCCGCAGCTCGCCACACCGCGCCACAAACCGTCAGGATTGCCCCCAAATTAGGCTGATCGAGCGGAAGTGGGCCGTAAATACCATGCGTTTCATGTGAACGGGCACCGAGAAACGTTACCATTGGTGTCTAACGTCCGGCCTCATTCGTGCAGCCCAATTAAAAATGTAGCAACTCTGCATCTTATGGCGAAGCCGCGGCCCCCGGCAACCCTTGCGTCGACGCGGTTATCCCACGGATCGCGGCTTGCGCTCATCGTGACACTGTACCTATGAGACTGACCGACTACACCGACTACTCGTTGCGCGTCCTGCTTTACCTGGCTATCCGCGGCGAGGGCTTGTCGACGATCCAGGATATCTCCGATTCGTACGGCATTTCCAAAAATCACCTGATGAAAGTGGTGCAGCAGCTCAGCGAACTCGGCTGGGTCGAGACCGTGCGTGGGCGCAACGGCGGCCTGCGGCTGGCCGAAAACAGCCGCGCGTTGACCGTCGGCGAGATCGTGCGCGCCACGGAAAGCGATTTCGCGCTGGTCGCCTGTTTGCCGGACCAGAACGGCGAGAGCCGCTCCTGCGTCATCACGCCTCAATGCCGGTTGCGCAGCGTGCTGGAGGCGGCGCGTCACGCATTTCTCGCGGAACTGGACCGCCATACGATCGACGAACTCGCCGGTCCGCACGGCCCGCTCGCGGCCTTGCTCGGCATCCACCCCATTATTCCTGTCGTGCCCGTGCCGTCCGCTGGCCCCGTTGGGCCGACATCCGCCAATTCGGCGAGCGACAAGCCAGTGCCGATCGCGTGACAGCGGCTGCCCGGCGCGGCCCAGGCAATTTCCGCGCGTCAAATGTCAAAAACTCCTTCGGGACGTCAAAAAAGCGCTTGAAACCTGAATAAATCGCCTCATTTTGGTGGTAATCGAAATTGGAGGTCTCGAATGAGAATCGACAAACTCACCACTAAATTCCAGGAAGCACTGGCGGACGCGCAGAGTCTCGCGGTCGGCCATGACAATCAATACATCGAGCCGGTTCACGTGCTGTCGGCGCTCGTCGCGCAACAGGACGGCTCGGCGCGCTCGCTGCTTTCACGCGCCGGCGTGCACGTACAGGCGCTCAAAACCGCGCTCGACGAGGCCATCACGCGTCTGCCGCAAGTGCAGGGCACCGACGGCAACGTGCAGATCGGCCGCGAGCTGACCGGTCTGCTGAATCAGGCGGACAAGGAAGCGCAGAAGCTGAACGACACGTTTATCGCGAGCGAGATGTTCCTGCTCGCGGTCGCGGACGACAAAGGCGAAGTCGGCCGGCTCGCGCGTCAGCACGGCTTGTCGCGCAAGTCGCTCGAAAGCGCGATTGCCGCGGTGCGCGGCGGATCGCAGGTGCATAGCCAGGACGCCGAAAGCCAGCGCGAGGCGCTGAAAAAGTACACCGTCGATCTGACTGAACGCGCGCGGGCCGGCAAGCTCGACCCGGTGATCGGCCGTGACGACGAAATCCGCCGCTCCATTCAGATTCTTCAGCGTCGGACCAAGAACAATCCGGTGCTGATCGGCGAGCCGGGCGTCGGTAAGACTGCGATCGTCGAAGGGCTCGCACAGCGCATCGTCAATGGCGAGGTACCGGAAACGCTCAAGGGCAAACGCGTGTTGTCGCTCGATATGGCTGCGCTGCTGGCCGGCGCGAAATATCGCGGCGAGTTCGAAGAGCGTCTGAAGGCCGTGCTGAACGACATCGCGAAAGACGAAGGACAGACCATCGTTTTCATTGACGAAATTCACACGATGGTCGGCGCGGGCAAGGCCGAGGGCGCGATGGACGCGGGCAACATGCTGAAGCCGGCGCTGTCGCGCGGCGAGCTGCACTGCGTCGGCGCGACCACGCTCGACGAATACCGCAAGTACATCGAGAAGGACGCCGCGCTCGAACGCCGCTTCCAGAAGGTGCTCGTCGACGAACCCACGGTCGAGGCCACGATCGCGATTCTGCGCGGCTTGCAGGAAAAGTATGAGCTGCATCACGGCGTGGACATCACGGACCCTGCGATCGTCGCGGCGGCCGAACTGTCGCATCGCTATATCACCGACCGTTTTCTGCCGGACAAGGCCATCGATCTGATCGACGAGGCCGCTTCGAAGATCAAGATGGAAATCGACTCGAAGCCGGAAGAGATGGACCGGCTCGACCGCCGCCTGATCCAGTTGAAGATCGAACGCGAGGCCGTCAAGAAAGAGAAGGACGAAGCGTCGCAAAAGCGTCTGCAACTGATCGAAGAGGAAATCGAGCGGCTCGATCGCGAATATTCGGACCTCGAAGAAATCTGGACCGCGGAAAAAGCCGCGGTGCAGGGCAGCGCGCAACTGAAGGAAGATATTGACAAGACGCGCGCCGAAATCACGCGCTTGCAGCGTGAAGGCAAGCTCGAAAAGGTCGCCGAGCTGCAATACGGCAAGCTGCCGGGGCTCGAGGCACAACTGAAAGAAGTGACGCAAGCCGAGGCAAAGGAGCAGAACAATCCGACGCGTCCGCGCCTGTTGCGCACGCAGGTCGGCGCGGAGGAAATCGCTGAAGTCGTGTCGCGCGCCACGGGCATTCCGGTCTCGCGCATGATGCAGGGCGAGCGCGAAAAGCTGCTGCAGATCGAAGAAAAGCTGCACGAGCGCGTGATCGGCCAGAACGAGGCGATTAGCGCGGTGGCCGATGCGATCCGTCGCTCGCGTGCCGGTTTGTCGGACCCGAATCGTCCGTACGGCTCGTTCCTGTTCCTCGGACCGACCGGCGTGGGCAAGACGGAGTTGTGCAAGGCGCTGGCGTCGTTCCTGTTCGATTCGGAAGATCATCTGATCCGGATCGACATGAGCGAGTTCATGGAGAAGCATAGCGTCGCCCGTTTGATCGGCGCGCCGCCGGGCTATGTCGGTTATGAGGAGGGCGGCTACCTCACGGAAGCCGTGCGCCGCAAGCCGTATAGCGTGATCCTGCTCGACGAAATCGAGAAAGCGCATCCGGACGTGTTCAACGTGCTGCTGCAAGTGCTCGACGACGGCCGCATGACCGACGGCCAGGGCCGTACCGTGGACTTCAAGAACACGGTGATCGTGATGACTTCGAACCTCGGTTCGCAGGTGATCCAGTCGATGGTCGGCGAGCCGCAGGAGGCGGTGAAGGACGCCGTGTGGGAAGAAGTGAAGCTGCACTTCCGGCCCGAGTTCCTGAACCGGATCGACGACGTCGTGGTGTTCCATGCGCTCGACCGCTCGAACGTGCAGTCCATCGCGCGGATTCAGTTGCAGCGTCTGCACGAACGGCTGGCCAAGCTCGACATGCAACTGGTGGTGTCGGAGGACGCGCTGGAGCACGTCGGCAAGGTCGGCTACGACCCGCTGTTCGGCGCGCGGCCGCTGAAGCGCGCGATCCAGCAGGAGATCGAGAACCCGGTCGCGAAGCTGATTCTGGCCGGCAAGTTCGGTCCGAAGGACGTGATTCCGGTCGAACTCGAAGACGGCAATCTGGTGTTCGAACGCGTGGTGCATTGACGCGATTCGACGCGCGAGGTGACGCTGCGGCGCCACGCCGAAACGCGCGCATATGACAAAGCGGCAACGAAGGTGACTTCGTTGCCGCTTTTTTTCGGCCGCCGAGCCGGCGAGGCGTGGCTCGCGCGGCCTGATTATGCGATTGACGTGTCTTAGGCAGTGCCCTTGCCGAACAGGGCGGACAGGCCGCCGAGCGCGCCCAGCACGGTCGTCGCATTCAGTTTGCCTTCGGCCGGCACTTCGCCTTCCGGCGTCGCGGCGTTGACCACGTGCGGCAAAATCTGCGACAGCAGGCCGGTGACCTGATCCGGTTGCACGCCGGCTTTCGCCGCGAGGTTGGTCACGGCTTCGTTGCCGAGCACGCTATGCAACGCATCGGCGGCAATCGGCTGATTCTCGCCGTTGCTGACCCACGACGACACGACGTCGCCGAGGCCCTTGTCCTGGAAGCGTTGGATCAGGCCGTTCAGGCCGCCCGGCTGGTTATTGACGAATTCGAGTGCGGCTGCGATCAGCGCTTGCTGGCTGCCGCCTTCGGGCGATTTGCCAACCAGGGAACCGAGGGTGTCGAGTAGGCTCATGACGGTCTCTCTTGAGTGCCGACACGCGGACGACGCGTCGGCGGGTGATGCGCCGCGCGGTTGCGCGGCGTCGGGGGAAGGAAGGCGTGCCGCGGCGCGACGCCGAAGTGTCCGTGACGCGCCGAAGCGCGATGACGGCACGCAACGTCGCGGCGGCCGCTCGACCTTGCCAGGTTAATGAATTGGCTTGCGCAGGGACTTCAGGCGCCGCCCGATGCTGCCGCCGCGGACGCAGCCTTGCTCTTCTTCGCTTTCTTCTTCGATGCCTTCGTGCCGGATGCATCGGCAGGCGCGCTTGCGCTGGCGGCGGGCGCCGCGGCGGTTGTGGCCGGCGCGAATGCCGGGGCAGCTTCGGAGGCCGCTGCCTTGCCTTTCTTCTTCGATGACTTCGAGGCCTTCGTGGCGGAAGCCTCGGCAGGCGCGGCCGGCGTTGCCGTCGCGGCGGCGGTGGCGGTGGTGGTGGACGCGGCAGCCGTTGCGGCAGGCGCGGTCTTCGTGCTCGCGGACTTCGCGGCGGCCTTCGCGCCCGTCGGCGGCGTCGACGCGCCGTTGATCGTCAAGCCCGCTGCTTCCAGATTCACGACCGACTTGTTGCCGATGCCTTTGACACGTGCGGCCAGATCGTCGGCGTCCTTGAACGGGCCGTTCTTCGTGCGTTCGTCGATGATCGCCTTCGCGTGCACCGGGCCGATGCCCTTGACGGATTCGAGCGCCGCCTGATCGGCGGTATTGACTTCGACGGCGGACGCAAATCCCGCCGACAGCGACAAGACCACAGCAACACACAGCAGCAGAAGCTTCTTCAGCATGGCAAGCACTCCATGGATGGCAAAAAGTTGGCCGGGAACGGGCGACGCATTCTGTCAGCAGGCGCTGCGCTTAAGCATAGGACAAATGCGCGCCCTGATTTGCGAACGCCGACGATTTATACCGATCGATTGATGGCAAGTAAATCGTTTTGGACAATATTTAAACCTTTTGCCTCGTAACGAGGCGCTTATGAGTCGATTGATGAGCGGATCGATCGTATCGATTTTCGCGCGTGTCATAAGCGCCAGGTACGCGCTGAAAATGACAGCGCGGCGCGCTTGACTTAGAGTGCACTCGAAGTCCTAACCTGAGTCCTGTCATGCCGAAAACGTCGAATGCACTCACTATCGGGCAAGTCGCCGAAACCATCGGCGTCTCCACGCACACGCTGCGCTATTACGAGCAGGCCGGGTTGATCCGCGCGGTCGGCCGCACGCAGGCGGGGCATCGACTGTATTCGCCGGCCGACCTCGACTGGTTGCAGTTCGTGATGCGGATGAAGGCGACCGGCATGCCGATCGCCGGCATGCAGGCGTTTGCCGCGCTGCGTGCCGAAGGGCCGCCGACGGTCGGCGCGCGCCGCGACATGCTGGTGGCGCATCGCGATGCGGTGCTGGCGCGGATCGCCGGGTTGCAGACCAACCTCGGCGCGATCATCGACAAGATCGCGTACTACGACGGCGAAGCCGCCCTAGCGACGTCCGCGGCGGCAAGTGCGGCGGCGGGTGCGGCACGGCAGATCGACGACACGTCATCATTTTCACACTCGGAAAAGGACTCACCATGGACCACGCACCGACCGACCGCTACACGCAAGGCTTCGACAAACTGAAGGAAATCGACGGCTTGGCAGGCGAGCAGGTGATCGCCGCGCTCGCGCCGATTGCGCCGGACTTCGCGCGTCTTCTGATCGAATTCGGTTTCGGCGATATTTACAGTCGTCCGCAGCTCGATCTGCGCGCGCGGGAGATCGCGACGATCGCTTCGCTCGCGACGCTCGGATGCGCGCAACCACAGTTGAAGGTGCATATCGAAGCGGCGCTGAATGTCGGCTGCACGCGCGAGGAGATCGTCGAAGTCTTCATGCAGATGGCGCTTTATGCGGGGTTTCCGGCGGCGCTGAATGCGCTCTTCGCGGCGCGCGAGATTTTCGAGCGGCACGACCGGGTATCGAAAGAGACGAAGGCGGACAGCGGCGCCGAAGTCGCGCAGGCGGCGTGAGCGAGGCGAGGGGCACGCGCGTTGGTTTGGCGCGTGGCGCGGGCTTCAAACAGCCACGCCAAACAAAGCCCTCAAACAAAGCCCTCAAACAAAGCCGTCCTGCCCGAGCGCCGTCGCGGCGCGCACGTGCCGCTTGCTCACCACGCGCCAGTAAAGCAGCAAGCCGATGCCTGCAATCGCGAGGCTCGCCGTATTGGCGACCCAGAAGCCGCGCGCCCCGGTCAGCCAGACCGGGATGTCGCCGGTCACGTTGAAGCCGAGCAGATAACCGCCGCCGAGCCCCACGCCCCACAACGCGAGCGCATAGATCACGGTCGGCACGACGGCGACCTTGTAGGCACGCAGCACGAACGCCGTGGTGATCTGCAACGCGTCGAACAGGTGATAGCCGACGACGATCAGCACGAGCGGCATGGCCGCTGCCACGACTTGCGCGTTCGGCGTATAGCCTTCGATCACGTAGGGGCGCAGCACCAGCATGATCGCGCCGTAACAGCAGGCGATTGCGACGGCCATCATGATGCCGTGACGCGACAGCGTGCGCGCCGCCTCGGCGCGGTGCGCGCCGAGCGCCTGAGCGACGAGCGTGGACGAAGCAATGCCGATCGACAGCGGCGTCATATATAACACCGCGCCGATGTTGCCGGCGATCTGATGGCCCGCGAGCGTCGTCGTGCCGAAGCGCGCGATGAAGAGTGCCATGAACGTGTAGGACGTGACTTCGATCAGATAGGACAGTCCCATCGGAATGCCGAGGCGCAACTGCGCGGCCTGACGCTGCCAGACCGGCCAGCAGAAATGCCTGAAGATCGCGAAGGGCGTGAAGATGTCGACGCGCATCAGCAGCACCAAGGCCAGGATCGCGAGCGCCCAGTTGATCATCGTGCTGGCGAGCGCGCAGCCGGGCCCACCGAGCGCCGGTACGCCGAGCCCGCCGAAAATAAACCACGTATTGAGCGGCACCTTGAGCAGCAGGGCGCCAATCTGCAGAATCATCACGAGCCGCGGCTTGCCGAGCGCATTGCTGATCGAACTGTAGACGCGAAAGACGAGGCCGGCCGGCAGGCCGAACGCCAGAATCCGCAGATACGAGACCGTGCGCTCATGCAGCGCCTCAGGCACGCGCGCGAGATGCAGCAGGTGGCCGGGGAAGAACAGAATCAGAAAGCCGATCACGGTGAGGGCCAGCGCGAGCCACAAGGCTTGCCGGACTTCCTCGCCGATCTCGGCATAGCGGCGCGCGCCGTATAGCTGCGCGGTGATCGGCTGGAGCGCGGTGAGAATGCCGGTCAGGCCGATGTAGACGGAAATATAAATCGACGAGCCCAAGCCCAGCGCGGCGAGATCGACAGCGGAATAACGGCCCACCATGGCCGTGTCGATCACGCCGAACGCGATGATCGCCAGTTGCCCGATCAGCACTGGCCACGCGAGCCCGGCGATTTTCCGTACATCGGCGAGCATGGTCAGCCAGGCTTCTTATGCCAGTTGCGCCGTTTGACGACCGGCGGCTTCGGACGGTCGATCCGCACATAAAGACGGAAGCGTTCGTCGCGGTCGGCCACGCGGCGGCCTTCCCACACGAGCTTCCAGACGAAGTCGGACATCGCGCTCGGCTCGCCGTATTCCTGCGTGTCCTGACGCAGAATGACGTCGCAGTCCTGATCGAACGCGAAGTGCATGTCGCCGAAATACGCGAAGGTCGCGATCTGCGCATTGCCGAGCCGCACTGGCGAAATGCACGTGTAGTCCTCGGGCAGATGGCTCGCGATCTGTTCGGCGACGTCCTTGTAGGTCCGGCTGTAGTTGACGACCGGCAGCCACAGGGTCATCAGGAGAACCCACATCAGCGTCGTGCCTGCGCTCGACAGCACCACGCTGCGCCACAGCACCTTCGGATGGCGCGCGAGACGCCATTGCACCAGCACGAACCAGCAGACCGTCACCGCGACCGCGCAGACAAACGAAAGAATCTTGAATTGCGGGGCAAAGCCCGGCGCGAGGCGCGCGAGGTTGCGCGCGAGCGGATGCGGGAAACCGGTCAGCCCCGCCACGTACACGAGCCACACGAAGCTGCCGAGTATCGTAAAGCTGAGCAGCGCGAACCAGTCGATCGCGTTGATCGCGCCGCGTTTGAGCGTGGGCAACGCGAATGCCGCGAGCACCGCGAGCGGCGGCAGCAGCAACATATACAGCCGGTTCGACTGATGGCTTTGCAGGATGACGAGCACGAGCAGCGGCCCGATCACCGAAAGCGGAATCGCCACGTGCGGTGCGCGGCGCAAGCCCGCCCAGCTGAACCAGGCCCAGAGCGCGAGCGGCCACGCGGGCCACGTGAAGAGCGGCAGGTTTTTCAGCGCATACGCGGCGACCGAGCCGGGCGGCCCCGCGAAGGAACTCAGGCTGACGTGAACCCATTGGTTCAGATACCAGACGGCATCGACGGGAAAGGCCGCCAGCGCGGCAATCGGCCACGCGACGGCGATCGTGAGCGCAATCGGCAGACCTGCCAGCAGCAGCCAGCGCGAGCGTGTTTCGCGCACGATCAGCGTCATCGCGAACGTGCCGAGCAGCAGGGCGCCGACCAGCACCGGGCTGCTCGCGAGCGTGACGAGGCCAATGGCGAGGCCCCAGACCGATGCGCCTTGAATCGGCTTGTCGATCATACGCACGAGCCCGTACACGAGCATCGCGATGCCGACGAATTGCGCCAGTTGCGGCGTGGTTTCGTGACCTCGCTCGGCGAGGCCGAAGCAGGCGAGCAGGATCAGGAGCGCGCCGTCGGCGAGCGTGCGGCCGTAGTCGCGAGGTTCCGGCTCGCCGCCGAACGCGTATTTGAAAGGCTGCACCTCGGCGCGCCGGCCAAGCAGGTAGGCGGCGTACCAGATGAACGCGCAGCCTGCGCAAAAGAGCAGACCTGTGAAGACACGCGACGCGTTGCTCGCATCGACCCACGGCGCGAGCGCGCGGATTGCGCTGGCGCCGAGCCAGTAGCCGAGCGGGCCGTCTTCGGTCAGGTATTTGCCGACCAGATTCGGCAACAGCCAGTCGTGCGCGCCGCCGTTCGCCATGGTCCACATCACGCCGAAGCCGGCTGCGTCCTCGTTCTTCCACGGATCGCGGCCGAACAGTCCGAACGATGCGTAGACGATACAGATGGTCAACAGCAGCCAGCGCGGCAAGGCGCTGGTCGCGGAAGCAGTGAGGCGAACGACAGGTCTCATGCGGTTTGGGATATTGGATAAGCGAAGGCCGCCACCGGGCGGCCCGCCCGGCTGGAAAGGCCTGGTTGGACCATCCGGCATTGTAGTCGGGTGGCGCAATGCGCGTCACGGACGGTAATGGGCTGCAACCGCGTTGAGCATGCTGCTAATACGATGCGCGGTTGCGCGACGGAAGCGGCGGCGCTAACGCCGGGCGCCGGTCGTGCCTTCATGCGGGCACGCAGTGGCAGACGCAGGCGACAAAAAAGGGCAGCTCGCGCTGCCCTTTTTGCTGCTTCGCTGCCCGCCAAAGCGGACGATGAAGCGGTAATTACTTCGCTGCTGCCTTGCCGGTAGCACGTGCACCGAACTTCTTGTTGAACTTCTCGACGCGGCCTGCCGTGTCCATGATCTTTTGCTGGCCCGTGTAGAACGGATGCGATTCCGACGACACTTCGATCTTGGCGAGCGGGTAGGTCTTGCCGTTGAATTCAGCGGTTTCACGCGTCTGGATGGTCGAGCGCGTCACAAACTTGAAGTCGTTCGACATGTCGATGAACAGGACTTCGCGGTAATCCGGGTGAATGCCTTCTTTCATGATCTTTCCTTTAATCTGGCGGTAGCCAACCCGCGTGCAGCCGCTACAGCAACCGCATCTAGGCGCGAGCCACTTGCCTATGGTCGAAAAACGGGGATTATGCCAGAAAATCAGTCGCTTGACGAATTCCGTCAGGTTTTTTGGCCGCTTTTCGCCTGGATTGAAGTGACGGCCGCGTCATGGCGACGGCACGAACGTCAAACCGGCCCGCGCCGGATCCTGACGGTAATATCGCGCGAGCAGCCGGTAAAGCTCTGGATATTCCGCTTCGAACGCCTGTGGCCTGACGAACAGCGCCTCGCTGCATACCGCGAAAAATTCGGACGGGTGATCGGCCGCATACGGATCGATCAGCGATTCGCGCTCGAAACGCGTCCAGCGCCGCTGCGGCACCGCGTCGACCCGCGCGCAGAACTGGTCGTAGGCGGAATCGAACACGTCCGCCCATGCCTCGGAGTCGAGCGGCGCGTGCCAGCGACGCACGAGCGGCGGGTGGCCGTCCGCCTCGCCGTTCAGCATGTCGATCTTGTGCGCGAACTCGTGGATCACCACGTTGTACGCGTCCTGAGCGTCCGTCATTTGCGCGTCTTCCCACGAGAGCACCACCGGGCCGCCTTCCCATGCCTCGCCGCTCGCGTCCTGTTCGACCTCGTGAACCACACCGTCTTCGTCCTCGACCGTTTTGCGGATCACGAATTCGCCGGGATAGACGATCACGCCCACCCATCCGCGATACAGATCCAGGCTCAGATTCAGCACGGGCAAGCACGCCTGCGCGGCGATCGCCACGGTCATCGCGGCGCTCAGTTCGAGTTCGTGCGCGGTCGAAAATTCTTTTTGCGCGATGAACAGGCTGCTCATCTCGCGCAGGCGTGCGAGATCGGGCGCGTCGAGATGCGCCAGAAACGGCAAGCCGTCGAGGGTGGTTTGCCAGAGCGCGTCGTCGATCGCGTAGTCGCGCAGCGCGCGCTCGCGCCGACGGGCGCCGAGCCATTGAGTGAGTTTCGAAAGCATGGTCCGATGAAACCGTTAGTCGATCTGTTTTTGCCACGCGGCGAATATTCCGCCGCATAGCGCGACGTCGATCCAAAAATAGGAGCCGTCGAGCGAGCCTGCAAAGCTCGCCTGCCGCGCAACTGTGCGGCTGATTTTCCGCGACCGCGAGCGAATGCGCGTCCGGCGGCGAGCGTCCGGCGGTGGACGGCGCGCGGGTCAGCGCGGCCAGCGAGTTATGGAACAACGGATTGTACGGATTCGCAAACTCCGCGAGTCGCGCCTGATGCAGCACTTATCGATGCCGCACGATATTTTTGAGCCGGTAGCCGTGCGTGAACGTCTCGATCGCGAAGATGCTGAAGGTCAGGTTGGCGACCGACAACACGATGAACAGCAACAGCAGGAAGCACAACAGGAGCGGCCCGACGAGCGCCGCTTCGCCTGTGGCCGGCGACATGCGCGTCATTCACGCGGCCGCGATCGCGGCGACTGCGAAGCACGGCACGATGATCCACTTCTTGCGTGTCAGAAGATTCGCATACTTCCGCGTTCAGGTTGGCGGCGAGGTGTGCGTGCGGTGACCAGCGAACTGCGCTCCGCGCCCCGGAGCGGGACCGATGGACAAAAGCAATGAGCGAAAAAAAGCCGCTCGTGACTGACGAGCGGCTTTTTGCGAAGTATCGCGCGCGGCTTTTAGCTGCCGCCGCCACGACGCATCATGTCGAAGAACTCCGAGTTGCTCTTGGTCTGGCGGATCTTGTCGAGCAGGAATTCCATCGACTCGACTTCGTCCATGTCGTGAATGAACTTGCGCAGCACCCAGATCTTTTGCAGCACTTCGGGCTTGATCAGCAGCTCTTCGCGGCGCGTGCCGGACTTGTTCAGATTGATCGACGGGTAGACGCGCTTCTCAGCGAGGCGGCGCTCCAGGTGCACTTCCATGTTGCCGGTGCCCTTGAACTCTTCGTAGATCACGTCGTCCATGCGGCTGCCGGTTTCGATCAGCGCGGTGCCGATGATGGTCAGCGAACCGCCTTCCTCGATATTGCGCGCCGCGCCGAAAAAGCGCTTCGGACGTTGCAGCGCGTTGGCGTCCACGCCGCCCGTCAGCACCTTGCCCGAGGCCGGCACGACGGTGTTGTATGCACGCGCGAGACGCGTGATCGAGTCGAGCAGAATCACCACGTCGTTCTTCATTTCGACGAGGCGCTTGGCTTTCTCTATCACCATTTCGGCGACCTGCACGTGACGCGCGGCCGGTTCGTCGAACGTGGAGGCGATCACTTCGCCGGCCACCGAACGCTGCATTTCCGTCACTTCTTCCGGACGCTCGTCGATCAGCAAAACGAACAGCTTGACGTCAGGATGATTCTGTTTGATAGCGTGCGCGATGTGCTGAAGCATCACGGTCTTGCCCGACTTCGGCGACGCCACCAGCAGGCCGCGCTGGCCTTTGCCGATCGGCGCGATCATGTCGATGATGCGGCCCGTGACGTTTTCCTCGCCACGCATTTCACGTTCGAGCAGCAACACCTTGTTCGGGTGCAGCGGCGTCAGGTTTTCGAACATGATCTTGTGCTTCGAGGCTTCCGGCGGCTGGCCGTTGACCTTGTCCACCTTCACCAGCGCGAAATAGCGCTCGCCGTCTTTTGGCGTACGCACTTCGCCTTCGATCGTGTCGCCCGTATGCAGGTTGAAGCGGCGGATTTGCGACGGGCTGATGTAAATATCGTCCGTGCTGGCCAGGTACGAGGTTTCCGGCGAACGCAGGAAGCCGAATCCGTCCGGCAGCACTTCGAGCGTGCCGTCGCCGAAGATCGTGTCGCCTGTTTTGGCTCGTTTTTTTAGAATGGCGAACATCAATTCCTGCTTGCGCAGGCGGTTCGCACTTTCGATCTCGAGGCCATTGGCCATCTCGATCAATTCGGAGACGTGCAGAGTCTTAAGCTCGGATAAATGCATACGGAGAACCCGCAGGAGAAGGTGCGACGAAATGAAATCTGGGAGGAGAAGTGAGCGGAACCGCTCAAGGACTTACACGTCTTTTCGACGTTTTGCGGATTCTAGCATAGCACACGCCAGCTTCCGCCAGTTGGGCGCCGCGGCATCTTTCTTGTGAGAAATGTTGTCGGCCGACAACAGAGCGCGAAGGCGCGCGCGAGTCTCGATGGACCGTGCAGCGCGCCCGCGCAACGTCTTACAGATTGCCGTCGAGGAACGCCGTGAGTTGCGACTTCGACAGTGCGCCGACTTTCTGTGCGGCAACCGCACCGTTCTTGAACAGGATGAGCGTGGGGATGCCGCGCACGCCGAACTTCACCGGCGTGGACTGGTGTTCGTCGACGTTGATCTTGGCGATTTGCAGCCGATCGGCGTAATCCTTGGCGACTTCGTCAAGGATCGGCGCGATCATCTTGCACGGACCGCACCATTCGGCCCAGAAGTCGAGCAGCACGGGTTTGTCGGATTTCACGACGTCCTGTTCGAACGATGCGTCGCTAATATGCTTGATTTGTTCGCTCATTGTATGAATACCTCTATCGGTTCGAGGCCCGCCTGAATTGCTCGCCACGATACGTCAAAACCTAGGGAAACTTCCGTTCGCTTTGCCGCACTCGGAGTGCTTGCCGTCTGCGCACGAAAAGTCGAGACCGTTCGGCATAGGCGGAAAGGCTCGCGCTTGCGGGTCATCCGTACGGCAGTTTAGCTTAATTCGCTATGCGTTGCCGGGGGCGATAGTAGTCATCAGGGGCAGCGGGGCCGATGGCTGCCGGTGAAGTGCCACCGTGTTTCATCAACTGCGACGTAGCCTATGTGGGAGCTTCGCGGACAAACTCAAGAGAGGCGCGACCTCGCGGCAAGATAACGAGGGCAGCATTTCGGCGCGCGCTCACGACTTTGGTCGCATTAACAGTCGCACGAAGAGTCGAGCGGTGATAGAATGTTTCGTGACGGGCCTCCTCGCATGGAGGGATGGTCAACCTGGTCAGGTCGGGAACGAAGCAGCCACAGCCGTTTTCCACCAGTGCCGAGGGTCGGGCTCGTCACCTTCCTCTTTCTGTTGTTCTGCTTTGCCCCTCCGCGTTTGCTTGAGTCGCATCTGTTCAAGGTGCTGAGCATTCCCGTGCTTTGTCTTTTGCACGCATTTCTCCGCGTTATCCTTCTGTTTCGTCCTTGCTCCTTGCCTTGGTCCTGCGCGCCGCGGCGCAAGCGCAGGTGTGCGCCCAGCTATTTTTTCTATGGCTCCGATAGCCACGCTCGATGAGCGGCTCGGGACGCTTTTGCGCGGCCGCTCGAATCGGTTTTGCACGGCATCGTTACTGATACAATTTCCGGATGACCTATCAAGTTCTCGCACGCAAATGGCGGCCGAAGGATTTCGCGTCGCTCGTCGGACAGGAGCACGTGGTGCGCGCGCTCACGCACGCGCTCGACGGCGGCCGCCTGCATCACGCTTATCTGTTTACCGGCACGCGAGGCGTCGGCAAGACGACGCTGTCGCGTATCTTTGCGAAGGCGCTGAATTGCGAAAGCGGTGTGACTTCCACGCCGTGCGGCGTGTGCCGCGCGTGCCGTGAGATCGACGAAGGGCGCTTCGTCGATTATGTCGAGATGGACGCGGCGAGCAATCGCGGCGTCGACGAAATGGCGGCCCTGCTGGAGCGCGCGGTGTACGCGCCGGTCGATGCGCGCTTCAAGGTCTATATGATCGACGAAGTGCACATGCTGACCAACCACGCCTTCAACGCAATGTTGAAGACGCTGGAAGAGCCGCCGCCGCACGTCAAGTTCATCCTCGCCACCACTGATCCGCAGAAAATTCCGGTCACGGTGCTGTCGCGCTGTCTGCAATTCAATCTGAAGCAGATGCCGGCGGGTCATATTGTCTCGCACCTCGAACACATTCTCGGCGAAGAGCAGGTTCCGCACGAGGCGCAGGCGTTGCGCCTGCTCGCGCGCGCCGCCGACGGTTCGATGCGCGACGCGCTCTCGCTGACCGATCAGGCCATCGCCTATTCGGCCAATCAGGTGAATGAAGAGGCCGTGCGCGGCATGCTCGGCGCGCTCGATCAAAGCTACCTGATTCGCTTGCTCGATGCGCTCGCGCAGGGCGACGGCGCGGCGGTGCTGTCGGTCGCGGACGAAATGGCGCTGCGCAGTCTGTCGTTTTCCACCGCGTTGCAGGATCTCGCGAGCCTCTTGCATCGCATCGCCTGGGGGCAGTTCGCGCCGTCGTCGGTATTGGACGAGTGGCCCGAGGCAGCGGATTTGCGCCGCTTTGCCGAGACGCTTAGCGCCGAGCAGGTCCAGCTGTTCTATCAGATCGCGACGATTGGCCGTAGCGAATTGGGCCTCGCGCCCGATGAATATGCGGGCTTCACGATGACACTGTTGCGCATGCTGGCCTTCGAGCCCGCGCCGACAGGAGGCGGTGGTGGAGCCGCGGGGGCGGGGCGTCAGGGCCAGGCAGGCGCGAGTGGTGCGCAGCGGGCGGGGGCGCCGGCGGTAGCCGCGCAGCGAGGGGCGTTGGGTTCGCCTATTTCCGCTTCGCCGCTGCAAGTGGCGGCGGGATCGCGCGGTGCGGTCGCTGGCGCTGGTGCTGCTATCGCTAGTGCGCCCGTTCGAGAGTCGCGAGAGCTTGCCGCTAAGGCGCCTTCCAAACCGGCTGGGCTTGCTGAGCAAGCCGGCAGCGCCGGTCGGATGCAGTCCGCCGTAGGCGACGCGCCATCGGCAGCGGAATCTCGTGGCGCTCAGGGATCGGGGGCTGCCACATCAAGCTCAGCCGTTCGGGCCGACTCCGCGCCGGCCGTCGATAACGTAGAGAACGCGGATTCAGGACGGACGCCTCTGCATACCGATACGTCGGCATCGGCATCGGCCGGCGCCACGTCCTCCGCTTTGCCAGTCGCCCCGTCGCCGGACCCGGCTCCGTGGGACGACGCTCCCGCTGAATCCGCGGCAAATCCGACGCCGGCGGTGAGCGCCGTCGATACACCGATGTCGCAAACCGCGCCGGCTGCCGCAACGCCCGACGCCGCATCTGCCGCTGCCGAGACGACACTCCCCGAATCGGTGCTCCCCGAATCGGCGCTGCCTGCCGCACTCGGCGCACCAGCGGCCGCCGCGCTTTCGCGCGCGAACGAAGCGGCCGCTCCGTCCGCCAATCGGAACGAAGCGCTGACCGAAGCCTCGAACGAACCCGCCGCATCATCCGGCACGCCCGCGCGCCGCGCGAGTGGCGCGAGCGCCGCGCTCGACGTTCTGCGCAGCGCCGGCCTGAAGGTTTCTTCGGACCGTGGGCGCGCGAGCGCCGCATCGGCTGCGAAGACCGCAGCGCCTGTCACGCCTAAACCGTCCGCGCCCCGCGTGGTGGTTCCCGTGCCGGCGCCCGGCGCCCCGCGCGGCGCGGCGCAACCCGAGGCCGCCGCTGGCGCTCGGGCAACGTCCGCCGCGGCGCCGTCGGCGGCACGCAAGGACTCGCAGCAAAGTGGCTCGGCGGTGCCTCCGTGGGACGATATGCCGCCCGACGACTACATGCCGCTTTCCGCATCCGACGACGGCTACTACGGTCCGCCCGACGACAACTACATGCCTGTGTTCGACAGCGGCCCGGACGATGTCCGCGTCGCCGCGCCGGCCGCGCCCGCGCCGATCGTCGATCAGCGTCCGCTGCCGCCGGCGGTGCCGCTCGATCCACTCGGCTTCAAGGGCGACTGGCCCTCGCTCGCCGTCGACTTGCCGCTCAAGGGCATCTCGTATCAGCTCGCGTTCAACAGCGAACTGATGGCGCTCGAAGGCAAGACGCTCAAACTGAATGTGCCGGTGCCGCAATACGCGGAAGCGTCGCAGGTCGCCAAACTGAAAAGTGCCCTGGCCGACAAGCTCGGCCAGAATGTCGACGTGCTCGTCGAAGTCGGTCCGGCGCGCCGCACCGCCGCCGCTCACGACGCCGCCCAGCGCGCGCGGCGTCAGCAGGAAGCGGAGCGCGAGATCGGCGCCGATCCGTTCGTGCAGTCGCTGATCCGCGAGTTCGGCGCGAGCATCGTGCCGGGCTCGATTCGCCCGATTACTCCGGACGCAAGCTCGAACGGCGCGTCCTCCGTCCACTGATTCGCCGCGCCACTACGCCGGAAGCGCGCAAACTGGCGCGCGCGATTTCCGAATTTCACGCTATCAAGAAGGAGCATTTCCATGATGAAAGGTCAACTCGCCGGGCTGATGAAACAGGCCCAGCAGATGCAGGAAAACATGAAGAAGATGCAGGAGCAACTCGCGCAGATCGAAGTCGAGGGGCAGTCGGGCGCCGGTCTCGTGAAGGTGACGATGACCTGCAAGAACGACGTGCGTCGCGTGTCGATCGACCCGAGCCTGCTCGCCGACGACAAGGACATGCTGGAAGACCTCGTCGCCGCGGCATTCAACGACGCCGTCCGCAAAGCCGAGGCCACGGCTCAGGAAAAGATGGGCGGCATGACCTCGGGCCTGCCGTTGCCGCCGGGATTCAAGCTGCCGTTCTGATTGACGCCGCTGAAAAAGCCGGAGCGGGTGCGTCATGGCTGCTGACGCAGCCCGCGCGTGTCCGGCGCGATCTGCGCACGAAAGATCGCCCGAAAGCCGACCCGAAAGCTCACACAGAATCAACCGCATCACCGGCCCGCATGCCCGGTCACCATCCACTTCGACGCCGATTCGCATGAAACAACCTTCCGCCTTGTCGGCGCTCGTCGAAGCGCTGCGCGCGCTGCCCGGCGTCGGGCCGAAGTCCGCGCAACGCATGGCGTATCACCTGATGCAACACGACCGCGACGGCGCCGAAAAGCTCGGCCGCGCGTTGCTGTTCGCAACCGAGCATCTGCAACACTGCGAGAAGTGCAACACCTTCACCGAAGCGCAGATCTGCGAAGTCTGCCTCGATCCCGAGCGCGATCCGACCTTGCTGTGCGTCGTCGAAACGCCCGCCGACCAGATCATGCTCGAACAGACGCTGACCTATCGCGGCCTCTACTTCGTGCTGATGGGACGCCTGAGTCCGCTCGACGGCATTGGTCCGAAGGAAATCCATTTTGACCGGCTGGTCAGGCGCGCGTCGGACGGCGTCGTCAAGGAAGTCGTGCTGGCGACCAATTTCACCAACGAAGGCGAGGCCACCGCGCATTACCTCGGCCAGACGTTGAAGGCGCGCGGCCTCGCCGTCACGCGCCTCGCGCGCGGCGTGCCGGTGGGCGGCGAACTGGAATACGTCGACGCCGGCACGATCGCCCGCGCGATGCTCGATCGCCGCTCGATGTAGCGCGGCGCGCCGAAGCACGATTCGCCACGCGCCGTCGCAAGAACGGAAGCGAAGCAGAAGCGGAAGCAGAACAAGACAAAGGAGACTATGAGCGCAACTCCCGAATCCGGCGCGAGCAATGCGCCAGAAAACCAACCCGGCCAACCCGGCCAACCCGGCCAACCCGGCCCGCTGGCCGGCGTGAAGGTGCTGGAACTCGGCACGCTGATCGCGGGCCCGTTCGCGGCTCGCTTTCTCGGCGAGTTCGGCGCCGACGTCATCAAGATCGAAGACCCGCAAGGCGGCGACCCGCTGCGCAAGTGGCGCAAGCTCTATCCGGAAGTCGGCGGCACCTCGCTGTGGTGGGCCGTGCAGGCGCGTAACAAGAAATCCGTCACGATCAATCTGAAGGCCGAGGAGGGCAAGGAAATCGTGCGGCGTCTCGCGAAAGAAGCGGATATCGTCGTCGAAAATTTCCGGCCCGGTTTGCTCGAGAAGCTTGGCCTCGGTTATGACGTGCTGTCGGCGGATAACCCCGGGCTCGTGATGGTGCGTCTGTCCGGCTACGGCCAGAGCGGACCGTATCGCGACCGGCCGGGCTTCGGCGCGATTGCCGAGTCGATGGGCGGCCTGCGTCATATCACTGGCTATCCGGATTTGCCGCCGCCGCGCATCGGCATTTCGATCGGCGATTCGATCGCGGCGCTGCACGGCGTGATCGGCGCGCTGATGGCGCTGCATCACAAGCAGGTGAACGGCGGCAAGGGGCAGGTCGTCGACGTCGCGCTGTACGAGGCCGTCTTCAACATGATGGAAAGCGTGGTGCCCGAATACGGCGTGTACGGCATGGTGCGCGAGCGCACCGGCGCGTCGCTGCCGGGCATCGTGCCGTCGAACACCTATCCGTGCCGCGACGGCAGCATCGTGATTGGCGGCAATAGCGATCCGATTTTCAAGCGGCTGATGGTCGCGATCGAACGCGAGGATCTCGCGAACGATGCCGCGCTCGCGCACAACGACGGCCGCGTGCCGCGCACGCAGGAAATCGACGCGGCGATTGCCGCGTGGCTCGCCACGCGCACCATCGACGAAGCGCTCGCGGTGCTCAATGCCGCCGACGTGCCGGTGGGACGCATCTACAGCGTAGCCGACATGTTCGCCGATCCGCAGTTCATGGCGCGTCAGATGATCCAGCGCTTCAAGTGGCAGGACGGCCGCGAAATCACGTTGCCGGCGGTCACGCCGAAGCTGTCCGGCACACCGGGCGAAACGCGCTGGCTCGGTCCGGAACTGGGTGAACATACGGATGAAGTCCTGCATTCACTAGGTTATGATGCAGACCACATCGCAAGGTTGCGCGCGCAACAGATTGTGTGAGCGGCCTGGATGGATAACCGGCGGATCATCGCGGTGAGCAATCTGAGCCCTGCTCATCGCGGCCGAACAAATAAAATCGCAGACCAGAGTCTGCAAGAGCCTCGGAGACAACCAACATGCATCGCAGAAGCTTCCTCGCCGGTACGGCCGCGCTCGCGGGCGCCACGCTGACGGCCACGCCGCTCGCCTTCGCGCAGGCCAAACCCGAAACCACGAAAGTGGCAATCGCGGTCGGCGGGAAAAACCTCTTTTACTACTTGCCGCTCACGATCGCCGAGCGCCGCAATTACTTCAAGGACGCAGGACTCGACGTCGAGATATCCGACTTCGCGGGCGGCTCGCAAGCGTTGAAGGCGGCGGTGGGCGGCAGTGCCGATGTGGTGTCCGGCGCGTTCGAACACACGCTGCTGTTGCAGGCGCAGAAGCAGTCGTTCCGCGAGTTCGTGCTTCAGGGACGCGCGCCGCAGATCGTGCTCGCGGTGTCGAAGAAAACCATGCCGAACTACAAGTCGATTGCTGACTTGAAGGGCAAGAAAATCGGCGTGACCGCGCCGGGTTCGTCGACTTCGATCATGGCGAGCTTCGTGCTGGCCAAAGCCGGGCTGACCGCGAAAGATGTCGCGTTCATCGGCGTCGGCGCGGGCGCGGGCGCGATCGCCGCGCTGCAATCCGGACAGATCGACGCGCTCGCCAATCTCGATCCGGTCATGACCAAGCTCGAACGCGCGGGCGACATCCGCGTCGTGTCGGACACGCGCACGCTCGCCGATACGCACAGCGTGTTCGGCGGCGATATGCCGGCGGGTTGCCTGTATGCCTCGCAAGGTTTCATCGCGAAGAATCCGAACACCACGCAGGCGCTGACCAATGCAATGGTGCGCGCGCTCAAGTGGTTGCAGACGGCAACCGGCGCCGAACTCATCAACACGGTGCCGGAAAGCTATTTGCTCGGCGACCGCGCGGTGTACCTGGACGCATGGCAGCACGTGAAAGAAGCCATGTCGCCCGACGGCCTGATGCCTGGGGACGGTCCCACCACGTCGCTCAAGACCTTGCAGGCGTTCGACGCGACGGTGCAGGGCAAGCCGATCGACGTGTCGAAGACGTGGACCAACGACTTCGTCAAGAAAGCGCTCGCCAGCGTGAAGGCCTGAACGCGATGCCGCGCGGCACCGCACACCGAAACCGATCCACCAAGCGAGTCGAACGATGACCGTTGCAGCTCTGGCGCTCGAAAACATCACCTGCACGTTCGCCGCGCGGGACAACCGCGCGCAGCGTTACACCGCGGTCAAGGACACCACGTTGCGAATCGCGCCTGGCGAGTTCGTCTCGGTGGTCGGGCCGACCGGCTGCGGCAAGTCCACGTTGCTGAACGTGGGCGCGGGTTTGCTCGCGCCGTCGTCGGGCGCGATCAGCGTGTTCGGCGAACCGCTGACAGGCATCAACCGGCGCGCGGGCTACATGTTCCAGGCCGACGCGCTGATGCCGTGGCGCTCCGCGATCGACAACGTCATCGCAGGCCTCGCGTTTCACGGCGTGCGGCCGGCCGAGGCGCGCGAGAAAGCCGACGAGTGGCTCAAGCGCGTGGGTCTCGGCGGTTTTGGCGACCGCTACCCGCATCAACTGTCGGGCGGCATGAGAAAGCGCGTCGCGATGGCGCAGACGCTGATTCTCGACCCGGACATCATCCTGATGGACGAGCCGTTTTCGGCGCTCGACATCCAGACGCGCCAGCTCATGGAAAACGAGTTGCTCGACCTGTGGGCGGCCAAGCGCAAGGCGGTGCTCTTCATCACGCACGATCTCGACGAAGCCATTGCGATGTCCGACCGCGTGGTCGTTCTGTCGGCGGGACCGGGCACGCATCCCATCGGCGAATTCACGATCGACTTGCCGCGCCCGCGCGACGTCGCGGAAATCCGCTCGCACGCGCGTTTCGTCGAGCTGCATGCGCAGATCTGGAGCGTGCTGCGCGATGAAGTGCTCAAGGGCTATCAGCAGCAACTGAGCGCCGTATGACGGCTGTCCGGGCGCGCCGCGTTTTACGTCTATCAATCGTCTAAGGCAAATCGAGTCATGTGGAAGACGTTGCGCCCGAACCGGGCGAATCTGGTGATCTGGCAATGGCTGCTGCTCGTGCTGTGCTTCGTGCTCTGGTACGTGCTGACGAGTCCCACGCTCCTGCCGGCATTCTATTTCGACGACCCGAACAAGGCCGCTTTCTTCTTCGGCGAACCGCAGAAAGTGCTGCAGCGGATCTGGGAATGGTTCACGAGCGGCGAGATCTATTTGCACCTGTGGATCACGCTGGTCGAGACCGTCCTCGCGTTCGTGCTCGGCACCGGCGTGGGGCTGGGCGTCGGCTTGTGGCTCGCGCTGTCGCCGCTCGCCAGCGCGCTCTTCGATCCGTATATCAAGGCCGCCAACTCGATGCCGCGCGTGATTCTCGCGCCGATCTTCGGCGTGTGGTTCGGTCTCGGCATCTGGTCGAAGGTGGCGCTGGGCGTGACGCTGGTGTTCTTCATCGTGTTCTTCAACGTCTATCAGGGCGTGAAGGAAGTCAGCCCGGTCGTGCTCGCGAACGCGCGCATGCTCGGCGCGAACGGCAAGCAGCTGCTGCGCTTCGTCTATTTGCCGAGCGCGATGAGCTGGGTGTTTTCGAGCTTGCACACGTCGGTGGGCCTCGCGTTCGTGGGCTCGGTGGTGGGCGAATATCTCGGCTCGGCGCGCGGCGTCGGTTATCTGATCCTGCAAGCCGAAGGCACTTTCGATATCAATACCGTGTTCGCCGGCATTCTGGTGTTGACCGCGTTCGCGCTGGTTCTGGATGCGATCGTCGGCATGGGCGAGCGGCATCTGATGAAGTGGCAACCCAAGACTGGCGATACCGAAAAGCTGTAGGCGCAACGAGCGCGCAGCTTCATGAAAAACAGCGTGTGGGCTGACGCACCACACGCTGTTTTTGTTTGCGCTGACGCGGGTTCAAGTGCGGCGTCCAGTCGCAAGTTCAAGCGCAAGTTCAAGCGCAAACTCGGCCTCGACCCGAACCAGTGCTACGGCGTAATCACCACCTTCCCGATCACGCGCCGCTCGGCCATATCGCGCAGCGCGCGTCCGGTGTGTTCCAGCCGATAGCGCGCGGACACGTACGGCTTGAGTTTGCCTTCGCCGATCCAGCCGACCATCTGCGCGAACGCCGCGTGATTGCGCTCGGGCTCGCGCTTCGCGAAATCGCCCCAGAACACGCCGACCACGCTCGCGCCCTTGAGCAGCATCAGATTGAGCGGCAGCTTCGGAATCTCGCCGTTCGCAAAGCCGACCACCAGATAGCGCCCGCGCCAGCCGATGCTGCGAAACGCCGGCTCCGCATACGCGCCGCCGACCGGATCGTAGATCACGTCCGGACCTTTGCCGCCGGTGAGCGCCTTGATGCGCTCGCGCAGATCTTCGGTGCTGTAGTTGATCGTTGCATCCGCGCCATGTTCCACGCAGACGGCGAGCTTCGCGTCGCTCGACGCCGCCGCGATCACGCGCGCGCCAAGAGCCTTGCCGATCTCGACGGCCGCGAGGCCGACTCCACCGGCCGCGCCAAGCACGAGCAGCGTTTCGCCGGCTTGTAGCGCGCCGCGATCCACGACCGCGTGATGCGAGGTGCCATACGCGAGCGTGAATGCCGCGGCGAGTTCGAGATCGACGCTGTCCGCGAGCGGCACGCATGCGTCCGCGCTCGCGATTGCCTGCTCGGCGAAGCCGCCCGAGCCGGTGAACGCGACCACGCGCGCGCCCGGCGAGAACTGCGTGACGCCGGCGCCGACCGCGCGCACGACGCCCGCGACCTCGGAGCCGGGCGTAAACGGCAACGGCGGTTTCATCTGGTACTTGTTCTGGATAATCAGCACATCGGGAAAGTTGACGGAGGCGGCGCTCACGTCGATCACGACGTGGCCGGGCGGCGCTTCGAGGTCCGGCAGATCTTCGACGGTGAGGCTTTCGGGCGGCCCGTACTGATTACAGCGAATCGCGCGCATCGTGTCTCCATTCGATCAAGGGTTCGCAATTGCTTCGAGTGTAAAGCATCCGCACGAGCGTGCGTTTTCATGCTTTTCACACACGTCGCCGCTCTCCGGGAGCGGCGCGCGGCAGGCTTTTCAAACGTGCGCGGCAAGCCTTGCGCATCTGCTTCGCACCGCCCGCGGGCAATGCTCGCCGTGTCGTTCGCGCGCCTTCTTTCCTCGGTTACAATCGCCGCATGCGAATCCTACTCAGCAACGACGACGGTTATCTGGCGCCCGGCCTTGGCGCGCTTTACGAAGCGCTCAAGCCGCTCGCGGATGTCACTGTCATGGCGCCCGAACAGAATTGCAGCGGCGCGTCGAATTCCTTGACCTTGTCGCGGCCGTTGTCGGTGCTGCGCTCGGCCAACGGTTTCTACTACGTGAACGGCACGCCGACCGATTCCGTGCACATCGCGCTGACGGGCATGCTCGACCACACGCCCGATCTCGTCGTGTCCGGTATCAACAACGGTCAGAACATGGGCGAGGACACGCTCTATTCGGGCACGGTCGCGGCCGCCACGGAAGGCATCATGTTCGGCGTGCCGGCCATCGCATTCTCGCTCGTCGATAAAGACTGGGTTCATCTCGAAGACGCCGTGCGCGTCGCCGCGGAAATCGTCGCGCATTACCTCGCGAATCCGCTGCCGGGGCATCCGCTTCTGAACGTCAATATTCCGAATCTGCCGTACGACCAGCTCGGCAGTTGGCTCATCACCCGGCTCGGCAAACGGCATCCGTCGCAGCCGGTCATCCGCCAGACCAATCCGCGCGGCGAGCCGATCTACTGGATCGGGCCGTCGGGCAGCGCACGCGATGCGAGCGAGGGCACGGATTTCCACGCGGTCGCCAATGGCCATGTGTCGATCACGCCGCTGCAACTCGACCTGACTCACACGCAAATGCTGCCGGCGGCGCGCGATTGGGCGCGCGCGGGCAGCGGCACTTCATGACGAGCGAGCGCGCGAAGCGCTTCCCGCTTGGCCTCGAGGATCTGGTGCGCGAGCCGCGCCGTCCCGAAGGCCGGCCGGGCGAAGTGCGCGCGGCCGCGCTTGCGGCGAGCGCGGCGCTGAATGCGCGCCAGCAGGCGGAGAAGAATCTGCCGGGAGCGGCGGCCAGGACGCAGGCGAAGCCGGGCAGAGCACCCACTCAGGGGCTCGGTCAGAGCCAGGCGCAGACGCCGGCAAAGCAGCCGGTCATCGCGCCGCCCAAGCCGCTTGCCGCCCCTGCGGCAAAAGCGCCGGCGAGAGCTGTTGTGCAGAGCGCCAACGGGCGCGCTGCATCGTCGGCTCAAACAGCGGCCGCGGTGTCCGTGCCGGCGCGAACGGTCAGCAAACCCGCGTCGCAGTCCGCGCCGGCGGCGAAATCCGCGACGTGGCCCAACGAACGCAGCGCCGCGCCGAATGTCGCGTTGAACGGCGCCATGGCGCTGACGTCGGAACGGGTGCGCGAGCGGATGGTCGAACGTCTGCGCGCAAACGGTGTGGCCGACCCGCGCGTGCTGAACGCCATGGCGGTCGTGCCGCGCCACATGTTCGTCGATCCGGGCCTCGCGGTGCAGGCTTACGAAGACGCCGCACTGCCCATCGGTCATCACCAGACCATCTCGAAGCCGTCGGTGGTCGCGCGCATGATCGAGCTGGCCGCGGCGGGCCGCGCGCTGAACAACGTGCTGGAAATCGGCACCGGCTGCGGCTACCAGGCGGCGGTGCTGAGCCAGGTCGCGCGCGAGGTGTATTCGATCGAACGCATCAAGCCGTTGTCCGAACGCGCTAAGACAAATCTGCGTCCGCTGCGAATTCCGAACATCCGGCTGCACTATGGCGACGGACGTCTAGGTCTGCCGTCGGCGGCGCCGTTCGACGCGATCCTGATCGCCGCCGCGGGCCTCGACGTACCGCAAGCATTACTTGAACAACTCGCGATCGGCGGCCGTCTGGTCGCGCCGGTCGGCTCGCAGGAAGGCCAGAGCCAGGTGCTGACGCTGGTCGAGCGTCTTGGACCGGCGCAGTGGCGCGAGTCGCGGCTTGATCGCGTTTTCTTTGTACCCTTAAAATCCGGAGTGATTTGACACCGATGAGTATGTTGCGCGCGATGCAAAGAACCACCTTGAATGTCCCCATGACCGTAACCCAGCGTAGCGTGTGCGTGCTCGCCTTGTCCCTGTTGATGACGGCGTGTGCATCCCGGCTCGACCAGGCGCCCGTCGTCGATCGCTCCGGCGGCAACGTGCTCGGCACACAAGCTGCGCAGTCGCAACCGGCCGCGCCGCTCGGACCGCCGCCGCCTGGCTACTATCGCGTGAAGCCGGGCGACACGTTGTACCGGATCGCGCTCGAAAACGGCCAGAACTATCGTGACATTTCGACGTGGAACAATCTCACGAACCCGAATCAGATCGAAGTCGATCAACTGCTGCGCGTCGTGCCGCCGGGCGCGAACACCGCCGCGTTGACGCCGGGTGTATCGACCGCGCCGATCGGCAGCAATGGCGCGGTGCAAACGGCGCCGCTGAACGGCACGTCGCCGGGCGCGGCAGCCGGCGTCGCGGCGCCGCCGCTCTACGGCGCGGCCGCGAACAACGCTGCGCTGACGCCGCCGTCGAGTGCGGGCGCAGCAAGCGACTCCACGGCCGGCGCGTCTGGCAACGTGAACTTCTCGTGGCCGGTGCGCGGCCCGCTGCTCGGCACTTTTAACGATTCGACAAACAAAGGCGTCAATATTGGTGGCTCGGCAGGCGAGGCGGTCAAGGCTTCCGCCGACGGCCGCGTGGTCTATGCCGGAAATGGGCTGCGTGGATACGGCAATCTCATTATCATCAAGCATGATGCAACTTATCTCACGGCGTATGCACACAACCGCGCTTTGATGGTAAAAGAAGGGGACGCGGTAACAAAAGGGCAGAAAATCGCCGAGATGGGCAACAGCGATGCAGACCGCGTGATGTTGCATTTCGAAGTTCGCCGGCAGGGCAAACCTGTCGACCCACTGAAGTATTTGCCGCCGCAATAAGCGATACGACCATGCCGAAATCGAAGCGCCGCCTGCCGCAAGCCGAATCTGAAACGATCAGCGATGCCACGTCCGCTTCGATGGACGACAGCGGCGCTTCCGAAGCGGAAGAGGAACTCGTCGAGGAGCGCGAGCTCGACGAGCGCCAGAACTCGGAAGAAGGCGGCGACACGCGCGAAGCCGCAAGCGAGGCCGCGCCTGACGCCGACGATTTCCGCGCGCTGCTGCAAGCCGAACTCACGGCCGACACGATTCAGCACTACCTGAACCGCATCAGCGTGAAGCCGCTTCTCACCGTCGAGGAAGAGCAGAAGTACTCGCGTCTCGCGAAGGCGGGCGAGTTCGAAGCGCGCCAGGTCATGATCGAGCGCAATCTGCGGCTTGTCGTCAGCATCGCTAAGGGTTACCTGAATCGCGGCGTGCCGCTGCTCGATCTGATCGAGGAGGGCAACCTCGGCCTCATGCACGCGATCGAAAAATTCGATCCCACGCGCGGCTTCCGTTTTTCGACCTACGCCACCTGGTGGATTCGACAGAGCATCGAGCGCGCGATCATGAACCAGGCACGCACGGTGCGCTTGCCGGTCCACGTGATTCGCGAGCTGAATCAGGTGCTGCGCGCCAAGCGCCATCTGGAAAAGAATTCAATGAATTCCGGCGAAGCCGCCGAGCGCCGCGACGCCAGCATCGACGACATCGCTTATCTGACCGGCAAGACCACCGACGAAGTTACCGACATTCTCGCGCTGAACGAGCACACGGCGTCGCTCGACGCGCCGCTCGATCTCGACCCGGCCAGCAGTTTGCTCGACTTGTTGTCCGATGACCAGAGTCAGTCGCCGGATGCGGAGGTTCAGCATCGCGAACTGGAAACGCTCACGCGCGCGTGGCTCGCGCGCTTGTCGGACAAGCATCGCCATGTGATCGAACGCCGCTTCGGTCTGAATCACATCGAACCTGCCACGCTCGAAGAGCTGGCCGATGAAATGGGCCTCACGCGCGAGCGTGTGCGCCAGATCCAACAGGAAGCGCTCGTGCGGTTAAAGCGCTTCTTCGCCTCCAACGGCGTCCGGAAAGACGCCGTTCTCTAATTTGATGACACCGATTCTTGTTTTCGACATCGAGACGATTCCCGATGTCGCCGGCATCCGCCGTCTCGACGATTTGCCTGCCTCGATGAGCGACGCCGAAGTCGCCGAACACGCTTTCGCCGCGCGCCGTGAAAAGACTGGCGGCGATTTTCTGCCGCATCATCTGCAACGGGTGGCTGCGATTTCCTGCGTGTTTCGCGACAACAACGGTTTTCGCGTGCGCTCGCTCGGCACGCCCGAAGACGGCGAAGCGGCACTCGTGCAATCGTTTTATCGCGTGATCGAGAAATACACGCCGCAGCTCGTGTCGTGGAACGGCGGCGGTTTCGACCTGCCGGTGCTGAACTATCGCGCGCTCGTCAACGGGATTGCCGCTTACCGTTTCTGGGACCTCGGCGAAGACGACCGCGAGTTCAAGTGGAACAACTACATCAGCCGCTACCACGCGCGTCACACGGACCTGATGGACGTGCTCGCCATGTACCAGGCGCGCGCCAACGCGCCGCTCGACGCGCTCGCGAAAATGTGCGGCTTTCCGGGCAAGATGGGCATGGACGGCAGCCAGGTGTGGCATGCGTTTCAGGAAGGGCGCATCGAGGAAATCCGCAATTACTGCGAGACCGACGTCGTCAATACGTATTTGCTGTATTGCCGCTTCCAGCTGATTCGCGGCGCGTTTTCCGCCGCCGAATATGCCGACGAGATCAATCTGGTCAAGAACGCGCTCGCGCTCGAAGCGGCGCCGCAATGGGCGGAGTATCTGGCGGCGTTCGATCAGTAGTCGCGTGGACGGGCGCGGCGCTTCGTCTACAATCTCGCCTTTCCCCAAGTTTGTCAGGAAGTTGCAGGTGTCCCGAACTGCCCCCCATCGTCGCTCGCCGAAGCGCCCCTCGAAGCACCACAAGGCGCCCGCCGCGGCTGCTCCACATGTCATTACCGGCAATGAACCGGTCGTCGAAATCGTCTCACTCGATATGGAAGCGCGCGGCGTCGGCCGCACCGAGACCGAAGACGGCACGCCCGGCAAGGTGATTTTCGTCGAAGGCGCGCTGCCCGGCGAGCGCGTGAGTTATTCGACGCATCGCAGCAAGCCGAAGTTCGAGCAGGCCGAAGTCGTGCAGGTTTTCCGCGAAAGCGTGATGCGCACCGAGCCGAAATGCGTGTACTTCGATATTTGCGGCGGCTGTTCGATGCAGCATCTCGACATTCGCGCCCAGGTCGCCGTGAAGCAGCGCGTGCTGGAGGACAACCTTCAGCATCTGGCGAAGCTGCGCCCGGAAACGGTGTTCCGGCCGATTCACGGACCGGCTTGGGGCTATCGTTATCGCGCGCGGCTGGCGGTGCGTTTTTTGCCTGAAAAGGGCGGCATGCGCATCGGCTTTCACGAGAAAAAGAGCAGCTACATCGCGGATATGAAAACCTGCGAAGTGCTGCCGCCGCATGTGTCGGCCATGTTGATGCCGCTGCGCTTCATGGTGCGCAAGCTTTCCATTTACGACCGCATGCCGCAGCTCGAACTGGCGGTCGGTTCATCGGTGACGGCGCTCGTGGTGCGCAACCTCGAGCCGCTGACCGCAGCGGACGAGCAGGTGCTGCGCGAGTTCGCCGACGAGCACAAGGTGCAGTTCTGGGTCCAGCCTGGCGGCCCGGACACGGTCACGCCGCTCTATCCGCTCGACGTGCAGCTCGACTACACGCTGCCGGAATACGACATCCGTATGCCGTTCAAGCCGACCGACTTCACGCAGGTCAATCACGCGATCAACCGTGTGCTCGTGAGCCGCGCGCTGCGACTCCTGGCGCCCGCGCGCACGGACCGCGTGCTCGACCTGTTTTGCGGGATCGGCAACTTCACGCTGCCGCTCGCGCGCATTTCGAAGGAAGTGGTGGGTATCGAAGGCAGCGAAGTGCTGACCTCGCGCGCGCTGGCCAATGCCGAACTGAACGGCGTGGCGGGGCATACGTCGTTTGCCTGCCGCAATCTGTTCGAAGTCACCGCCGACGACATCCGCGCGCTCGGCCACTTCGACAAGTTTCTGATCGACCCGCCGCGCGAAGGCGCGCTGGCAGTCGCGAAGGCGTTGGCGGAGATCGCGCAGAGCGGCCACGGGCCGCTGCCGAAGCGCATCGTCTATGTGTCCTGCAATCCGTCGACGCTTGCGCGCGACTCAGGGTTGCTGGTGCACGAGGCGGGTTACCGGCTGGTCGGCGCGGGCGTGGTCAACATGTTTCCGCACACGTCGCATGTGGAGTCGATTGCGCTGTTCGAGCGGGATTGAGCCGACGCTGAACGCATCAAGCAAAACGCACCAAACAAAACGCCACGACCTCGGTCGTGGCGTTTTGCTTGGGTGCCGCTTTTTCAGCGTGCTTTCAGCATACCGTGCGGCTTAGAACTGCCACCACGACTTTTCCTTACCGGGCCGTGCATGACCGGTGATGTACGGGCTGTCGGGGAAGGTGCCGGCCAGCACGCGCTTGGTGTCGTCGGCGAGTTGCGGCTGGTTCAGCTTCTCGTACGACAGCATCATGATGTGCAGCGCGTCTTCGATAGCCGGTGCGTTCTTGTATTCCTTCAACGCCAGTTGCGCGCGGTTGATCGCTGCCACATAAGCGCCACGGCGATAGTAGTAATCCGCCGCGTGAACTTCGTGCGACGCCAGCGCGTTCACGATATAGCGCATGCGTTGCGCGGCGTCCGGCGCGTATTTGCTGTTCGGAAATTTATCCACGACGACCTTGAACGCGTCGTACGACTCGCGCAGCGACTTCGGATCGCGCTCGCTCATGTCCTGGCCGGAGAAGCGGCCGAACAGACCGAGGTCGTCGTTGAAGTGGATCATGCCCTTCAGGTAGTACGCGTACGCGATGTCCGGGTGATCCGGATGCAACTGGATGAAGCGGTCGATGGCCTGATCGGCGGCCGCGGTTTCATTGTCTTTCCAGCTGCAGTACGCGACGTTGATCTGCGCCTGCTGTGCGAAGTGACCGAACGGGTCGCGGCCCTCGAGCATCTCGAAGTATTTCGCGCACTTGCCGAAATCGCCGCCGCTCAGTGCGTCGTTCGCCTCCGTATATAATTTGTTGTTGTTCCACGTTGCCGTTTCGTCGGTCTTCTCCGGCAGGCCGTGGCAAGCCGCAACAACCGCGACGGCTGCGGCACACGCAATGTATCCGGCCACTTTCCGGGCCGCGTTCTTGATGGCCTTCAAATTGATCGCCGCTTTAGTGATGGTGTTCAAGGCTCGCATTTTCCAGTCTAGCTTTACGTCCAGGTGACCCAGACTCAATGACCCGCTCAAATACTCCAGGCGCTGCAACCGGTGCCGGGAATAGCAACGAAGATTATAGCGTAAGCGCTGACCCCTCCGACGCGTTGGGCGTCGATTCCCTCGACGACGACCTCGGCGCCGACGCGCTCGGACGAGCCGCTCCCGCGAGCCTGGTGCCGTCCGTGGCCAACCGCGTCGCGGACGAAACGCCGCGCAGCGCCGTCGTGCCGGACGAACTCGCCGGCGAGCGCCTCGACAAGGTGCTCGCGCGCGTTTTCCCCGAATTCTCGCGCAACCGGCTGCAAAGCTGGATCGAGGCGGAGCGCGTGCGCATCGACGGCAAGCCGGCCAGGATCCGCCAGCCGGTGCCGCTCGGCGCGACCATCGAGCTTGTGCCGGACCTTTTGCCGGAGCAGCTCGCCTTCACGCCCGAGCCGGTGCCGCTCGATATCGTTTATGAAGACGACACGCTCGTCGTCATCAACAAGCCGGCGGGCATGGTCGTGCATCCGGCGGCCGGCAACTGGAGCGGCACCGTGCTGAACGGTCTGCTGTACCGCTATGGCGACGCGGCGGCGGGACTGCCGCGTGCGGGCATCGTGCATCGGCTGGATAAGGAGACCTCGGGGCTGATGGTGGTCGCGCGCACGCTCGAAGCGCAGACCGATCTCGTGCGCCAGTTGCAGGCGCGCACGGTGAAGCGCCGCTACCTCGCGCTCGTGTGGGGCAACATGCCGGAAGAAGGCACGATCGACGCGCCAATCGGCCGCGATCCGCGCGAACGCACGCGCATGGCGGTAGTGACGGGCGCGTCGGGCAAGCCGGCGCGCACCCATTTCCGGCGCGTCGAATCGGCGATCTGGCAGCGTCAGCCGGTCACCGCGATTCACTGCGATCTCGAAACGGGCCGCACGCATCAGATCCGCGTGCATTGCGCGCATATCGGCCATCCGCTGCTCGGCGATCCGGTGTATGGGCGCGCGCGCGGCAAGCGCTCGGTCACGCCGCTGCCCGGCGACTTCGCGCGGCAGGCGCTGCATGCATGGCGCCTCGGGCTGATCCATCCGAAAACCGGCCGCACGATGCAATGGCGCGCGGATGTGCCGGAAGACATTGCGGCGCTCTCGGCGGCGCTCGGTCTGGGCCGCGACGATGCAGGCGAATTCGACGAGACGTACTATGAGGAAGACGGCTACGACGATGAAGACGACGCAGCCGGCCACTCTCTTCAGGACGACGAGGACGATCACGCATGAGCCTGCCCGAACTGAGCTTTGCCGATGTCGTGCAACCCGCATGGAACGTGGCGCCGCGCGTGCGCGCGCTCGTCACCACGCGCGACGGCGGCGTGAGTGCGCCGCCGTTCGGCCGCTGGCGCGACGGCGCGCACCAGCCCGGCGGCCTCAATCTCGGGATGAATTCCGGTGACGATCGCGCCGCGGTTGCCGCGAATCGGGCGCGCCTGCTTGCGCTCGCCGGCGTGAGCGACGCCGCGTGGCTCGATCAGGTTCACGGCGCGCGCATCGTGCGTGCGCAAGACGCGCTTGCCGAGGCGCGCGCGAACGGCGCGCCGACGCAGGCGGACGCGAGCGTGACCGACCAGGCGGGCATCGCCTGCGTCGTGATGGTGGCCGATTGCATGCCGGTGCTGTTCTGCGACGAAGCAGGGCGCGCGGTCGGCGCGGCGCACGCGGGATGGCGCGGACTCGCGTCGGGCATCGTCGAACAGACGGCTGCTCGCGTCGCCGAACTCGCCGGAGTGGAAACGGGCGCGCTGAACGCGTATCTCGGTCCGTGCATCGGACCGGGCTCGTTCGAGGTCGGCCCGGACGTGCGTGACGCCTTCATGAAAAGCGTGGACGGCGTGGACGGCGCACAACGCGATGCCACGGCGCGCGCGTTCGTCGAGCATCCGCAAAACGCGGGCAAATACCTTGCCGATCTTCCGGCGCTGGCGCGTCTGCGCTTGCAGCGGCTCGGCGTGACGCACATTGCCGGCGGCGATCTGTGCACGGTCACGCAACCCGAGCGCTTCTATTCGTATCGCCGCGATCGCGAGACCGGTCGCATGGCCGCGCTCATCTGGCTCGACGCACAGGCGCAGACACTCGCCGATTGATCGGCCTCGCGCGATGCATCCGGCTCACGCGCGGCGCCCCTCGGGAAAACACATCGAAAAGCGCGACGACGCGCTTTTCCGCGCGCGGGCCGCTGTTTTTTTGCTGCGCTGCCGGAGACGCTTCGCGTGTGAATAAATAAGCCGCGAAAATGGGTGCCTCCGAAATGCATAAATGTGAATAAAGCGCTGCAATAAGCTGTTTTATTCGTCCTCCGCCATTCAGTTGACATATGTCTGATAAGCGCGATTAGCGATACAGGGAAAACGATAATTAAAAAAGTATCGCACTGCGGCAAAATCGGGAACAAGCATTGACATGCCCTGCGATGGGGAGCAAGAATGTTCCTCACAGCTCCTCGTACATGGGACAGGGCGTGACGAGGGCGCGAACGATCGCCCACGTGCGCAGGAACCTGCCTCTCAACCGTCCGCAAGGACTTACCGGTCAAAAGCAGGTATGGCAGCTTCTCACTCCTCAGCATCTCCCAGCACCGACTCCTCGAAGGAGCAAACGCAGCAGGCCGATACGAGCGGTGCGACACCGGCCGCGGGCATGCAGCAATTTATCGACGCATGGATGAATGCGTGGCGTTCGCTCGGCGCGCAGCCCGGCGCGAATGGCATGAACGGCGCGCCGTTCGCCATGCCTCACTTTCAGGGCGCCGCGCCCTGGAGTTTGCCGCAAATGCCGTCGGGCTTTCCAGGCTTTCCAGGTTTCGCGGGCTTTCCCGGCGTTGCAAGCATGCCCGATTTCAGCAAGCTGGCGGCGGGCGCGATGCCTTCCATGCCCGCCATGCCATCGCTCGCCGGGTTGAACATTCCCGCAGCGGCCATTTCGCCGGAGCGTCTGCGCAAACTCCAGGCCGATTATTCGCACGAAGCCATGGCGCTGATCCAGCAGGCGAGCGCTTCCACGCCGAAAGCGCCCGAACTCAAGGATCGCCGCTTCAGTGCGGACGCATGGAGTGCCACGCCGGCTTATGCATTCACCGCTGCGTGGTATCTGCTGAACGCGCGCTATCTGCAGGAAATGGTCGACGCGCTCGAAGCCGAACCGAAGGTTCGCGAGCGTATCCGTTTCGCTGTTCAGCAATGGACGGCGGCGGCCGCGCCGAGCAACTTCCTCGCGCTGAATCCCGAGGCGCAAAAGACCCTGCTCGAAAGTCAGGGCGAGAGCTTGCGGCAAGGCGTGATGAACCTGCTTGCCGACATGCAGCGCGGCAAGATTTCGCAGACGGACGAATCGCGTTTCGTCGTCGGCGAAAATCTCGCGACCACCGAAGGCTCGGTGGTGTTCGAAAACGAACTGATGCAACTGATCCAGTACACGCCGCGCACGGCCACCGTGCGCGAGCGGCCGTTGCTGATCGTGCCGCCTTGCATCAACAAGTACTACATTCTCGATCTGCAACCTGAGAACTCGCTCGTCGCGCACGCGCTCGATTCGGGGCATCAGGTGTTTCTGATTTCATGGCGCAACGCGGATGCGTCCATTGCGCATAAAACCTGGGACGACTACGTCGGCGAAGGCGTGCTCACCGCGATTCAAACGGCGAGCAGCATTAGCGGCCGCGAACAGATCAACACACTCGGCTTCTGTGTCGGCGGTACGCTGCTCGCCACGGCGCTCGCGGTGGCGGCGGCGCGCGGCGAACATCCGGCCGCGTCCATGACGCTGCTCACCGCCATGCTCGATTTTTCCGACACGGGCGTGCTCGATATTTTCGTGGACGAAGCGCATGTGCAGATGCGCGAGCAGACCATCGGCGGCAAGAACGGCGTGCCGCCGGGACTCATGCGCGGCGTCGAATTCGCCAACACGTTCTCGTTCCTGCGCCCGAACGACCTGGTGTGGAACTACGTCGTCGACAATTACCTGAAAGGCCGCACGCCGGTGCCGTTCGATCTGCTGTACTGGAATAGCGACTCGACGAGCCTGCCGGGCCCGATGTACGTCTGGTATCTGCGCAACACGTACCTCGAAAACCGTCTGCGCGAGCCGGGCGCACTGACCACGTGCGGCGAGCCGGTCGACCTCTCGAAGATCGACGTGCCCACCTTTATCTACGGTTCGCGCGAAGACCATATCGTGCCGTGGCAAACCGCCTACGCGTCGGTTCCGCTTTTGAACGGTCCGTTGAAGTTCGTGCTCGGCGCGTCCGGTCACATCGCTGGCGTGATCAATCCACCCGCGAAGAAAAAGCGCAGTTACTGGAAGATCGAAGGCGAGGCCAAAGCATTGCCGGACAGCCCGGACGAATGGTTCGGCGAGGCGAGCGAAGCGCCCGGAAGCTGGTGGCCCGAGTGGACCACATGGCTTGACCAGTACGGCGGAAAAAAAGTGAAGCCGCGCGCCACGGCCGGTTCCGCGGAATTCCCGGTGATCGAGCCGGCGCCGGGACGTTACGTGCGGCAGCGCGAGTAAGTCGGGCGAACGGGCAACATGAATGAGGCGTTCGCACGAGCCGGACGCCCACGAAGGTGCACCAGCTAGCGATTTGACAAGCAACGAGATTTTTAACTTGACGGGCCGCGGCGTAGTCAGCCGTTAGGCCCAGAGGATATGGAAATGACTGATGTTGTGATCGTATCGGCCGCCCGTACGGCAGTTGGCAAATTCGGTGGGTCGCTGGCGAAGATCGCCGCGCCCGAACTCGGCGCGACGGTGATTCGCGCGGTGCTCGAACGCTCGGGGCTGAAGCCCGAGCAGGTGAGCGAAGTGATCCTGGGCCAGGTGCTCACGGCGGGCTCGGGCCAGAATCCCGCGCGCCAGTCGCTGATCAAGGCGGGGCTGCCTTCCGCGGTGCCGGGCATGACGATCAACAAGGTGTGCGGCTCGGGCCTGAAGGCCGTGATGCTGGCGGCCAACGCGATCATCGCGGGCGACGCCGACATCGTGATCGCCGGCGGTCAGGAAAACATGAGCGCCGCGCCGCACGTGCTGCCGGGCTCGCGCGACGGCTTCCGCATGGGCGACGCGAAGCTCGTCGACACGATGATCGTCGACGGCCTGTGGGACGTGTACAACCAGTACCACATGGGCGTGACCGCGGAAAACGTCGCGAAGGAATTCGACATCACGCGCGCGCAGCAGGACGCGTTCGCGGCGCTGTCGCAGAACAAGGCGGAAGCCGCGCAGAAGGCGGGCCGTTTCGACGACGAAATCGTGCCGGTCGAGATTCCGCAACGCAAGGGCGACCCGCTGCGTTTCGCAACCGACGAGTTCGTGCGTCATGGCGTGACGGCTGAATCGCTCGCTGGCCTCAAGCCGGCTTTTTCGAAGGAAGGCACGGTGACGGCGGCCAACGCGTCGGGTCTGAACGACGGCGCGGCGGCGGTGCTGGTCATGTCCGCGAAGAAAGCGGAAGCGCTCGGCCTCACGCCGCTTGCGCGCATCAAGGCTTACGCGAACGCGGGCGTCGATCCGAAAGTCATGGGCATGGGCCCGGTGCCGGCCTCGCGCCGCTGCCTCGAGCGCGCGGGCTGGACGCCGGCCGACCTCGACCTGATGGAAATCAACGAAGCGTTCGCCGCGCAGGCGCTCGCCGTGCACAAGCAGATGGGCTGGGACACGTCGAAGATCAACGTGAACGGCGGCGCGATCGCGATCGGCCATCCGATCGGCGCGTCCGGCTGCCGGATTCTCGTCACGCTGCTGCACGAAATGCAGAAGCGCGATGCGAAGAAGGGCCTGGCTTCGCTGTGCATCGGCGGCGGCATGGGCGTCGCGTTGGCGGTCGAGCGCGTCTGATCATCAGAATGAGCGCGCGCCTCACCGCGCGCGCAAAGGCGCCGGCAGGCGTCAGCAGTATTGGCCGCGCGCCGCTTTGCAGCAGGCGGCGCGTGGCCACAGCGGCCTCGCCGGCCGGTCGCCCGGCGGCACTCTGGATCAAGCATCCTGGCGAGGGTAGAGGTAGCCGGTCGGCGCCTCGAAAACGATAATGGAGTCTAGTTCATGACACAGCGAATTGCGTACGTAACGGGCGGGATGGGCGGCATCGGCACGAGCATCTGCCAGCGGCTGCACAAGGAAGGCTACCGGGTCATCGCGGGCTGCGGTCCGAATTCGCCGCGTCGCGTGAAGTGGCTCGACGAGCAGAAGGCGCTCGGTTTCGACTTCGTCGCGTCCGAAGGCAACGTCGGCGACTGGGAATCGACCAAGGCCGCGTTCGACAAGGTCAAGTCCGAAGTCGGCGAGATCGACGTGCTGGTGAACAATGCGGGCATTACGCGCGACGTCGTGTTCCGCAAGATGACGCACGAAGACTGGACCGCGGTGATCGACACCAATCTGACCAGCCTCTTCAACGTCACGAAACAGGTGATCGACGGAATGGTCGAGCGCGGCTTTGGCCGCATCATCAATATTTCGTCGGTGAATGGGCAGAAAGGGCAGTTCGGCCAGACCAACTACTCGACCGCGAAGGCCGGCATTCACGGCTTCACGATGTCGCTCGCGCAGGAAGTGGCCACCAAGGGCGTGACGGTCAACACCGTGTCGCCGGGCTACATCGGCACGGACATGGTCAAGTCGATCCGCCCCGACGTGCTGGAAAAGATCGTTGCGACGATTCCGGTGCGCCGCCTCGGCCAGCCGGACGAAATCGGCTCGATCGTGGCGTGGCTCGCGTCGGACGAATCGGGTTTTTCCACGGGCGCGGATTTCTCGCTGAACGGCGGTTTGCATATGGGCTGAGTTACAGGCGCGCCGCTCACAAGGCAGCGCGTTTGGCTCGGATGGTTACGGCGGCGTGCCGGCTGCGCAAATGCCCGATTGCGCAGCCGGCACGCCGCCGTGCTCTACTTGCGCTCAAAGGCGTTACATGACTACTACTACAAAGAAAGCAGCCGATCGATTGATCAAGAAGTATCCGAATCGGCGGCTCTACGATACCGAGACAAGCACGTACATCACGCTGACGGACGTCAAACAGCTCGTTCTGGACCAGGAAGACTTCAAGGTTATCGATGCGAAGAGCAACGAGGACCTGACGCGTGCGATCCTGCTCCAGATCATTCTCGAGGAAGAGAGCGGCGGCTTGCCGATGTTCTCGTCGTCGATGCTTTCGCAGATCATCCGTTTCTACGGCCATGCGATGCAGGGCATGATGGGCACGTATCTGGAAAAGAACATCCAGGCTTTCATCGACATTCAGGCGAAGCTCGCCGACCAGTCAAAGAATCTGTACGAAGGCAAGGCGATGAACCCCGAAGTCTGGTCGCAGTTCATGAACATGCAGGCGCCGATGATGCAAGGCATGATGACGAGCTACATCGAGCAGTCCAAGAACATGTTCGTGCAGATGCAGGAGCAGATGCAGAACCAGGCCAAGTCGATGTTCGCCACCTTCCCGTTTTCGGCGGCTGGCGGCGTGAATGCGCCGGGCAACGCGAACGCCGCGGCGCCGGCCAATCCGCAGGCGAATCCGGAGCCGGAGAAGAAGTAACGGTTGCCGCGGTTCCGGTAGCGGCCTCGCGTCGAACTGGGCGCCGCGAGCGCGGTACAATGGCGGGTTGCGTGCGCGGGGCGTTTGCCTGCGGAGCGGGGCGATATGGCCCTCCGGCTCCCGAAGTCCTCCCGCACCGTTCCCCTTGTCGCCACGTCACCGCTATACGCCGGATTCACCTATGTCGCAGACCACTCCCTCCACCTCGCCGACACCTTCCAGTCCGAAGGTCGGCTTCGTCAGCCTCGGCTGCCCGAAAGCGCTCGTCGACTCCGAGCAGATCATCACCCAGCTGCGCGCCGAAGGTTACGAGATTTCCGGCACGTACGACGGCGCGGACCTCGTGGTCGTCAACACCTGCGGCTTCATCGACGAAGCCGTGCAGGAGAGCCTCGACGCCATCGGCGAGGCGCTCAACGAAAACGGCAAGGTGATCGTGACCGGCTGCCTCGGCGCGAAAAAGAGCGCGAGCGGCTCGGGCCTCATCGAAGAAGTGCATCCCAAAGTGCTGGCTGTCACCGGCCCGCACGCGCTGGGCGAAGTGATGCAGCACGTCCACACGCATCTGCCGAAGCCGCACGATCCGTTCGTCGATCTGGTGCCGGCCGCGGGCGTGAAGCTCACGCCGCGTCACTACGCGTACCTGAAGATTTCCGAGGGCTGCAACCACCGTTGCACGTTCTGCATCATCCCGTCCATGCGCGGCGATCTCGTGTCGCGTCCGGTCGCGGAAGTGATGCTCGAAGCAGAAAACCTCTTCAAATCCGGCGTGAAGGAGTTGCTCGTCATTTCGCAGGACACGAGCGCATACGGCGTCGACGTCAAATATCGCACCGGCTTCTGGAACGGCAAGCCGATCAAGACGCGCATGACCGATCTGGTCGGCGCGCTCGGCGAGCTCGCCGCGCAACATGGCGCATGGGTGCGTCTGCATTACGTGTATCCGTACCCGAGCGTCGACGAAGTCATTCCCATGATGGCTCAAGGCCCGTACAAGGGCCACGTGCTGCCCTATCTCGACGTGCCGTTCCAGCACGCGCATCCGGAAGTGCTGAAGCGCATGAAGCGCCCGGCCAACGCCGAAAAAGTGATGGAGCGCGTGAAGGCGTGGCGCGAGATGTGCCCGGACCTGACGATCCGCAGCACGTTTATCGCGGGCTTCCCCGGCGAGACCGAGGAACAGTTCGAGACGCTGCTCGACTTCATCCGCGAGGCAGAACTGGATCGCGTCGGCTGCTTTGCCTATTCGCCGGTGGAAGGCGCAACGGCGAACGAACTCGACGGCGCGTTGCCCGACGAAGTGCGCGAGGAGCGCCGCGCGCGCTTCATGGAAGTGGCCGAGCAAGTGTCGGCCAAACGCATCGCGAAGAAAGTCGGCAAGACGCTCAAAGTGCTGGTCGACGAAATCAATGCCGACGGCGGCATCGGCCGCACGGCGGCGGACGCGCCGGAGATCGACGGTGTCGTGTATATCGCGCCCGCGACCAAGGCGTCCAGGCGTTACAAGGTCGGCGATTTCGTGTCGGTGAAGATCACCGGCGCCGACGGTCACGACCTGTGGGGCGAGGTCTGAGCAATGACGGCAGAGCGCTTCGCTAGCCCGGACATCCTCGCGCTCGGCGAGGCGATGATCGAGTTCAACCAGTCGGCGAAAGACGCGCCGAACTATCTGCAGGGCTTTGGCGGCGACACGTCGAATTTCTGCATCGCGGCGGCGCGGCAGGGCGCGTGCACCGGCTTCGTGTCGGCGGTCGGCGCCGATCATTTCGGGCGGCTGCTGATTGATCTGTGGGAGCGCGAGCGCGTGGAGACGGCGCTCGTGCGGATCGATCCGGGCGCGTCCACGGGTGTTTATTTCGTGTCGCACGGTCCGCACGGCCACGCGTTCGACTATCTGCGCGCCGGCTCAGCGGCGAGCCGTTATGCGCCGCATGACCTGCCGCTCGACGCGATCGCGGCGGCCAAGGTCGTCCATCTGTCGGGCATCAGCCTCGCGATTAGCTTGAGCGCATGCGACGCAGCGCTCGAAGCCATGGCGCATGCCCGCGCCAGCGGCGTGCGCGTGAGTTTCGACACCAATCTGCGCCTGAAGCTGTGGCCGCTCAACCGGGCGCGCGCGGTGATGCTGGAGGCGATCCGTCAGACCGACATCTGTTTGCCGAGCTGGGATGACGTCACCGAACTGACCGGCTTGACGGGCCGCGATGAGATCGTCGATTTCCTGCTGTCGCACGGGCCTCGGGTCGTCGCGCTGAAGCTCGGCAAGGAAGGCTCCTATATCGCGACGCCCGACGAGCGGCGCGTCGTGCCGGGTCACACGGTCAATGCGGTCGATGCAACCGGCGCCGGCGACTGCTTCGGCGGCGCCTTCATCGCGCGCATGGTGGCGGGCGACGATCCCTTTGCCGCGGCGCGTTACGCAAACGTGGCCGCCGCGCTGTCCACGCAAGGCTACGGCGCGGTCGCGCCGATCCCGTCGCGCGCGGCGGTCGAACAGATTCTGGCGGGCTGAGCGCCGCGCGCCGCGCGCTGCGCGTGTTTGCCGGGCTACATCATCTTGAGAAACTAGAAGAGGAGCGAGCTATGCAACGGGACGTAGTGGTGGTGAGCGGTGTGCGGACGGCAATCGGCGGATTCGGCGGCAGTCTGAAGGATTTTCCGCCGACCGATCTCGGCGCGCGCGTCGTGCGCGAGGCGCTCGCGCGCGCGCAGGTGTCCGGCGACGAAGTCGGCCACGTAGTGTTCGGCAACGTCGTGCATACCGAGCCGAAAGACATGTACCTCGCGCGCGTGGCGGCGATCAACGGCGGCGTCGCGCAGCACACGCCCGCGCTGACCGTGAACCGCCTGTGCGGCTCGGGCTTGCAGGCGATCGTTTCCGCCGCGCAAAGCGTGTTGCTCGGCGACGCGGACATCGCGATCGGCGGCGGCGCGGAGAACATGAGCCGCGCGCCGTACTCGATGCCCGCCGCGCGCTTCGGCCTGCGCATGGGCGACGCGCGCCTCGTCGACATGATGGTCGGCGCGCTGAACGACCCGTTCCAGTCGATCCACATGGGCGTGACCGCCGAAAACGTCGCACGGCAATACGACATTTCGCGCGAAGCCCAGGACGCGCTCGCGCTCGAATCGCATCGCCGCGCGGCCCACGCGATCACGAGCGGCTATTTCAAGGATCAGATCCTGCCGGTCACGATCCCGTCGAAGAAAGGCGACGTGGTGTTCGACACGGACGAGCACACGCGCATGAACGCATCGGCGGAAGATTTCTCGAAGCTCAAGCCCGTGTTCGCGAAGGAAAACGGCACGGTCACGGCGGGCAACGCGTCGGGCATCAACGACGCCGCCGCCGCCGTCGTGCTGATGGAGCGCAGTGTCGCGCAGCAGCGCGGCATCAAGCCGTTGGCGCGGCTCGTGTCGTACGCGCACGCGGGCGTCGATCCGGCTTACATGGGCATCGGTCCGGTGCCGGCGAGCCGCAAGGCGCTGGAGCGCGCCGGCCTGACCGTCGCCGATCTCGACGTGATCGAGGCCAACGAGGCGTTTGCCGCCCAGGCCTGCGCGGTCAGCAAGGAACTGGGCTTCGACCCGGCCAAAGTGAATCCGAACGGCTCGGGCATTTCGCTCGGGCATCCAATCGGCGCGACCGGCGCGCTGATCACCGTGAAGGCGCTGTACGAACTCCAGCGCATCGGCGGGCGCTATGCGCTGGTCACGATGTGCATCGGCGGCGGGCAGGGCATCGCGGCGATCTTCGAACGGATCTGAAGCCGCAACGAGCCGTATCAGGCAATAAGGAATCAAAGGATGCAGGAATCGAAATCGGTGAAGGGCGCGGCGCGTCGGCGCGGCGCCACAGTCTTGAGCATCGCCGCTTTGCTGTGTATGGCCGCGGCGGCTTCGCTTCCCGCGCAAGCGTGGGCGCAGAGCGACGCCGTCAAGGAGCTGGCGGCGCCGCCGCCGATCCAGTTGCCGCTCAAGCCGAGCCCCGAATTCGCGAAATTCCCGCGCTATAGCGGCATGCTCGGGCCGCGTCAGATCGTGCTGCGGCTCGGAGCCAAGAAGGACGATCCGTCCGGCGTGCACGGCGAGTATCAGTTCACGGACACGGGCGAAGTGATCCTGATCGCGGGCGACCGCGACGGCGATACGCTCGAAGTCGAGGAATCGAACGACGGCACGCACATCACCGGCAATTGGGTCGGCAAGTTCGCCGCCGATGGCTCCGTGGCCGGCGACCGCATGAACGTCGACGATTCCGAGCCGCAGCCGTTCGATCTGAAGCCGTTGGCGGCCGGGCAAGCGGTGCCGACAGCCTCGGGCGGGAAATCCGCGAAAAGCGGGGAAGCCGGCGCGGGCGGCACGGCGGCGGGCACGCCCGCACCGGCATCCACGTCGGCTTCCACGTCCGCGAAGGGCGGCGGGCATCCGGTCGGCGGCGTTAGCAACCTGCAAACCGGCGAGTGAGTCTGCCCGCCGCGAGCCTTCCCCGTTCTTGCGCCGCGCACGGCGGCATTTCGCCGGCTCGTTTACTCTTGCGTGAGCGGCGCCGCGTTCCCCGTGCGCCGCTCCGTCTGCTTTCAGCGAATTCACCATGACCCAAGCCAAACCCAAACGCGCGCTGCAAACGCGCATCGTGCACGCGGAAGACAAGCTCACGCCGGGCTTCGAATCGTTTTCGCCGCCGGTCACGCGCGCCTCGACCGTCGTGTTTCCCGACCTCGCGACGATGCGCGCGCTCGACTGGAAAAACGACGCCCAGTGGCGCTACGGCCTGCATGCCACGCCCACGTCGCTCGCTCTCGCGCAGCGCCTGGCCGCGATCGAAGGCGGCAATCACGCGCTGTTGCAGCCGTCGGGGCTGTCGTCGATCTCGAATGTGTACTTCGGGCTCGTCAAATCCGGCGACGACGTGCTGATTCCCGACAACGTCTATTCCCCGAACCGCGATCACGGCGACTGGCTGGCGCGCGACTTCGGCGTGACCGCGCGTTACTACGACCCGATGATCGGCGCGGGCATCGCCGATCTGATCCAGCCGAACACGCGCCTCATCTGGCTCGAAGCGCCCGGTTCCGTGACCATGGAAGTGGCCGACATTCCGGCGATCACGGCCGCGGCCCGCGCGCGCAACGTCGTGACGGCGATCGACAACACGTGGTCCGCCGGTCTGGGTTTCCGGCCGTTCGATCACGGCGTCGACATTTCGGTGCAGGCGCTGACCAAGTATCAGTCCGGCGGCGGCGACGTGCTGATGGGCGCGACCATCACGGTCGATCGCGAATTGCATCTGAAGCTGAAAGCGGCGCGCATGCGCATGGGCATCGGCGTGTCGTCGGATGATTGTTCGCTGATTTTGCGCAGCCTGCCGAGCATGCAACTGCGATTCGAGCAACATGACCGTTCGGCGCTCGCGCTCGCGCAGTGGTTGAAGACGCGGCCGGAAATTGCCGCGGTGTTGCATCCGGCCGTGGCCGACTGTCCCGGCCATGAGTTTTTCAAGCGCGACTTCACGGGCGCGGGCGGATTGTTTTCAGTCGTGTTCGACGGGCGCTACGGCGCCGGACAAATTGACACGTTCTGCGAGTCGCTGGCGCTCTTCTCGATTGGCTGGAGCTGGGGCGGCGCGCACAGCCTCGTGATGCCGTACAACGTCGCCGCGATGCGCACCGAAGGCGAGTGGCCACATCGCGGCACGCTGGTGCGCTTCTACATCGGCCTCGAAGATGAAGCGGATCTGCGCGCCGATATCGAGCAATGTCTCGCGGCGCTGGCGTGATTTGATATTGCCGTCGGCGCAGTGAAAAAAAGCCCGCCGGGATGCATTCCCGGCGGGCTTTTTTTATCCGATAGATTTAGAACAACCGCAGCAGCCCGTCGAGGCCCACGTAGTTAAACGACACGCTGGCCGCTTCGCGCACGACCGGCTTCGCGCGGAACGCGATTGAAAGTCCTGCTTCGGCCATCATTTTCAGGTCGTTGGAACCGTCGCCCATCGCAATCGCGCGGGAGGGCTCGATGTGCAGTTGCGCGCAGGTCTCGCGCAGCGTGCGCGCCTTGACATCGGCGTTGACGATTTCGCCGAGCACCTTGCCGGTCAGCTTGCCGTCGACGATCTCGAGCGTATTGGCGCGCGTGTAATCGAGGCCGAGCCGCGCCTTGAGTTTTTCGGTGAAGAAGTTGAATCCGCCGGAGACGAGCAGCGTTTTCAGTCCCGCTTCTTTCGCGCCCGCCAGCATTCGCTCGGCGCCCGGCGAGAGTTGCAGGCGTTCTTCGTAGACGCGTTCGAGCGCGCTTGCGTCCAGACCCTTGAGCAGCGCGACGCGGCGCGTCAGGCTTTCGTTGAAGTCCTTGATTTCGCCGCGCATCGAAGCCTCGGTGATCGCGGCAACTTCGGCTTTCAGGCCGCAGAAGTCGGCGATTTCATCGATACATTCGATCGTGATCAGCGTCGAATCCATGTCCATGGCGACAAGCCCGAAGTCGCGCAACTGGCGGCTGGCTTCGACAAAAGCGTAGTCCAGCCGATGCGTGCCGCAATAGACGTCGAGGTCGGCGCGCTGCGCGAGATCGGCGCCCGCAATGCGAATCGCGGTCTCGTCGACAAGGGTGACGTGCGAGCCGCGCGCGAGCGCGACGAGCGTTTTGTGGTGATCGGCGGAAATCGGCGCAGAGCTTTGGATGACGAGGTTCATGAACGACGCATTGACCAGGAAAGGGCGGGCGCGCGGCTCGCGCGGAAAATCCCGCTATTGTAACGGGTCGAGGGCACGCGCCGGCGCTGCGCCGGAGAAACGCAAAGCGCAGTTGAGCGGCAGTGCAATGCCAGCGCGCCCGGTTCATACTGACGCATCGAACGACGCCTTAATGCGCGTTGCTGTCGCGCGGGAGGGGCATGGCGAGGAGTTCGCTCGCGAGACGCGCCGAACAACGGGCTTTGGCGAAGGGGGCTTGAATAACGAGCCTTGAAAAGCAAGACACGCCGAACAATAAGAATCACAACATTGGAGACAACACATGCCCACGGCGACCGCCGGCGACGCAGCCACCCTCGCGCGCGACTTCGATCTGCGCGATCTGAGCCCCGGGTTCTACGCGAATCCGTATCCGGCTTACCACGCGCTGCGCACACACGAGCCGATCAAACACATGCCCGACGGTTCACTCTTTCTCACGCGTTTTCGCGACGTGCAGGCCGTCTACCGCGACCCGAAAACCTTCAGTTCCGACAAGACCGTCGAGTTCGGGCCGAAGTACGGCGACTCGCCGCTCTACGCGCATCACACGACGAGTCTCGTGTTCAACGACCCGCCGCGTCATACGCGGGTGCGCAAACTGATCGCAGGCGCGTTGACCGCGCGCGCGATCGCGGCCATGGAGCCGGGACTGGTCCGTCTCGTCGACGGCTTGCTGGACGCCGCAGCCGAACGCGGACGCATCGATCTGATCAGCGAGTTCGCCTCGGCGATTCCGGTGGAGATCATCGGTAATCTGCTCGACGTGCCGCACGCGGAGCGCGCGCCGTTGCGTGACTGGTCGCTCGCCATTCTGGGCGCGCTCGAACCGTCGCTGACCTTCGCGCAACTGGAGCGCGGCAATCGCGCCGTGAGCGACTTCATCGACTATTTGCGCGATCTGGTCGCACGGCGCCGGCGCGAACCGGGCGACCCGCAACACGATGTCCTCACGCGGCTGATTCAAGGCGAGGCCGGCGGTGAGCAGTTGTCCGAAGCGGAGCTGCTGCAAAACTGCATCTTCATTCTGAATGCGGGTCACGAAACCACCACGAATCTGATCGGCAACGGCCTCGTCACGCTATGCGAGTGGCCGGAGCAGCGCGCGGCATTGCTGGAGGCGCCCGCGCTGATCGAATCGGCCGTCGAGGAATGTTTGCGCTTCGAGAGTTCGAACCAGCTCGGCAACCGCATGACCACGGTCGATACCGAAATTGGCGGTGCGCCGGTGGCGCGCGGCACGCCCATTACGCTGTGCATCGGCGCGGCCAATCGCGACCCTGAGCAGTTTGCCGAGCCTGACCGCTTCGATATTCGCCGTGCGCCGAACCGGCATCTCGCTTTTGGCTTCGGCATCCATCAGTGCGCGGGTTTGTCGCTCGCGCGGCTCGAAGCGCGCGTTGCGATCGGCCGTTTCGTGCGGCGCTTTCCGGTTTATCGCCTGGACGGCGAGCCGGTGCGGGGAGGTCGCGTGCGATTTCGGGGGTTTGCAGCGGTGCCGGTTGTGTGTGCTTAGTGCTTGCGGGGATTGGCCGCGTTGCGGGGTGTTTTTTTTCGGGGTTTGGGTGTTACTGCTTTTGCTTGCGGTCTATTAGCGTTGCCCCTTTGCTGGGCGGCACTCACTTTTGCGGCCGCAAAGAAAGTAAGCAAAGAAAGTAAGCAAAGAAAGTAAGCAAAGAAAGCGGCTCACACCGCCAGCCCATAAGCGGCTCCCCGGGCTTGGAGTGGGCAGTGGATCATCTGGAACCGGTGTCCTCGCACATTCCGCCCTGGTGACAAGGCAGTCATGCTTCCCGCCTCGCACTGCGTGCTCATCGGAAGGGCCTGCATAACGCCGTGCGCTTGGTTTGCCCATGGTTTTAAGAATGACCGCGGCGGCGCGCGGCAGCGCCGCCGGAAGGATGACGGCTTTGTCACAGGTGCGGAGTGTGCGACGACACCGATTCCAGATGAGCCATGGGCCACTCCAAGCCAGGGTGCCCGCTTATGAGCTGGCGGTGTGAGCCGCTTTCTTTGCTTACTTTCTTTGCAGCCGCAAAGAAAGTGAGTGCCGCCCCGCAAAGGGGCAACGCTAATAGACCGCAAGCAAAAGCAGTAACACCCAACGAACAAACCAAAACCAGAAACCAAAACCAGAAACCCCGGCCTCCGCGCCGGGCCCACCCGTATTTTTTGCCACCACGATGCAAGACTTACACCGCACCGCGGGCGCCCGCAAAACGCCCTCAATGCCGCGCATTGCCACACCCCATGGGCACGCTTGCTGCTTCAGCGTAAACCTGTAAGTCCTAGCCCCACGCGGAGCGCACGATGGCACATATGATCTGGAAAGGCGCGATCAGCTTCGGACTCGTCCACGTACCGGTGCAGTTATATCCGGCGACGAAGTCGGAAAAAGTCGGCTTCAATCTGCTCGACAAGCGCACGATCGACCCGGTCGGCTACAAGCAGATCAACAAGCGCACCGGCAAAGACGTGGCACGCGAGAACATCGTGCGCGGCTTCGAGTACGAGAAAGACAAGTACGTCGTCCTGACCGACGACGAAATTCGCGCGGCGAATCCCGAATCCACGCAAACGGTCGATATCCTCGCGTTCGTCGATGCTCCCGAAATCTCCTTCCTCTATCTCGACACGCCGTATTTTCTCGCGCCCGACCGGAAAGGCGAAAAGGTCTACGCGCTCTTGCGCGAGGCGATGAAATCGTCGGGCAAGGTCGGTGTGGCGAGCGTCGTCCTGCACAACAAGCAGCATCTCGCGGCGCTGATTCCGGTGGGCCCGGTGCTCGCGCTGAATACGCTGCGCTGGGCCGACGAGGTGCGCGATTTCGACGAATTCAAGCTGCCCGCCGAGGGCACGAAAGCAGCAGGCGTCAGCGCGCGCGAACTCGACATGGCCAAAAAGCTGATCGACGACATGAGCGACGTGTGGGACCCGTCGAATTATCACGACACGTTCCGCGACGACATCATGGCGCTCGTCGAGCGCAAGGTTCGCGAGGGCAAGACGGAGGAAATCACCGAAGTCGAAGCTCCGCGCGAATCGCGTCAATCGGCCGATATTCTCGATCTCTCCGACCTGCTCAAACGCAGCCTCGGGCGCGGCAAGACCAGGCCCGCCGCCGGCACGCGCAAACGCGCCGCGGACGACGAGGCCGCGGAAGAAGACACCGATACCGCCGACGACAGCGGCTCGACGGCGCCGCGCAAGAAGCCCCGCGCGCCGCGCGCCACGCGTTCGACGTCCTCGCCGCGCTCAGCTGGCAGCGGCGGCGCGAGCCGAGCAGCGGCAAAGTCCACGACGGCGGCGCGCAAGCGCCGCGCGGCGGCGTAATGAAGCGGCGCGCCATGGCATGAGCCACCCGGCATCGCCGCGCCAAACCGCCAAACCGCCAAACCGCCAAACCGCCAAACCGCCAAACCGCCAAACCGCCAAACCGCCAAACCGCCAAACCGCCAAACCGCCATCACACACTGCATTCGAAGCCCGACGAAGTCCTCGCCATGACAGACAGACTCGACCTCTACAACCGCAAGCGCCGCTTCGACGAAACGCCCGAGCCAGCGGGCACCGGCGCGGCTCGCAAGCGCGGCGCTCGCGGCGCGGCGAGCCGCGAAGCGGAAGCGGGGCTGTCGTACGTCATTCAGGAACACCACGCGCGCCGCCTGCATTACGACTTCCGGCTCGAATTGAACGGCGCGCTGCTTTCGTGGGCGGTGCCGAAGGGGCCGTGCCTCGATCCGTCGGTCAAGCGGCTGGCCGTGCACGTGGAAGATCATCCGGTCGAATACGGCTCGTTCGAAGGCGAGATTCCGCCCGGCAATTACGGCGCGGGCAGCGTGATCGTGTGGGATCGCGGCACGTGGGAGCCGGTCGGCGGCGCGGCCGAGGCGGCGCGCGCCTATCGGGCGGGCAAGCTGAAATTCCACCTGCACGGCGAGAAGCTGCACGGCGGCTGGACGCTCGTGCGCAGCCACATGCGCGGCAACGCCGACAAGGAGCAGTGGCTGCTCATCAAGGAGCGCGACGACGAAGCGCGCGACGAAAGCGAGTACGACATCCTCGCAGAGCGGCCCGGCAGCGTGCTGGCCGACGGCGCGTCGCCGGCCGGCAAGCGGAAGCTGAAGAAGCCGGCGGACAAGCCGGCTGCCGCGACAAGGAGCAAAACCGCATCGGCGCGCGGCGACCCGAAGCGTCCGGACATCGTCGCCACGCGCAGCGGCGAGTCGCTGCGCGAACTCGCGGCCGGGCCCGCCATCGAAGGCGCGGTGAAGGCCAGACTGCCCGCCGCGCTCAAGCCGCAACTGGCGACGCTCGTCGATGCCACGCCGCCCGGCGACGACTGGTCGTACGAGATCAAGTTCGACGGCTACCGCGTGCTCGTGCGTATCGACGCGAGCGCAAAGAGCCGCGGCGTGCATGTCTTCACGCGAGCCGGTAATGACTGGACCACCAAGTTCTCGAAGCAGGTCAAGGCGTTCGGGCAATTCGGCGTCGAGAGCGCGTGGCTCGACGGCGAAGCGGTCGTGCTGGACGAGCACGGCGTGCCGAGCTTTCAGGCGCTGCAAAACGCGTTCGACTCGAACCGCCCGCAAGATATCGTCATCTATTTGTTCGACTTGCCGTATCTGAACGGCTACGACCTGCGCGCCGTGCCGCTTCAGCAGCGCCGCGCGATTCTGCGCGCGCTGCTCGAACCCATCGACGACAGCGTACTGCGCTTTTCCAACGACTTCGAGTTCAGCGCCGACGACCTGCTCAAAAGCGCATGCGACATGGCGCTCGAAGGCATCATCGGCAAACGGCGCGACAGCGGCTATCTGTCGGGCCGCTCGGCCACGTGGATCAAGCTCAAATGCCGGCGGCGCCAGGAGTTCGTGATCGGCGGATATTCGGAACCGTCGGGCAGCCGCGCGGCGTTCGGCGCGCTTCTGCTCGGCGTGCATGACAGCACGGGCAAGCTGCAATATGCCGGCCGCGTCGGCACCGGTTTCGACGCCGCGCTGCTGCGCTCGGTGAAGCAGGCGCTCGACGCGCACGAAACGCAGCGCATGCCGTTCGCGAGCGCGCCGCGCGAGCGCAGCCGCACGCCGGTGCATTGGGTCGAGCCGGTGCTCGTCGCGGAATGCAATTTCGCCGAATGGACGAGCGACGGTATCGTGCGCCAGGCATCGTTCGTGAGTCTGCGCAGCGACAAGCCGGCGCGTCAGATCGTCAAGGAAGCACCCCGCAAAGGAGACGACGTGCAACAGCAAACCGATAGCGAGGCCGCGGCGTCTGTCGCGAGCCCGAAGAAGCGTGCTGCGAAAAAGGCGGCCAGCGAGACAGACCAAGCGGCATCCGCAGCGAGCACCTCGGCGGAAGAACCCGCGCGGGCAAAAACGCGGGCCGCCAGCAAAAGCGCTGCGACAAGCTCGAAAAAAGCCGCCTCGCCCGCGGAAATCGCCAGCGTTCGCATCTCGCATCCCGATCGCGTGATCGACAGGAGCACCGGCGCGCGCAAGATCGACCTCGTGCAGTACTACGAGTCGGTCGCGCCATGGATGTTGCCGCATCTGGCCGACCGGCCCGTCTCGCTCGTGCGCGCGCCCGAGGACATCGGCGGGGAGCTGTTTTTTCAGAAGCACAGCCAGAAGCTGTCGATCCCGAATATCACGCAACATCCCGGGCTCGATCCGGGTCATCCGCCGCTCATCACCGTCGAGAGCGTCGAGGCGCTGGTCGGCGCCGCGCAAATGGGCACGATCGAATTCCACACGTGGAACGGCGTGGCGTCGAATATCGAGAAGCCCGACCGCGTCGTGTTCGATCTCGACCCGGACGCGTCGCTCGGCTGGGAGCGGATGATCGAGGCCGCCCAACTGACGCGTTCGCTGCTCGACGAACTCGGTCTCACGTCGTTTTGCAAAACGAGCGGCGGCAAGGGCCTGCATGTCGTGGTGCCGCTCGCCAAACACGCGGGCTGGGACGAAGTGAAGGAATTCTCGCAAGCCGTCGCGCAGCACATGGCGAGCACACTGCCCAAATACTTCAGCGCGAAGATGGGCGCGCAGAACCGCAAGCAGAAGATCTTCGTCGATTATTTGCGCAATAACCGCGGCTCCAGCACAGTCGCCGCGTTTTCGTTGCGCGCGCGGCCGGGTTTGGGCGTCTCGGTGCCGCTCGCGTGGGACGAAGTCGCGACGACCACGGGCGGCGATCAGTGGAATATCGAGAACCTGCATGAGCGGCTCGCGAATCTGAAGCGCGATCCGTGGGCCGACTATCCCAAAACGCGCCAACGCATCACCGCGGCAATGAGAAAGCGCCTCGGCGGAGCGTGATCGCGCGGCAATCTTCAATACCGGAAAAGGAGCGCGCTATGAAGAGCACCCCGCAATCGTCCGATGGCGGCAAAGAGGCCGATCCGCATGGACACAAAGACCCGCGCTCGTTGCAGGAAGCGGCCGCGCCGCTGCCGCACGAGAGCGACCAGGACGTGGAATCGCAACACGAGGACGATGCGCGGCAGGTGGGCAAGCAGGCGCATAGCGACCTCGAGCGCGGATTGCAGGACACCGACCGCCGCGGTGGCGACGAATATCAGGAAAAGACGCAGAACGACGCGCACGCCGACGCCAACTCGGGCAAGAACCCGGGCAAGAAGTCGGGCAACACGGCGCCCGGAGCGGGAAGCGGCAAGCGCTGACTCGCGGCGTTTCAAGAGCCGCTTGCGCGTGCTTCAGGCCGGCTCGGCATCCCAGTAAGGCGGGTCGCCGAAATGGCCGGCGAGAAAATCCATGAAGGCGAGGGTCTTCGGCGGCACGAACGCGCGGCTCGGATACACGGCCCAGATCGCCACGTTCCCGGCGAGCGGATAGCTGTCCAGCACGCTGACCAGTTCGCCGCTGCGCAGAAACGGCGCCACGTCCCACGTCGATTTGAGGGCGATGCCGAAGCCGGCGAGCAGCGCGTCGCGGATCACTTCGCCGTTATCGGCGACGATGCGCCCGCTCACGCGCACGGCGAGCGGACCCGCCGGCGTGTCGAACGCCCAGTCGCGCTGGTCCGACAGAATCATGCATTCGTGCTCGGCCAGATCGGACGGATGATGCGGCGTGCCGCGCTCGGCGAGATAGGAGGGCGCCGCGCACAACACACGCCGGTTCACGGCGAGCCGCCGCGCGACCAGCGACGAATCCTTCAGCGTGCCGACGCGGATCGCCACGTCGATACCGGCATCGACGAGATCGACCAGTTGGTCGGTCAGGCGCAAATCGACGCTCACGCCCGGATAACGGCGCAAGAATTCGCTGATGACAGGCGACACATGCTGCCGCCCGAACGACGACGGCATCGACACGCGCAAGCGGCCTTGCGGCTCGGCCTTTGCGCGACCCACCGACGCGCGCGCGGCGGCGGCCGCATCGAGCAGCGCCTCGGCGCGCGCCATGAACACTTCGCCGTCCTGCGTGAGACTGATGCGCCGCGTGGTCCGATGCAGCAGCCGGGCGCCGAGCAGCTTCTCCAGTTGGGCGAGTCGCGCGCTCGCCACCGCCGCCGACAAACCGAATTCGCGGCCCGCCGCCGACACGTTGGCGAGCAGCGCGGCCCGCACGAAGAGCGCGACGTCGAGCAGATCGAGCCGCTCGCGTTCGTTGGAAGCAGCACGCGCTGGGGAAGCCGGAAGGTCCATTCTTCGGAAAATCAAAAAGATGTTTCAGCGATTATGCTGCTTTTCTCACAGTAAAGAGGCGGCTTACGATCACGTCAACGGGTTTCGAACCCAGCTTGAACTTCAACCTCGCCCAACCAACAGGAGCGCATATGAAAGCCGTCGGTCTCCACCGCTATTTGCCCGCCGATCACGACGAAGCCTTGATCGACGTCGAGATTGCGCAACCCGAAGCCACGGGTCGCGATCTGCTCGTGAAAGTCGAAGCGATCTCCGTGAATCCAGTCGACACCAAAGTGCGCGGGCCGAAAGACGCCGTCGAAAAAGAACCGCGCGTGCTCGGCTGGGACGCGGCGGGCACCGTGGTCGGGGCGGGTCCGGACGTAACGCTGTTCAAGGTCGGCGATCCGGTCTTCTATGCGGGCAGCATCACGCGGCCGGGCGCGAACAGCGAGTTTCATCTGGTCGATGAGCGCATCGTCGGGCGCAAGCCGGCCTCGCTCGATTTCACGCAGGCCGCCGCGTTGCCGCTGACGGCGATCACAGCGTGGGAAGCGCTGTTCGACCGCCTCGGCGTGTCGCCGCAAGGCGCGCACGAAGGCCGCACCTTGCTGATTTTCGGCGGCGCGGGCGGGGTCGGCTCGATCGGCATTCAACTGGCGAAGCAGCTCGCGAAGCTGAAAGTCATCGCGACGGCGTCGCGCCCCGAGTCGGCGAAGTGGGCGACGGAGCTGGGCGCGGATCATATCGTCGATCACTTCGGCGACATGCCCGCGCAATTGAAGAAGCTCGGCATCGCGCAAGTGGACTACGTGCTGATGTTCAACGACACCGACCGGAATTTCCCGGCCGCCGCCGAGCTTGTCAAACCGCAAGGCGGCATCTGCACGATCGTGGAGAACAAAAAGCCGGTGCCCGTCGAATTGCTGAAGGCGAAAAGCGCCGCCTTTCACTGGGAATTCATGTTCACGCGTTCGATGTTCGGCACGCCCGACATGATCGAGCAACACAAGCTGCTGACCGAAGTGGCGCGTCTCGTCGACGCAGGCACATTGCGCACGACCGTCGGGCAGCACCTCGGCGCGATCAACGCCGCGAATCTGCGCCGCGCGCATCGCCTGCTCGAAGAAGGACACGCGATCGGCAAGCTCGTGCTGAGCGGCTTCTGATAAAGCGCCTCGGCGCAAGCGGGGTAACACCCGATGCGCGGACAGCGCGCGCGGCATCGCTTGGCGGTAGACTGGTGGCGCATCATGCAAAAACGGTTGCGTGTCCCGCGTCCGCGAACGGCTCCAGCGGACCGTATCGAAGCCGCGTGAAACCTGCGCGGAACCCGTGAGGAACCCGTGAGGAACCCGCGTGGACCTTGCGCGGGCAATCGCGCTGAAGCGGGCACGCAGCGGCACAACAACGAGGTGACAGTATGAGCTCCAGCTTCAAACTCTCCGCCGTTTCAGTTGTCGCTTCTCTTGCTTGCGCGCTTGCTGCGGGCCTCGTCACGCCGGCCGCTCACGCGGCAACGCCGATCACCGTGACGTCGCAATCCGCTCTCGACGGACCGATTCGCTACACGGTCCGCGTCACGTCGAAACAGTTCGGCAATTCGCAGGAAACCCGCACGATCCGCTCGGGGCAGTCGGACGATTTCACCTGGAAGACCGTGCCGCCCGGCGGCGCGGTGCCGGCCACGGAAACGTGCCCGAACTACGCGTCGCTGCCGCTCGACGCCAACGGCGCGATGATCCGCCAGACGCAGATCCGCCTCGCGCCGGTGGTCGGCGAAGACGGCACGGCGACCGTGCAATTGAGCTTCCAGGCGCACAAGCCGGATGGCGCCAAAACGGTCACGGCGGCCGGTAAATCGATCAAGTGTCCGAACGATGTCAGCATAAGCCAGGTGCTACGTTTTACGATGCCGGTGAACGGCAGCACGAAAACGCTGACGCTGAGCGACGGCACGGTCGTGACGGTCAGCGCGAAGCGTTGAAGCGCTGACACGCTTCGATCGCCGGAACCGGAACCGATGAACGCAGCCGGCGCGCGTCACCGCCGCGCGCCGGTCCGCTCGATAAGCCGCGCCGACAGAAACCGATGCTCCGCTGAGAACAGGCGCCGGTACGTGAGCAGCACCGCGCCCACGGTCCCGAGTGCCGATGACGCGGCGATCAGAAACATGATCACGATCTGATAGCGCACCGCCTGCAACGGCGACTGGCCGGCCAGCACCTGGCCCGTCATCATGCCGGGCAGACTCACCACGCCGACCACGGCCATCTGGTTGAGCGTCGGCATCATGCCCGCGCGCACCGCCTGACGCGCGGGCGCCTGCGCGGCTTCCCAGCGGGTCGCGCCGAGCGCGAGCGCCATGTCCACGCGGTCGCGGCGCGCGGTCAACTCCTCGGTCATCCGCTCGATACCGAGCGAGACGCCCGTGAGCGTGTTGCCGAGAATCATGCCGAGAATCGGAATCGCATATTGCGGCGCATACCACGGGTGAATGCGGATCACGACGAAGAGCCCGATCGCCGCCACGAGCCACGAACTGACCCAGATCGACAGCACGCTGTCCGCGCGCTGTCCCGCGTAGGTGCGGCTGCCGCGTTGCGCGCCCGCGAAGCCCGCGATCAGCGTCATCACGATCATCAGCGGCAGCACGACGAACCAGTGGTCGTAGCGGAACACCCAGCCGAGCACGTAGCCGATCGCGAGCAGTTGCACGACGGTGCGCACCGCGGCCCACGCGAGCTTGCGTTCGAGATCGAGCTTGAGCGCGACCGACACCGCGCCGTTCACGACGATCAGCAACGCGGCGATCGCGACGTCCCAGAGACTCAGGTTTTGCAGTGTCATGGGCGGGATTCTCCGTGGACGGTCGCGAGCGGGCGCTCGTCGAGCACGCCCGCGCGCATGGTCAGATGGCGCGCGCTCATGCGCGCGGCTTGTGCCGGATCGTGCGATACCCAGATAGACGCATGAGCGCGAGGCTCGGCATCGAACCACGCATGCACCAGTGCTTCAATGGCGCGCGACGACTCGGGGTCGAGCGAGGCGGTCGGCTCGTCGAGCAGCAGCACGTGCGGCGAGAGTTGCAGCACGCGGATCAACGCGGTGATTTGCGCTTCGCCGCCTGACAGTTCGCTTGCGCGCTTGTCGAGAAAGTCGCCGCCGCGGCCCGCCCGCGCAGCCAGGCCCGCCGCATGCGCGCGGTCAAAGCGTACGTCGCGATACGCGTGCAATTCGAACGGGTAGCGCAGATTGTCTTCGACGGTGCCGTCGAGCAGCGCCGGCCGCTGCCTGATATACGCGACGTTGCGCCGGTAGCGCGGAATCGCGGCACGCTCGAGCGGCGCGCCGCGCCAGACGATGCGTCCGGCATCGAGCGGATCGAGCAGCGCGAGCGAGCGCAGGAACACGCTCTTGCCGGAGCCGGACGGCCCGGTGATCGCGACACGGTCGCCCGCGTCGAGCGCGAAGGTGGTGGGTTCGAGGAGCGTCTGGCCACGCGAGGCATCGCGCCGGACGATGCTGTCGGCGAGAACGAGAGGAACGTCGGTCATGAAGATGAGATGCGTGAGGAACGTGTTGAGCGATGCAGCATCATAAAGTCTGAGGCGGATCCGAAGCAGTCACCAACGCGGTCCCGGCAACCGGCTCGCGGGCACAATATCTGCTGCCCTACCGGCAATGAAGAACAATGCGGGAGCTTCCTGATGGCAGGGTCGAGCACAATCGGAAGACGGATCGGAAAGATAGTTGCGTGGATCGTGGCGATCATCGTCATTCTCATTGCGGCGCTGACGATTTTCATTCTGACCTTCGACTGGAACCGCGCCCGGCCGTACGTCGACGACAAGGTCACGCAGGCTATCGGGCGGCAGTTCACGATCAACGGCGATCTGAAGGTGGGCTGGCGGCATTCGGTCGGCGAAACGGGCTGGCGAAGCTGGGTGCCCTGGCCGCGTTTCTCGGCGGCCAACATTACGATTGCGAATCCCGACTGGGCGAAGCGCCCGCAGTTCGCCACGCTCGATGAAATCGACTTCCAGGTGGAGGTGCTGCCGCTTCTCGCGCACGATATCGTGATTCCGGCGATCAACCTCGTCAATCCTTCCGTCGACCTCGAACGCATGCTCGATGGACGCAATAACTGGACGTTCCAGTTGCCGTCGTCGAAAACGCCGTCGCAGTGGAAACTCGATCTGCACGACATCGTGTTCGCGAAGGGCGACATCGCGCTGTCGGACCAGCAGAAGAAGGTCGACGTGCAAATGGCCGTCGATACGCTCGGCCAGCCGATTCCGATCGGCGAGGCGATGAAGCAGCAGGAAGAGGCGTCGCGCAAGGCATCGGCGGAAGCGGTCGGCAAGGCCGGCGCGCAGAAGCTCGGCGCCCAGGCCGACGCGCAGGCCGCCTCGGCGGCTTCCGCGGCATCGGCGGCGGCGGCTTCCGGCGCGTCCGCGACCGACATCCAGGCCTCCGGCACGACGCCGGCCACGGGTGCCTCGGGCGGGCTCGTCGCGGGCGGATCGAAGGCCGCGAGCGCGAGCGGGAGCGCGGGCAGCGCCGCGAGCAACAGCGCAACGGGCAACGCGAGCGGCACCGCAAGCGAAGCCGCGCGTGATGCAGTGGTGGCATCGGGCGCGAGCGGCGCGAATGGTGCGGGCACTGCAAGTGGCGCAAGTGGTGCAAGTGGTGCAAGTAATGCAAGTAATGCAAGCGCCGCGCAACGCCCGATTCCACTTTACGCAATCGGCTGGACCTTGAAGGGCACCTACAACAAGACGCCGGTGTCGGGCAGCGGCAAAGTGGGCGGCGTGCTCGCGTTGCAGGACGCGAACCGGCCGTTCCCGGTCCAGGCCGACGTCAAGGCCGGCGATCTGCACGTGGGCCTCGTGGGCACGATCACGGACCCGGCGCATCTCGCCGCCGTGGATCTGCGTCTGTGGGTGCAGGGCAGCAGCATGGCGAAGCTTTATTCGCTGACGGGCGTGACCTTGCCCGAGACGCCGCCGTATGCCACGGAAGGCCGTCTGGTCGGTCAGTTCAAATCCACGGGCAACGTCTTCAAGTATGAAAACTTTACAGGGCGCGTAGGCGGCAGCGACCTGAACGGCTCGCTGACTTACACGGCGCGCGAGCCGCGCCCGCTGTTGCAGGGCGAACTGGTGTCGCATCTGCTGCGGTTCTCCGACCTCGCGCCGGTGATCGGCGCCGATTCGAAAGCGAGCAAGGCCAAGCGCGGCGATGCGGCGAAGCAGCCGGCCGACAAGGTCTTGCCGGTCGAGGAATTCCGCACCGAGCGCTGGAAGGCGATCGACGCCGACGTGAAGTTCACCGGCCGGCGCATCATCAAGGACGTCAATCTGCCGATCACGGACCTCTACACGCATGTCGTGATGAAGGACGGCGTGCTCTCGCTCGAACCGTTGAAGTTCGGCGTGGCCGGCGGCTCGCTTGCGTCGGACATTCATCTGGACGGCAGCGGGGCGCCGCTGAAGGGCCGCTTTGCGACGTCCGCGCGGCATCTGAAGCTGAAGGAACTGTTCCCGAACTTCAAGTCGATGCAGAACGCGCTCGGCGAAATCAACGGCGACGCCGCGCTCACGGCGACGGGCAATTCGCCAGCGGCGCTCGCGGCGACGTCGAACGGCGAGATCAAGGCGCTTGTCACGGACGGCACGGTAAGCCGCCTGCTGATGGAAGCTGCCGGCCTGAACGTGGCGAACGTCGTGTATGAAAAACTGTTCGGCAATCGCGACGTGAAGATCAACTGCGCCGCCGCCGATTTCGTGGCGACCAACGGCGTGCTTGAATCGCGCGTGTTCGCGCTCGACACCGACGACGCGGTGATCGACATCGACGGCACAGTGAATATGCGCGACGAAACCATGGATCTCGGCGTGCATCCGCATACCAAGGGCTTCCGCATCTTCTCGCTGCGCTCGCCGCTGTATGCGAAGGGCACCTTCAAGAATCCGCATGTGGGCGTGAACGCGGCTGCGCTCGCGCTGCGCGGCGGCGCGGCAGTGGGCCTCGGCCTCATCAATCCGTTCGCGGCGTTGCTGCCGTTGCTCGCGCCGAGCAACAACAAACCTCTGCCGTGCGCTCAGCTTCTGTCGCAAGTCCGGCAGGCGCCGAAAGCGCCGCCGCCGGGCGTCAAGGAGCAACCCAAGCCCGCGATCTCACTCGAAGGCGCGCCCGTCAACAAGCGATCGTCGGGCGCGGCTTCGGCGCCTGCCGCGGCCTCCACGCCGGCCGCAACCGGACGCAAACCGGCAGCGGTATCGCCGGCGAGCGCAGCGGAATACAAGGGAAGCTGATGCCCGTCGGTCTTCCCGTCGACTGATTGCGCCGCACCTTCGGCAGCGGGCATTCTTTTATCTTTCTATGGCTCATCGGCTGAGCGTTGACGCAGCGCGGCTCATCCCGCGCGAACCGGATCACGCGAAAAGATCGCAGACGAAGAAGAGGGAAGGAAAGAACAGAAGCGAACCACGCAAGCGAACAACCCGAACACGCTTTGCAACGCCGCGCGTCTCATTGCGAGACGCCGCGGCGTGCGGCCATTGAACGAGCGGATTAAAGCAGGCGATTGAAGCTTATCGCAACGAACGCGGCGTAGCGTCGCCCGCCGCATCTTGCCGGCGAACCCCACGACGAGCGCCCACGCGTGTCGCACCGAATTCAGTCAGGATCTTGCCGCGAGCGCGGCTTGCGAAGACCAGGAACCCGAAGCCGTCGGCTTCATACCAGTAGCCGCCGTTCTCGAGACCGTCGAGCGGTTGTTCCAGCGCATTCGTAATGGATTCGATGCAGCGCCGCCGCAATTCCGCGGGAGCCGGATAGGGCGGCTGTGCGCCGCGCACGCTGCATAGAAGCACGTCGAGTCCCGGCAGCACATGTGCGTAAAGAACCGGCTCGTCTTGTGCGCGAGCGCGCGCAATCTTGGTGTCGAGTTGACCGAATGGCTTGAAATGCCGTAGTACCGCGAGGAACGACTCATCGCCGTCCACCTTCGCGCGCCTACGCTTTTTCGGGAAGGACATAAAAATTCGCCTGAAAAAGAATTGCAAGAAACGCAGCGTCCTCATGCGACAACTCCCGGCTTCGCGCGCCGCACGTCGATCTTTTATAGCATACGACAAGGCCGGATTCACGATGATTCGACGACTCCGCCGCCTCACCGCCTCCCGCACGAATCATGCCGAACCGCCTCGCTGCGCGCCTTCGCATCCCAGCACATCTGACTCCATCATAGACGCACGATGCGCCGAAAAAACATCTTGCACCAATAAAAAAGTCACTTTTATGTGGGCCGCCGCATGATGCCGTCACATTGAAATATTGACGATTCACGTCGATAATGGCCCGTCCGGCTGGCGGGTTCCCGCGAGCTGCCGCAGCCTGAATGACCCTTCGCGCGAACATGAAATTATTCACCAAGGGCCTGCTGCTGATCGCAGTGCCCAGCCTGGTCGAACTGACGCTTCTTGGCGTCGTGTTCGATACCCAGGAGCAAACGGAGCAGGCCGCGCAGCGGGTCACCAATAGCAAGCAGATCCTTTACCAGTCGTCAGCAATTGTCGAGCCACTGCTGCGTCAGGCAGCGCGGGTTCGTACCGGCATGGTGATCGGCGACGCGTCGATGATCGACCGGCATACGGCATGGGTCGAGGTCAGCGACCGTCTGTCGAAGCTCGAAACGCTGGTTGCCGATACGCCGGAGCAGGTCGAACGGGTGCACAAGATGCGGCGCGCTATCGAGGCGTACCGCGCGCAGACCGCGACCGTGTCGCAGGCGCTGCATGAAGGCCGCAGTACGAAGCCGCTGGCCGCGCTCGAGAGCGGCGCACTGCCTCAGCCCATCACCGCGTTGCGCGACGATCTCGCGGCATTCGGCGAAGAGGCGTCGCGGCTCGACACGGAGCGCTCGGGCGCGCTCGCGCGGCGTCGCGAGCGTCAGCAGCATGCGTTGATCGCCGCGGTGCTCGGCTCCATGCTGGTCTGGGCCGGCACCGCGATGGTGTTCGCGCGCAGCATCGGCAGGCGGCTGGAGGTGTTGACCGATAACGCGGAGCGTCTCGGCAACGGGCGGCCGCTAGCGGCGCGCCTGTCCGGTAACGACGAAATCGCTGCGCTAGACGCCGTGCTGCATCAAACCGGCGCGCGTCTGCGTGAGGCGGAGACCGAACAGACGTCGCTGAAAGCGCGTCTCGAAGCGCGTGCGCAGGAGTTGGCCGGCGTCAATGAGGAACTGCGCCAGGAGACGCAAGACAATGAAATGTTTATCTACAGCGTATCGCACGACTTGCGCTCGCCGCTCGTGAATCTGCAGGGATTTTCGAAGGAACTGCAGGTCTCGTGCGACGAGCTGGACAGCATCGTCGTAGAGGCGCGGTTGCCCGAGGCCGAACATAAGCGCATGACGCATATTCTCGACGGCGACGTACGCGAATCCTTGCAATATTTGCGCAGCGCCGTCACGCGCGCGGCCGCGATCATCGAAGCGCTGTTGCGGATTTCGCGTGCCGGCCGGCTCGAATATCAATGGCAACGGGTGAGCGTGGGGCGCGTGGTGACACGCGTCGTCGATACTTTGGAGAGCGCCATCGGGCAGCGCGCGGCGATAATCACCGTGCGCGACCTGCCGCCCGCGTGGGGCGACCCGAGCGCGATAGAGCAGATCTTCAGCAACCTGATCGGCAATGCATTGAATTATCTCGACCCGGAGCGTCGCGGGCGCATCGAAGTCGGCGCGCTCGAACCCGGCCCCGTCGAGGAAAACGGCCCGCGCGCGGTGCGCATGCGCACCTACTATGTGCGCGATAACGGGCTGGGGATTCCGGCTGCCTATATGTCGAAAGTCTTCCGTGCGTTTCAGCGTCTGCATGGCGACGTGGCGAACGGCGACGGCGTGGGCCTCGCGGTGGTGCGGCGCACCGTCGAGCGGCATGGCGGCCGTGTATGGGTCGAGTCGGCGCAAGGCGCGGGATCGACCTTTTTCGTCGTGTTGCCGGAACAGCCCGCGCGTTTGTGATGCGCGGCAGCCGCAGTACAAAAACTGGCGCAGCTTGGACAGACGGACATGACAGGATCAGATTCAGAGCGGGCAGCGCCGCATCTATATGAACCGGGCACGAACCGAGAGAACGGAGGACCTATGAGCGACGGGGAAACGGTCAGCATCGTACTGATCGAAGACGACGATGGTCATGCGACACTCGTCGAACGCAATTTGCGCCGCGCCGGTATTTCCAACGGCTTCGTGCGCTTTCGCGACGGTCAGCAGGCGCTGGATTATTTCTTCGGCGACAACCCGTCTCAGGCGCCCGATGGCCGCGCGGCGGGCACGCATCCGGGCCTCGAGCAACTGAAGAATTTTGTCGTGCTGCTCGATCTGAAGATGCCGCGCGTGGACGGCTTCGAGGTGTTGCGGCGCCTGAAGGAATCGCCGCGGACCGCGCCCGTGCCCGTGATCGTGTTGACCACCACAGACGATCCCCGCGAGATCGCGCGATGCTATGAGCTAGGCTGCAACGTCTATATTACGAAGCCGGTCGAGTACGATGCCTTTATCGAAGCGGTGCGACGCCTCGGCTTTTTCCTGCAGGTGGTGAAGTTGCCGTCGGGGCATCGCTTCGCTTCGTCATGATCGCGTGACAAGACTGCCCACGGCCCATACAGACCCCATTCACAAAGTGCGCATGACCGAAGAAGTGTCCCCTCAGCTTGCCGCCCATGTTCTCGTCGTCGATGACGACGAGGGCATCTTGCGGCTCGCGCGCAAGTCGCTCGAACGCTCCGGCTGCCGGGTCGCGGTCTGCGCGAGCGTGGAAGCGGCGCGCGAGCGGCTCGCCGGCGGCGGCCTCGACCTGCTGGTGCTCGACTATCAGCTGAACGGACCGGAAACCGGCCTCGATTTCTTCCGCCGTCTGCGCTCGGAAGGCGTGCGGATTCCCGCTATTCTCGTGACCGGCTTTACCGACGAGTCGCGTGTCATCGAGGCGCTGCGCGCGGGCGTGTCGGACGTGGTGCCGAAATCCGGCGACTACCTCGACTATTTGCCCGAAGCCGTGGAGCGGGTGTTGTCGCAAGTGCGCCTGCAGCGCGCTTCGGACGAAGCCTTGCTGTTGCGCGATCGCGAGCAGCATTACCGCAATTTGTCGGAAGCGTTGCCGCACCTCGTGCTCACCTGCAACGGCGCGGGCGATTTCGATTTCCTGTCGAAGCAGTGGTACGACTACACGGGCCTCGGCGAAAACGCCTCGCACGGTCTCGCGTGGCTCGACGCCGTGCACCCCGACGATCGCGAGGAAATCCGCCGTAGCTGGCTTCAGGCCGTGGCGGGCAATGCGGGCACCTACCGGCACGAGCTGCGAATCCGTCGCCACGACGGCGAATACCGCTGGTTCGATGCCCGCATGGTCGCCACGCGTGACAACGAAGGCCACATCAGCAAATGGTTCGGCAGCTGCACGGACATCCATTCCGAGCGCGAGGCGATGCAGGAACGCGAACGGCTTCTTGCTTCGGAACAGGCCGCGCGTCAGACCGCCGAGGAAGCGAACCGCGCAAAAGACCGCTTTCTCGCCATGCTGTCGCACGAGTTGCGCACGCCGCTGACGCCGGTTCTCGCGGGCGCGAGCGTGCTCGAAATGATTCCCAACCTGCCGGATCAGGCGCGCGCAAGCGTGCGCATGATCCGTCGCAATATCGAACTCGAGGCGCGGCTGATCGACGATCTGCTCGACCTCACGCGCGTGGCGAACGGCAAGCTGCGTCTGTCGCTGGAAACGGTCGACGTGCACGACGTGATAGACAGCGTGCTCGAACTGTTCCGCAGCGAGATTCAGGTCAAGCAGCAGGATGTGCACGTGCACAAGGACGCGCAGCATCACTACGTGCTCGCCGATCGCGCGCGCCTGCAGCAGATGCTGTGGAACCTGATTCGCAACGCCGCGAAGTTCACGCCCGACGGCGGTCATATCTACGTGCGCACGCGCGACGAACGCATGCATGTGCAGATCGTGGTCGAAGATACGGGCATCGGCATCGAGCCGGAACAGATCGGCAAACTGTTCAACGCGTTCGAACAGGGCGATCAGAAAATGACGCGGCAGTTCGGCGGGCTGGGTCTCGGACTTGCCATCACGAAGGCGCTCACGGACGTGCATGGCGGCACCGTCACCGCGCAAAGTCCGGGGCCGCATTGCGGCGCGACCTTCACGATCACGCTGCCCACCGCGGCGGCGCCCGCGCAAACCTCGCAGGTCGTGATACCCGAGCGCATGCATCCGGCCGGTGTGCTTAACATTTTGCTGATCGAGGATCACGTCGACACGGCCGAGGTCATGGCGCAACTGATCCGCACGCTCGGCCACGACGTGACGACCGTGGGCCGCGTGGACGACGCACTGGCTGCCACGCAATTGCAGACCTTCGATCTGATTGTCAGCGACGTCGGCTTGCCGGACGGCACGGGTCTCGACTTCATCAAGGCGTATCGCGCGAGTTCGGACGCGCCGGCTATTGCGCTGACCGGCTTCGGCACCGACGAAGACGTGCGCCGATGCTTCGCCGCCGGCTTCACTTCGCATTTGACGAAGCCGGTGAACTTCGCACAACTCGAAACCATGATCGAGAACGCCATCAACATCAAGGCGCAGAAGGAACGGTAAGACAGCGCGCACGCAAAGAAAAAGGCCTGTTGCGAGTGCATCGCAACAGGCCTTTTTATTGCGCGAATTTTATGCGCGAGATCAAGTGCGCGCGGCGCTCGAACCTCGCTCAAACCTCGCTGACACCGGGGCGCGGCGGCGCGTTCTTCAGCGAGTCGCGGATTTCGCGCAACAGCAGCACGTCTTCGGGCGCGGGCGGCGGTTCGGCCGGCGCGACTTCGGGCGGCTTGCGCAGATTGTTAATGAATTTGACCATCAGAAAGATGATGAACGCGAGAATCACGAAGTTGATGGCCACGGTAATGAACGCGCCATAACCGAATACCGCGACGCCCGCCGTCTGCAAGTCTTTATATGATTCGGGGCTGCCTTTGAAGCTGGCCGGAATCGCGCCGAGGCGAACGAACTTGTTCGAGAAATCGAGGCCGCCAGTGGCAACGCCGACAACCGGCATGATCAGGTCTTTCACAATTGAATTGACGATGGTGGAAAACGCGCCGCCGATAATCACACCGACCGCGAGATCCATCACGTTGCCCTTGAGGGCAAATTCCTTGAATTCCTTGATCATGCTCATAGAGGTTCCTCCCGGATATCGATGACTTAATCATACCAATCTCAGACAGATAGGCTAGCCCCTTGGCCGGAAAACTGGGAAAAACGAGGATTGTCTTTTCTATTCAGGAAACTGCGACGCGCTGTGTCGCGCGCGCTCGAGATGCGCGCCAAATGTGACCGGATCGGTGTTGGTGCCGCACAGCAGGACGCCGACACGCTTGCCTTGCAACTGGTCGCGCAGCGGTCCGAGCAGCGCCGCTGTCGCGGCGGCGCAGGCGGGCTCGACCGCCAGCTTCAGTTGTCCGAACAGCACGAACATGGCCGCGCGCAATTGATCGTCCGACACGGTGACGAGTTCGTCGATATGACGGCGGCACAGCTCGTAGCTGTATTCCTCCGTATGCGGCGCCATGAGCGAATCGGCGATGCCGTGCATCTGGCCCATCTTGACCGTGTGTTTGGCGGCGAAACTGCGGCCCATGGCGTCGGCGCCTTCGGGCTCGACACCGAACACGTGCACGCCCGGGTTCGCGAGCCGCATGGCCGTGGCGACACCGGCCGCGAGACCTCCGCCGCCTATCGGCACGATCACGGCTTCGATGTCGGGCGCTTGCGTCGTCCATTCGTAGCCGAGCGTGGCCGAGCCGAGCACCGTGCGATATCCGTTGAACGGATGCACGAAATAGCGGCCTTCTTCGGCCTCGATGCGGCGCACGAGTTCGAAGGCTTCGGCGAGGTCTTCGGCGAAGACGATTTCCGCGCGATATTGCCGGCACAGCGCGACACGCGCCGGATTGGCCGCGCGAAACAGCACGACCTTCGCGCTGATGCCGAGCCGCATCGCCGCATACGCGACCGCCACCGCATGATTGCCGCCCGACACGCACGTGACGCCCGCGCTGCGTTGCGCTTCGTCGAGCGCGAGCAGGTTGGTGAACGCGCCGCGTGCCTTGAAACTTCCGCTCACTTGCAGCAACTCGAACTTGAAGTTCACCACCGTGCCTTCGAGCGACGAGAAGTCGAGCCTGTCGAACACCGGCGTTCGCGCGACCCACGGCGTCAACGCAAAGTGCTGCGCGGCGATGTCGTCGAGTGTGGGGATCGGCTCGCCGTCGATCGTGTGGTCGGTGTGTTGCGGCATGGCGCTTGACATGGCGTGGCGGCAGTTCCGGTAGAGACGGCGTGGAGGTTAGCGCGCGGAGCGTGACAGTGCGCGTTTATCCGGCGGATTCAGTGCGCATGCGCGTCCACCGACATGCTGCGAATGAACTTGTGCAGGAAGCGTTCGCACTGCACGAGCTGATCGAGCGCGACGAATTCGTTGGCCTTGTGCGCCTGCTGGATGTCGCCGGGGCCGCACACGATGCTCGGAATGCCCGCCAGCGAGAACAGTCCGGCTTCGGTGCCGTACGCGACCTTGCGCTTGTCCTGATCGGCGGTGAGCGCGCGCACGAGTTGCGTGATGGCCGCCTCTTCGGACGAATCGAGCCCGGGCGCCGCGGCGATCTTCGTGATTTCGATGGCCGCCGACGGATGCTCGCGCAACATTTTCGGCACCAGCGTTTCGCGCGCGTACTGGTCGATGCGCGCGAAGATCGGCTCGGGATCGAGCGTGGGCAGATTGCGGAACTCGAACTGGAACTGGCATTCCGCGGGCACGGTATTGATCGCATTGCCGCCGACGATCGTGCTGGTTTGCGCGGTGCTGAAGGGCACGTCATACAGTTCGTCGAACGGGCCTTGCTCGCGGAACTGATCGGCCATGTCGCGAATGTGGCAGATGAGCCGCGCCGCGTACTCGATTGCGTTCAAGCCTTTCGGCGTGAGCGACGAATGCGCCGCCTGGCCGCGCACGCAGCATTGATACGCGTTGATGCCCTTGTGCGCCACGATGGGCCGCATGCTGGTCGGCTCGCCGACGATGCAGCCATCGGGTTTCACGCCGCGCCTGATCAGGTCGGCGATCATGATCGGCGCGCCTACGCAGCCCACTTCCTCGTCGAATGAAAGGGCCAGGTGAATCGGCTTGGCGAGCTTCGCGCGCTGCATGTCCGGCACGAGCGCGAGCGCGGCGCCGATGAAGCCTTTCATGTCGCAGGTGCCGCGGCCGTAGAGTTTGTCGCCGCGAATTTCCGGCTTGAACGGATCACTGTCCCATTGCTGGCCGTCGACGGGCACCACGTCCGTGTGGCCCGACAACACGACGCCGCCGTTCGTCTCGCCGTCGTGTGCGGGAATGGTGGCGAAGAGATTGGCCCATTTGCCGCTCACGTCGTGCGTGAGTGTGGCCTCGATGCCGGCGGCGCGAAGCTCGTCGCGCACGGTTTCGATCAGACCCAGATTCGGATTTCGGCTCACCGTGTCTATCGACACAAGACGGGTGACCCAGGGAAGCGAGACAGGCGCGGCAGCAGAAGAAGCGCCTGCTGATGTGGGCGAGGACTGCGCTGAATCAGCGACGTGAGACATGACAGGACTCCGGCATATGAGTCTTTCGATCATACCCAAAAAACGCCGGCCCGTATGCCGCGGCGCACGCTTGGCGCACCGCAGCATGACAGAAAAACGCTAGACGTAGCGCGTATTTGCACCCGACCCGTTTGCGCCCGGTCTCAACGCGCCGCGGCGGCCGCCGCCGTGCCGCGTCCTGGCGAACCCAACGCGCGCAGCGTCTCCTTGACCGTCGCCACGCGCACCGCGAGATCGGGGCTGCGCGTCTCGATCCGCAGCTTGTCCTGACCCGCGAGCTTGATGTGTTTGTGCTTCTGCACCATCTCGATGATACGCATCGCGTCGACTGGCGGATTCGGAATGAATTGCAAGCCGATCACGGCTTCGCCGGCGTCGATCTTCGAGATGCCCAACGGCTTCGCCGCCAGCCGCAGCCGATGCGTTTCCACGAGCGCATGCGCTTGCGGCGGCAACTTCCCGAAGCGGTCGATCAGCTCTTCCTGAATGCCGTCGATCGAATCGTTGTGCTCGCAATTCGCGAGGCGCTTGTAGAGCGACAGACGCTCCTGCACGTCGCCGCAATAGTCCGCTGGAAGAATGGCGGGTGCGTGCAGATTGATCTCGGTGGTCGCGGCGAGCGGCGCCGTGAGGTCGGGCTCCTTGCCGTCCTTGAGCGCCTTCACCGCGTCGTTGAGCATGTCGGTGTAGAGCTGGAAACCGATCTCGTGAATCTCGCCCGACTGCTTGTCGCCGAGCACTTCGCCCGTGCCGCGAATCTCGAGGTCGTGCATGGCCAGATAGAAGCCCGAACCGAGTTCCTCCATCTGCTGGATCGCCTCCAGACGGCGCTGTGCCTGCTTCGTCAGCCCTTGCGGATCGTGCACGAGCAGATACGAATACGCCTGGTGATGCGAGCGTCCGACGCGGCCGCGCAACTGATGCAACTGGGCGAGGCCGAACTTGTCCGAGCGATGAATCAGAATCGTGTTGGCACTCGGCACGTCGATGCCGGTTTCGATAATCGTCGTGCACAGCAGCACGTTCGCGCGTTGCGCCACGAAGTCGCGCATCACGCGTTCGAGTTCGCGCTCATGCATCTGCCCGTGCGCGACCGCGATCCGCGCTTCGGGCACGAGCGCTTCGAGCATCTGCCGGCGATTCTCGATCGTCTCCACTTCGTTGTGCAAAAAGTAAACCTGGCCGCCGCGCTTCAGCTCGCGCAACATGGCCTCGCGAATCACGCTGTCTTCCTCGCGACGCACGAACGTCTTGATGGCGAGGCGCTTTTGCGGCGCGGTCGCGATCACGGAGAAATCGCGCAGGCCTTCGAGCGCCATGCCGAGCGTGCGCGGAATCGGCGTGGCGGTCAGCGTGAGCACATCCACTTCCGCGCGCAGCGCCTTGAGCGCCTCTTTCTGCCGCACGCCGAAGCGGTGTTCCTCGTCGATGATCACGAGCCCGAGGCGCTTGAATTGCACATCTGACGAGAGCAGCTTGTGCGTGCCGATCACGATGTCGACACTGCCTTCGTTGATCTGCTGGATCGCCGCGTTGACTTCCTTAGTCGACTTGAAACGCGACAGTTCCGCAATGCGCACCGGCCAGTCGGAGAAGCGGTCGGTGAAGGTTTGCGTGTGCTGCTCGGCGAGCAGCGTGGTGGGCGAGAGCAGCGCGACCTGCTTGCCGCCCATCACGGCGATGAAGGCCGCGCGCAGCGCGACTTCGGTCTTGCCGAAACCCACGTCGCCGCACACGAGGCGGTCCATCGGCTTGCCGCTCGTCATGTCGCCGATCACGGCCGCGATCGCGGCGGCCTGGTCCGGCGTTTCCTCGAAGCCGAAGCTCTCGGCGAACTTCACATAGTCTTTGGGTTCGAGCGGGAACGCGTGGCCCGAACGCGCGGCGCGGCGCGCGTACAGATTCAGCAGTTCGGCGGCGGTGTCGCGAATCTGCTGCGCGGCCTTGCGCTTGGCCTTTTCCCATTGACCCGAACCGAGCGAGTGCAGCGGCGCGCTTTCCGGGTCCGCGCCGCTATAGCGCGAGATCACGTGAAGCTGGGCGACGGGCACGTAGAGCTTGCTGTCGCCCGCGTATTCGAGATGCAGGAACTCGGTGTCGCCTTCGCCGAGATCCATGGTGACAAGACCCATATAGCGCCCGATGCCGTGCTGCGAATGCACGACCGGATCGCCCACTTTCAGCTCGGACAGGTCGCGCACCATCGAATCGACGTTGCTCGCCTGTTCCTGGCGGCGGCGCCCGGCGCGGCGCGCGAGCGGCCCATAAAGCTCGGTCTCGGTAATGATCGCGATTCCGTCGACGGGCACGGCAAAACCGTTCGCGAGTGGCGCGACGCCCAGCGAAAAGCGCGCGTCGCCGGTGAGCCAGTCCTGGAAGCTGTCGCTCGACGCGGGCTTCAGATGATTGTCCGCGAGCAACTGCAACAGCGTCTCGCGGCGGCCCGCCGATTCCGCGGCGAACAGCACGCGATTCGGCGTGGTGTCGAGATACGCGCGCAAGGCCGCGACGGGATCGTCGGCGTGACGGTCGATCGCGAGGCTTGGCAGCGGCGTGGACCAGCCGCCGCCCGAGTTGGCCGGCAGCACGAGCCGCGCGAAGGGCTTGGCGAGCGTGAAGAAATCTTCGTCGGTGAGAAAGAGGCGCTGCGGCTCCAGAATGGGCCGGTCGCGATCGTGCGACAGGAAGTTGTAGCGCTGCTTCGTGTCGTTGGTAAAACGCCGGATCGCTGCGTCCAGATCGCCGACGAACGCGAGCTGCGCGCCTTGCGGCAAATAGTGGAAGAGCGTCGCGGTGTCGTCGAAGAAAAGCGGCAAATAATATTCGATGCCCGCGGACGGCACGCCGTTGCCGATGTCCTTATAGATCGACGCGCGGCTCGGATCGCCTTCGAAGGTCTCGCGCCAGCGGCTGCGAAACGCGGTGCGCGCGGCTTCGTCGAAGGGAAACTCGCGGCCCGGCAGGAGCCGCACGTCTTTCACCGGATACAGGCTGCGCTGCGTGTCGGGGTCGAATGCGCGGATCGAGTCGACCTGGTCGTCGAACAGATCGATCCGGTAAGGCAAGGGCGAACCCATCGGATAAAGATCGAGCAGCGAACCGCGCACGCAGTATTCGCCGGGACGCACCACCTGGCTCACGTGTTCGTAGCCGGCGAGCGTCAGCTGCGCCTTGAGCTTCGCTTCGTCCAGACGCTCGCCTTGCGAGAACGAGAACGTGTAGGCCGCGAGGAACGACGCGGGCGGCATGCGGTACAGCGCCGTGGTGGCGGGCACGAGCAGGATGTCGCAGCGCCCCTCGCCGAGATCGTGCAGCGTGGCGAGGCGCTCGGACACGAGGTCCTGGTGCGGCGAGAACGTGTCGTACGGCAGCGTTTCCCAGTCGGGCAGGAGGCGCACGCGCGCCTCGGGCGCGAAAAAGCCGATTTCCTGCGACAGACGCTGTGCATCGACAGCGTTTTCGCAGACCACCGCGAGCAGCGGCACCTTCTCGCGCCAGGCGAGATGGTAGCGGGCGATCAGCAGGGCGTCGGACGAGCCGTGCGTGCCGTCGAAGGCGAAACGCTGGCCGGCTTTGACGAGCGCGACGGGCGAAGAGAACTGCGATGATGCGGCGATGTCTGGCATAGAAGAGAAAAGGCGGCCTCGGGCTCACACGAACGGCCAAGTTTACGCGCGTCGGGGCGTGGATGCGAAGGACCTATTATAAAATCCGTCTTTTAATTTGACTTCGCGGCATCCGCACTCGTGACTTCCCGTCTATTTGCCCTGATTCCGTGCGCCGGCACCGGCAGCCGTTCCGGCGCCGCGATGCCCAAACAATATCGCACTGTCGCCGGCCGCGACATGCTGCATTATTCGCTGGCCGCATTCGATGCCTGCAGCGAGTTTGCGCAGACCCTGGTTGTCATCGCGCCCGACGACACGCACTTCGACGCTCGCCGCTTCGGCGGCTTGCGTTTTGCCGTCAGCCGCTCGGGCGGGGCGTCGCGCCAGGCGTCGGTGCTGAACGGGCTGCATGCGCTCGCCGGCTTCCACGCGCACGACGACGACTGGGTGCTCGTGCACGACGCGGCGCGGCCCGGCATCACGCCCGCGTTGATCCGCACGCTCACGGGCGCGCTGAAAGACGACGCGGTGGGCGGCATCATGGCATTGCCGGTCGCGGATACGCTCAAGCGCATCGACACGACGTCTCATGACGGCCGCATCGCCCGCACCGAATCGCGCGACGGCTTGTGGCAGGCGCAGACGCCGCAAATGTTCCGCATCGGCATCTTGCGCGACGCCATCTTGCGCGCGCAGGCCGACGGTCACGATCTTACCGACGAAGCGAGCGCGATCGAATGGGCCGGGCATGCGCCGAGGCTGGTGCAGGGCAGCTTGCGCAATTTCAAGGTGACGTATCCGGAAGACTTCGATCTCGCCGAGGCGATTCTGTCGCGCGCAACAGCGGCGTGACGGGCGGTTTCATTTTCAGCTAACAGACTTGTGGACCTGAGGACTTGACGCAGATGGATTTCAGAATTGGGCAAGGGTATGACGTGCATGCGCTGGTGCCGGGACGTCCGTTGATCATCGGCGGCGTGACGATTCCGTATGAGCGCGGGCTGCTCGGCCATTCGGACGCCGACGTGCTGCTGCACGCGATCACCGACGCCCTGTTCGGCGCGGCCGCGCTCGGCGACATCGGCCGCCATTTCTCCGATACCGATGCGAAGTTCGCCGGCGCCGACAGCCGCGTGCTGCTGCGCGAGTGCGTGGCCCGCGTGAAGGCGGCGGGCTTTTCGATCGGCAACGTGGACAGTAGCGTGGTGGCGCAGGCGCCGAAACTCTCGCCGCATATCGAGGGCATGCGCGCGAATATTGCCGCCGACCTCGGCCTGCCGGTGGAGAAGGTCAATGTGAAGGCGAAGACCAACGAGAAGCTCGGTTATCTCGGCCGAGGCGAGGGTATCGAAGCGCAGGCCGTGGTGCTGCTGGTCAAGAGTTGACGCGATCCTTGCCCGTCCAGGCGCAAGCGGCGAGATCGCTTCGCCGCCTGGCCCGGCGACTCACCCGGCGCCTGACTCGGCGGCGATGCACTGCGCGGCCGCATTGATCACGGCGGCGATGCGGCCCACGTCGCGCAATTGCGTCGAACTCATGCCTTCGGCGATCAGCGTGTCGAAGTGCGACTTCACGCAGAAGTGACATTTGCCGATGATCGAAGCGGCGAGCGCATACATTTCGAAGCGCCGCTTGTCCACGCCGCCGTGCGACGCGTAGGCGTTCATGCGCAACTGCGCCGGTTGCGATTTCAGGTCCGCGTTATCCGCCATCTCGACGTACGGATACCAGACGTTGTTCATGCCCATCAACGCGGCGGCGGTGAGCGCGCCGTTCAGCTCCTCGGGAGAGAGCACGCCCGCGTTGCGAATGGCATTGACGATCGCTGTGCTTTTGGCGGCGAAGGCCGCGGCGAGCGCGACACCGACCGCGTCGTTGCCTTCGAGCGACGAGCGCGCAATCGTGCCGTCGAGATTCAGCCGGATGTCTTTCGCGTAGTCGGGCACGAGCGCCTTAATGGAAGACAAGAATTCCATTGTCATCTCCTATCGGGTTGTCGATAAAAAAGCCCGCCGCTTTTTCAAGCTGAGCGGGCTCGGGCCGGCACGGCTTACAGCGTTGCGCCGCCGACTGCGCGGTTGCACGGACAAAGCTCGTCCGTTTGCAGGCCGTCGAGAATACGCAGCACTTCTTCAGGATTGCGGCCCACGTTCAGGTTGTTGACCGACACGTGCTGGATCGTATTGTCCGGATCGACGATGAACGTTGCGCGCAGTGCCACACCGGCTTCCTTGTCGCGCACGCCGAGCTGGTCGATCAGTTCCCCCTTCACGTCGCCGAACGAATAGTGGTTCAGCTTGCTCAGGTCCTTGTGTTCGCGGCGCCATGCGAGCTTCACGAATTCATTGTCGACGCTGCCGCCGAGCAGCACCGCGTCGCGCTCTTCGAAATCGTTCGCGAGCTTGCCGAACTCGACGATTTCCGTCGGGCACACGAACGTGAAATCCTTCGGATAGAAGTAGATGATTTTCCACTTGCCGGGGAACGACTGCTCCGTGATCTCTTCGAACGCCGAGGCGCCGTTCTCTTCATGATTGTTAAAGCCTGGCTTGGCAGCGGTGACGGTGAACGCTTCGAGTTTGTCGCCAACGGTTTTCATGCGAGTGCTCCTTCGTGTGTTGGAAAAACAGCATGTTGAGGCTACCAGCTCGTGATCACGAGCACGTTACAGGCTTTCAACTATAGCTCTATTGAACTATCGTCTCAATAGTTTTTTTCTAACGACCCGGATAGTTATTATTCAACGGAGCGGGCATTGCAAGTGCGGCGGAACGTATCAAGTTCCGCTTCAAGTTCCGCTTCAAGTTCCGCTTCAAGTTCCGCTTCAAGTTCCCTTCGCCAGCGGAAATTCGATGGTGACTTCGAGCCCTGGGCCCGGCGTGCGATTGCGCAGGCGCAGCGCACCCCGGTAGCGCCCGACGAGCCGCTGCACGATCGCCATGCCGAGACCCGTGCCGTTCGCCTGCGTGCGCGCGGAGTTCACCCGATAGAAAGGCCGCGTGACCAGCGCCAGCTGATCTTCGGGAATGCCGGGGCCTTCGTCGACCACCGACAATTCCACCCGCGAATGCGACACGCGCGTCTCGAGGATGACGTGCGGAATGCCGTCGCCATCGCTCAAGCCGTATTTGCGCGCGTTCTCCAGCAGATTGCCGACCACGCGCCGCATATCGGTCTCGTCCGCCTCGATCACCGCCGACGGCGCGAGGCGCGTAATCAGCCGCATGCTGTCTTCGCTTTGCATACGCGCGGCGAGTTCTCCGGCGATCACGGAAAGGTCGACCGGTTCCGGCACGCGTTGCACCGGCCGCGCGTAGTCAAGGAACCGGCCGATGATCATGTCCATCTGCTCGATATCGTCGACCATCGCGTCCTTCGTGCTCTGGTCCGACGGACTCATTTCGGTTTCGAGCCGCAGCCGCGCGAGCGGCGTACGCAGATCGTGCGAGATGCCGGCGAGCATCAGCGCGCGGTCGGCCTCGAGCTGTTCGAGGTCCTGCACCATCTGGTTGAAACTGCGATTGGTTTCGGCGGCCACGCCCATGCCGCGCTCGGGCAGCGGTTCCGGCGACTGCCCGGAGCCGAGCTTGCGCGCGGCCATGGCGAGCCGCGCGAACGGCCGGTTCACGAGACTCGTGATGAACGCCGCACCGAACAGCGACAGCGCGAGCGCGAACACGCCCCAGCCGGCCCATTGCAGACCGGTCGCGTTGTCCAGTTGATCACGGTCGAGCGCGACCCAGTAGTCGTCGTCGTCGATCTTGAAGCTGATCCAGACGCCGGGGATGTCGTTCACGCTCTGCGCGATTACCGTGTCGTCGCCGAGACGGCCGCGAATGTCGTGCTCGATCAGCCGGTTCAGTGACTCATCGGGTTGCAGTTTGTACTTGTCGGTCGTTTCGCGCGGATACACGCGCACACCTTCGTTGCTTTCCAGATCCTGCAGCAGTGCGCGCCGCAGGTCGGGATCGGAATAAAGGAGTGCGGTGCGCGTGAGCTTGACGATCGCGACGAGTTGCAACGCCACGCGCTGGGCGCGTGGCTCGCGTTCGATCACCCGGAAACTCTGGAACCAGGCGGCGAGACTGACTGCGATCAATAGCGCGATCAGCAGAAAAGTCCGCCAGAAAAGGCCGCCGAACGCGAGCGTCAGGAGGCGCCGGTCGATCCGCATGGGCCCTTCTTATCTGAAAACAAATGCAGGAGGCGTGAACAAGCTCAGGCTGCGCCGTCGGGGATGAATACGTAGCCAAGACCCCAAACGGTCTGGATGAAGCGCGGGCTGCCCGGGTCGGGTTCGATCAGCTTGCGCAGACGCGAGATCTGCACGTCGAGGCTGCGGTCGAAGACTTCGTACTCGCGGCCGCGAGCGAGCTCCATGAGCTTTTCACGCGACAACGGCTGACGCGGATGACGCGCGAAGACCTTGAGCACCGAAAATTCGCCCGTGGTGAGCGGAATTTCCTGGCCGGCCTTGGTAAGCGTGCGAGTAGCAAGATTCAGCGCGAACTCACCGAACTCGAAGACCTCGGTCGTTTCGGACGGCGCGCCCGGCAGCTCCGACGGCGACTGACGGCGCAACACCGCATGGATTCGCGCGACCAGTTCGCGCGGATTGAAAGGCTTCGGCAGATAGTCGTCCGCGCCCATTTCGAGGCCGACGATACGATCGACGTCTTCGCCCTTGGCCGTCAGCATGATAATCGGCGTGCGGTCGTTACTGCCGCGCAGACGGCGGCAGATGGACAGGCCGTCCTCGCCGGGCAGCATGAGGTCGAGCACCAGCAGATCGAACCGCTCACGCACCCACAGCTTGTTCATGGATGGCGCGTTCTCGGCTACATACACATTGAAGCCTTGCTCGCCGAGGTAACGGCGAAGCAGATCGCGCAGGCGCGGGTCGTCGTCGACGACGAGGATTTTCGAAGGGTTTTTGGTTTCCATGGTCGGCATCTTAGCGCGATTAGAAAGAGGTGCGCGTTCGCACCATTTATCGAGTTACAGTCAGTTACAAAATTTACCTGCACTGTGGCACGACGTAAAGCCGGGACCGTTAGAGTCCTTTACTGAATGCGGCTGTTCGGTGGATACTTCACTCGACTAAAACCCACGCGCCCGGCTCGTTAACCGGGTTTGTCACACGCATTTGAGGTAGCCGGTTGCCGCGCCACGAAGGGAACAATATGAAGGGAGGGGTTTGGCCAAATGTGCGCATGAGCGTCATTGCACTGGCGGTTGCCGGTACGCTCGCAGGCACATTGGGACCCACGCCCGCCTACGCCCAGCCTTCTGCCGACAGAGCTGCGAGTGAGCGCGCGTCCAGACTCGGCAATTCGCGGGCGAGCCGTCACAGTTCCAGCAGCGAGCGCCCCGCATCAGACGTGATGTTGCGCACGGCAGTTCCCCCTGATCTCGACCAACGCCGTCGCGATGGACATATGACGCCGGACGAACGCCGCTTGTTGCGGCAGCATATCGAAGACGCGGTCCGCGAGCTTTATAAGCGCTAGTCGAGGCTGCCTGCGGTAATCGGGCGCCGGATTGTTCGCGTTGCTCCGGTTGATTTGCTTCACTTGTTGCAGGTGGTGGTTACCTTCCGTCTTTTTGTGCGCTCCTGTGCACTTCCTGCTCCTAGCTCCTCGTTTTAGTCTTGCTCATAGCGTTGGCGTGTCGCGCGAGGAGTCGTTGCATCCGGCCTTATCGATCAACGGGCAACCGAAAAGCAACCGAAGCGAGCGCAAGATGAAACGACGCAGCTTTCTCTCTATGAGCGCCGCCGACGCGACGCTCTGCGTCTGTGGCATGCCCGGCGTGTCCAGCATGCGCGCGTATGCGAGCGCGGCGGCGCCCATCGAAGCGCTGCATCGCCCGTTTGGCAAGCTGCTGATTCTGGTGGAACTGAAGGGCGGCAACGACGGCCTGAACACCGTGATTCCGTTTGCCGATGCCGCGTACTATCGCCTGCGCAAAAACATCGGCATCAAACGCGAGCAGGCGATTCAACTTGACGTGCGCACCGCGCTGCATCCATCCCTGGAACCGTTGATGCCGCTTTGGCAAAACCGGCAACTCGCAATTGTCCAGGGCGTCGGCTATGCGCGCCCCAATCTCTCGCATTTTCGTTCGATGGAAATATGGGACACCGCGTCGCGTGCCGATCAGTATCTGCGCGAGGGCTGGCTCACCCGCGCGTTGGCAGCGGCGCCGGCGCGCCTGGGATTTACCGCTGGCGGCGTCGTGATCGGCAGCGCTGAGATGGGACCGCTCGCGAACGACGCGCGGGCCGGCGAGAACGGCACCGCGCAAACGGTCGGCCGCTCGCATCCCATGCAATGCGAATCGCAATTGGAGACGATGTTTCCCGCGAGCCCATTCGGCGAGTCGATCAGAAAGGCGATGCAGATGCTGGTGGCGCACACGCGTCAGACGCGCCAGGTGCGCGCCGCGAGAAGCCACGGCGTCGCGGCGATCCGCCTGACGCTGGACGGCTTCGACACGCATTACAACCAGCCGGAGCGGCATCGACTGTTGCTGGCCCAACTCGCCGATGGCCTCGCCGCGATGCGATCGGCGCTGATCGAGCTAGGCCGTTGGAACGACACGCTTGTGATGACCTACGCGGAGTTCGGGCGCCATCCGCGTGAGAACGACAGCTATGGCACCGAGCACGGCACGGCGGCTCCGCATTTCCTGATGGGCGGTCGCGTGCTCGGCGGCTTGCACGGTTTGGCACCCGACTTCGGGCAGCTCGACGGCAACGGGAATTTGCCGGCCGGCGTCGATTTCCGCCGGCTTTACGCGACCGTGCTCGGGCCATGGTGGGGACTCGGCGCGTCGGCGATCATGCACGAGCGACTCGAACCGTTGCCGTTGTTGCGGGTTTGACGCGTGGATTTCGAGCGGCGCGGTCGACGCGAGGGGCGTGCGCGCGGCACACCGCCGCCTGCATTCATCTCGCGCGCCAGGCGATCCACAGCTTGCGGATCGGCGTCAACGCGATACGTTGATGCAGCACGTGATAGCCGTCGCGCTCGATTTCATCCAGCAAAGCCGACGCCAGCGCGGCGTCGGCCACTAACGTCCGCTGCACGCGGCGCTCATTGCCGGGCACCGCGGCGAGCGCGGTCTGCAACGCGTCGCGAGCGCGCTTCGTCTGAAAGCGCATGAGTTCGGTGAACGCATCCGTATATTTTCGATTGATCAGGTCTGCGGCTGTCACATTGAAGCGCTGCATTTCGTCAATGGGGATGTAGATGCGGCCGTGGCGCGCATCATTGCCCGTTTCGGCCACGAGTTGCGCAAGCAGCAGCGCTTCGCCGAGCGGCGAGGACCAGGCCGGCGCCTGGATTCCGTCTGTGGCTGAGCTGGTGGCTTTGCCCGCGGCCTGGTTAGCAGACGTGCTTACACTTGCGGCGCGCGCCACCAGCGAGGCAAACGTCCCGCCCACTCCATGCACATAGCGCCGCAAGTTGGGATAGTCGAGGTAGCGGGCCTGGTCGAGGTCCATTTCGAAACCCGTGAGCAAGGCCTGCAAGGCGGCATACTCGGCTTTGACATCGGGCAAGGAGGCCGCCAGCGCCTTCGAAACCGGATGCGTAGGCGAGCCCGAAGCCAGTGCGCCAAGTTCGTTTTGCCACCACGCGAGTTTGGTGCGGCCAATGGCCGGATCGCTGACTTCCTTGACCGTTTCCTCTAATTCGCGGCGCAGCGCGAAGAGGGCGGTCAAGCGCGGCTGACTGGCTGCGGGCGCTTGCCGCAGCGCATAGTAAGTGCTCGATCCAGGCGGTGCCGCTTTTTGCTGGCAATAGTCGTTGAAATTCACGGAATTGGCGTGTGGGGAAGGGCGGGCAAAGAGGGCACGGCGTGCGTGCGTGAAGCCGAAAATTGTAGCATCGGCGGCGTGCGCGGAGATGCGCGGCAATTGCAGACAAGCAGGAATCAATGCGTTAGAATCTCGCGCTTACGCTTTTCGGCGCGGGCATCTTTGCGCGGCGCAGAGCTGCAGGACATCGGGCAAGACGCGCAACGTTTGTCCGGCTGCGAGGGTGGCGAAATTGGTAGACGCACCAGGTTTAGGTCCTGACGCCCGCAAGGGTGTAGGGGTTCGAGTCCCCTCCCTCGCACCACTTATTTGCCGCAAAGCGCGTGGCAGCAACATGTAGCAAAAACCCCGTCAAGTCGTTGGACTGACGGGGTTTTTTGTTTCCTAGACGCTCGCGTCCGGAGATTCCGAGGACGCCGGTGCGCCCGGCAACTCGGCTTGCGCGGCACCTTCGAGAAAGCGTCGGGTCGATTCGAACGCCTGCAGCATCTGGTCGGGCCAAGGCGACTGCAGCATGACCGCCTGATGATTTTCGAATGCAGACGACAGCAGCTTCGCCAGTTCCGGCGAGCGCAAATGGCGCAGCAGCACGCTGACAGCAATTGCCGTCGCCTGGCTCGCGCCGGCCGTCTGCAGTTCCGACGCGGTGAGTGCCGCGACCTGTTTGTTGATGTCCACTGAAACTTCCCTGAATAAATTGGATGAGTGAATTTGCGCGACCTCGCGGATAACCGCGGGCACGGTGGCCGATTGCGAATTTTGACATGATTGATGGATTGCGACGAAGGCGAGGGTGTGAGCGTGCTTGTCGGCCGATCGGATCGCGGTGGATGTCTGCGGCCAACCGACTGAACGCAAGTTTTCGAGTATGGCGCAGTCGATGCGCAGGCCGGCGTCGGTACGGCTATTCTGGAAGGTATGCGCACTCGCGACGCTGACCCAGGCGACACCGCCAGCAAACCGCGTCATCCGCCTCGCATGCGGTCCGATGCGGAGCAGTGTGCGGCGCGATCGTCGTCAAGCTGGTCCTGTTCGACCTGTCACACGTGACCGGCGTCGGGCGGATCGTGCCGGTTGTGGGTTGCCGCCGGGCTCGTGGTCGAGGGAGCTGAACAATGAAGCATGTTCTCACGGTGAGCGGATGGTGCGTCGCGCTCGTGTCGGCGTGCGCTGCGGCGCCCGCTTGCGCCGGAGATTTCGCGCGCCATTTTGCGCTCGAACTCCAGGACGGCGCCGCGTATTACAGCGTGACGCTGCCGGCGGCCGTCTATGCGGCGAGTCAGCGCAACGATCTCGGCGACCTGCGCGTTTTCAACGGCGCGGACGAGGCCGTCCCGTACTCGCTCGAAGCGCCGCGCGAGCCTGCCCGCACGCCGCCCACGCTGCGCCAGGTCAGATGGTTTCCGCTGCGGCCGGCGTCGCCAGGGCGCGCGGGTGCGCCGCCCGGCGTGACGATCGCGGCCGACGGCTCGTTGCACGCTAGCGCCGCGCCGCCCGGCCGCGCGCAACACGACACAGATCTGGTCGATGCAGGAACGGCGTCGCGCGAAGGCCGCGCGAGCGCGCTGCTCGTTCATCTGCGCGACGACAATTACCAGGGGCGCGTGTCGGTCGAATCGAGCGACGATCTTCGCAACTGGCAGCCGGCCGGCGACGCGCAACTGCTCAAGGTCAACTACAACGGCAGCACGCTGAGCCAGAACCGCATCGAACTGAACGGAGCCCACGCGCGTTATCTGCGCTTGCGTTGGCTCGACGGCTCGCCTTATGTCGAAACGATCGACGTGGAAGTGCAGGCCGCGGGCGCGCCGCATTTGCCACTCGCCGACACACAACGCGAGTGGCGCGAGGGCATCGTCGCTCAGGCGGGCCCGAAGGCCGGCGAATATTTCTTCTCGACTGGCGGCCCCTATCCCGTCGACCGCTTGCGGCTCAATCTGCCGCAACCGAACACCGTGGCGCCCGCCATTGTCTATTCGCGCAGCCAGCTCGGCGCGGCGTGGCGCGAGGTGTCGAGAGCGACGCTGTTCCGCCTGCACAACGGCGAGTTCGAGCAGAACAACCTGTCTTTGCAATTGATGCCCGACTCGGACCGTCAATGGCGTGTGGTCGTCGACACGCGCAACGGCGGCCTGGGGACCGGAGCCTTGACCGTCGTGGCGGGCTGGCGGCCGGCGACGCTCACGTTCGTCGCGCGCGGCTCGGCACCTTATACATTGGGCGTGGGCCATGCGGCGATGGTGTCGGCGGCGGTAGACCGCGACACGTTGCTGACGGGCGCGTCCTCCGTTGTCGCAACGGCGCGCGTCGGCGAAGCACTGAAGCTCGCGGAAAATGCCAATGCGCAGCCGACAGCAAACGCCCCTGCTTACCGCCGCTACATGCTGTGGACGGCATTGATTTTCGCCGTCGGTTCGCTTGGGGCAATTGCGTGGCGGCTTGCACGCACCGTTGTGCGTCCGCTGTCGACGGCTGTCGTGCCAAGGGCTGCGGCGAGCGGCGGTTTCGACGGCGCGCGGGAGCGTCGTGCCAATGCATCCGAGGCGGCGAACAGTGAGGCGGACGCGGCCCCAAGCAATTCTCAGGGTGATGCCAAGGGCTGAGTCGCAATCAATCGGGAAGTCGCGTGATCGCGCGACCGCCAGCCCGAGCCCCGCATTGCGACCGGTGCAACGAAGTCGTCGCGACAAACGCTGCGTCGGCCGCGAGAAATTTTCTGCGCGTGCCTGATGGATGGTTTGATGATTGCAGGTCGATCGCGCTCAACTTACGCGTCACGCGCGGCCATATTCTCAATCACCTTGTCGAGCGCTTCGCCGAGCGCGAGCTGTTCCTTTTCGTCGAGACAATCGAACAGATCGCCATTCCACTTGCGGGCGATCGGCATCACTCTGCGATACAGCGCGCGTCCTTCCACCGTGAGCGAGACGAGCACGACACGGCCGTCTTCGGCGCTAGGCTCGCGCTTGACGAGCCCTTGCTTGATCAACGCCTCGGCGGCGCGGCTCGCCTGGCTCTTGTCGAGATTGGCATGCCTCGCAAGCTCCATGATCGAGAACGGTCCGAACGAGCCCACCGACGCAATGACCCGGGCTTCCGGCAAAGTCACGCCGAGCTTGTCCTGATAGCGCTCGCTGATACCACGCTCGGCGAGCTTGTTGAGCACATGCAGACGATAGGTGAGGAGCTGTTCCAGGCCAGCTTTGGCGGAGTCCTTCATGGTCTTCCCGTGATGAGTGGCGTGGTTGTGGCGCTGTGATTGTTGCCGCAACCATGCCGCCGGGTCAACGCGCGCCGTACTTCAAACGCGTCAGTTGTTCGGCCTCATCCGCCAGGAGTCGTGCGGCGTCGCGAATCGCGAATTCAAGCGTGATAGGACCGGGTGCTGGCGAGAAGCAACCGCTGAAATATTCGGAAAGACGCGGCAAGGCGGCGGAGTCCACGCCACCCGAAAGCAGCGTGGCCGGGACGTCCGCCGACCGCGCATGACGGCACGCAATGAAGGGCGCCTTGCCGTGCAGCGTTTGCACGTCCGAGCGTCCTTCGCCGGTGATCAGCCAGTCCGCCCCCACGAGCGCCGCGTCGAGACCGATTTCCCGCGCGACTGTTTCCGCGCCCGGCTCGAATTGCGCGCCGAGCATGTGCAACGCAAAGCCGAGGCCGCCGGCCGCGCCCGCGCCGGGAAGGTTGCGAGCCGTGCGCCCGAGCGCCGCTTCGAGCAGGTCGGCGAAGCGGGCGAGGGCGGCGTCGATCGCGACGAGCTGGTCCGGCTTAACGCCTTTTTGCGGACCGAAAACCGCCGTCGCGCCATGCTCGCCCGTGAGCGGATTGTCCACGTCCGACATGCCGACGAATTGCGTGTCGGCAAGGCGCGCGTCGAGCCCGGAGACGTCGACGCGCACAACGCGAGCGAGGTGTTCCGGCGTGGGTTCGAGCAGCCGGTCCTGCGCGTCGAACAGTTTGAGCCCAAGGCCAGCGAGCAGGCCCGCGCCGCCGTCATTCGTGCTGCTGCCGCCGAGCGCGACGAAAAAGCGCCGCACGCCCACGTCGAGCAGCGCACTGATCGCTTCGCCCATGCCTCGCGTGCTGCGGGATTCGACCGGCACGCCCATTCCAACGGGGTCCGTGATGCCGACCACTTCTGCGGTTTCCACGATCGCGCTGCCGTCTGCGAGCACACCCGTGAGCGCTTCGCGCACCGGGCCTGCCGCGCCGCTCACGGCAAGCGTGCGGCGCTCGCCGCCCTTCGTGAGCATCGCGTCGAGCGTGCCCTCGCCGCCGTCTGCCATCGGGCAGATACGGACGTCGGCGTCCGGGCGGGCGCGTCGCACGCCGGACGCGATTGCCTGCGCGACCTGTTCGGCGCTGAGCGAGCCTTTGAATGAATCGGGAGCAATGACGACGACAGGCGAGGACGGCGAATTCGACATGGTGTCTCTGGATAGTAGGTATCGTTGCGGGCGGTAAGGCGGTGGCTCAAGGCGGCGGGCCAAACGGCGGCTCAGGCCGGCAGCACAAAAAGCAGCGGACGAAGTACAACCCCGAGCGCGTTCGCTAGCTTATCAGCATGGGCGCGCCGACTGAATATGCCGAAAGGCATAAGCAGGATCGCCGTGACGTCGGACACGCGCCGCGAGGTGCGCGACGGCTCGCGCTGCCTGATCGGCAAAATGCAAAACCACCTCAAAAAGAGCCAGGAACCGGCCGCGAATGCCGATAAAAATGCGCCCAACCATCGAATCCCGGTTAGGCGCGCAAATAGTTTGCTAAAATATTCGGCTCTTTGGACCCAACCGTGCTGCCGGTGGCCTGCAAGCCCGCGGCGCAGGCGCGCAAATGCGGCACGGAGAAGATAACTGAATTCGCTCGAATAATTTTAGGACGATTGAAGCCATGGCTAACGTTGTTGAAAACCTCGGCAAGCTCGAACGCCGCGTAACGATTTCCCTGCCGAAGGACGCCGTGCAGAAGGAAGTGGACTCGCGTATCCGTCAACTCGCGAAGAACGTGCGCATGCCGGGTTTCCGCCCGGGCAAGGTGCCGCTCAAGATGGTGACGCAACAGTATTCGGGCCAGGTGGAAGCTGAAGTGCTGAGCGACAAGGTCGGCAAGGAATTCTTCGATATCAGCCGCGCCGAGAACCTGCGCGTCGCCGGTCAGCCGAGCTTCGCGCCGAAGGCCGAAGCCGCCGAAGGCGATTACGCGTTCGACGCGACTTTCGAGGTGTATCCGGAAGTGAAGCTGGGCGACGTCGCCACGGCTGAAATCGAGCGCACCACGACGACCATCAGCGAAGCGGAAATCGACCGCACGCTGGAAATCCTGCGCAAGCAGCGCGTGCACTTCCACGCTCGCGGCGAAGCCGGCGAGCACGGCGACGGCGGCGCGGACACGGCAGCGAAGGAAGGCGATCGCGTGTCGGTGGACTTCGTCGGCAAGATCGAAGGTGAAGTGTTCCAGGGCGGCAGTGCCGAAGACTTCGCGTTCGTGCTGGGCGAAGGCCGCATGCTGCCGGAATTCGAAAAAGCAGCCACGGGCCTGAAGGTTGGCGAATCGAAGGAATTCGACCTGGCATTCCCGGCCGACTACCACGGCAAGGAAGTGGCGGGCAAGACGGCGCAATTCACGATCACCATGAAAAAGATCGAGTGGCCGCATCTGCCGGAAATCGACGCGGAGTTCGCGAAGTCGCTCGGTATTGAAGACGGCGATCAGACCAAGATGCGCGCTGAGATCAAGGACAATCTGGAGCGCGAAGCGAAGCGCCGCACGCAAGCTATCGTGAAGAACCAGGTGATGGACGCACTCCTGAAGATTTCCGAACTCGACGTGCCGAACGCGCTGATCGAGCAGGACCAGGAACGCCTCGTCGCCATGGCTCGCCAGGATCTGGAGCAGCGCGGCGTGCCGAACGCGAAAGACGCGCCGATTCCGGCCGCGATGTTCAAGGAACAGGCAGAGCGCCGCGTCAAGCTGGGCCTCGTGCTGGCCGAGCTGGTGAAGGCCAACGAACTGCAGGCGAAGCCGGAGCAGATCCGCGCGGAAGTCGACGAGTTCGCGAAAAGCTACGAAGACCCGAAGGAAGTCGTCCGCTGGTATTATTCGAACCAGCAACGCCTTGCTGAAATGGAAGCGTACGTCGTTGAAGCCAACGTCGTCGACTTCGTGCTGGGCAAGGCGAAGGTGTCGGACAAGGAAGTGAGCTTCGAAGAACTGGCAAGCGCAACGGCGCAAGCGTAAGCGCCGCTGCAACGGCGTGCCGGCTGTCGGAGCGACGGCCCGCACGCCGTTTTTTTGTGCTGCTTTTTAGTGCAGTTGGCGTGCACTTGAATACGGGGCGGTCGACCACACCTGTCTAGCATCTAATATTTAGAATATTTCCAGACAAGGACCCATTGCATGACCTTTCGCGCCCAAATGCTGGACACGTTGACCTCCCAGTCGTCCCGGGATCTCGAAGCGCAGGCGCTCGGACTGGTGCCGATCGTCGTGGAAACGAGCGGCCGGGGCGAGCGCTCGTATGACATCTACTCGCGTCTGCTCAAGGAGCGCATTGTGTTCCTGGTCGGCGAGGTCAACGATCAGACTGCCAATCTGGTCGTCGCGCAAATGCTGTTTCTCGAGAGCGAGAACCCGGACAAGGACATCTACTTCTACATCAACAGCCCGGGCGGATCAGTGTCGGCTGGTATGGCGATCTACGACACGATGCAGTTCATCAAGCCGGACGTGTCCACGCTGTGCATGGGACTTGCTGCGAGCATGGGCGCTTTCCTGCTGGCGGCAGGCGCGAAGGGCAAGCGTTTCGCGCTGCCGAACTCGCGTGTAATGATCCACCAACCGCTCGGCGGTGCACGCGGTCAGGCGTCCGACATCGAAATTCAGGCGCGCGAAATCCTGTATTTGAAGGAACGGCTGAATCACCTGCTGGCGCACCACACTGGCCAACCCGTTGAGCGTATTGCGCGCGACACCGACCGCGACAACTTCATGTCCGGCGACGACGCGCAAGCCTACGGTCTGGTCGACCAGGTCGCCCACAAGCGTCCTTGATCGGGTACGGGTTTGCGCTAAATCGGGGCAAATCCGGCATCTGATCTGTTGTGAAATAATCAAGTCTCGTCCGAGCGCCTGCGGCAAACGCCGTCACCTTGCTCAGCCCGGCCGCGCCCAACAGCGTGGCTGGGGCAAACGGCGTATCATGTAATCGAGTGTCCGGAGGCTCACACATCTATGGCGGACAAAAAAGGTTCTAACAGCGAGAAGCTGTTGTATTGCTCGTTTTGCGGCAAGAGCCAGCATGAAGTCAAGAAACTGATTGCCGGCCCGTCGGTGTTCATCTGTGATGAATGTATCGACCTGTGCAACGAAATCATTCGCGATGAAGCAGCGGGCGCGGGCATCGAAGCGGGCTTGTCCAAGTCCGATCTGCCGAGTCCGCAGGAAATCCGTGAAATCCTCGACCAGTATGTGATTGGTCAGGAACGCGCGAAGAAAATTCTCGCGGTCGCGGTGTACAACCACTACAAGCGCCTGAAGCATCTCGACAAGAAAGACGAGATCGAGCTTTCCAAGAGCAACATCCTGCTGATCGGCCCAACCGGTTCGGGCAAGACCTTGCTCGCACAAACGCTCGCACGGCTTCTGAATGTTCCCTTTGTCATTGCGGACGCAACCACGTTGACCGAAGCCGGTTATGTGGGTGAGGACGTCGAGAACATCATCCAGAAGCTGCTGCAGAACTGCAATTACGAAGTGGACAAGGCCCAGCGCGGCATTGTTTATATCGACGAAATCGACAAGATCAGCCGCAAGTCCGACAACCCGTCCATTACCCGCGACGTGTCCGGCGAAGGTGTGCAGCAGGCGCTGCTGAAGCTGGTCGAAGGCACGATGGCGTCGGTGCCGCCCCAGGGCGGCCGCAAGCATCCGAATCAGGATTTCATTCAGGTCGACACCACCAACATTCTGTTCATTTGCGGTGGCGCGTTCGACGGCCTCGAAAAGGTCATCGTCGATCGTACTGAAAAGACCGGCATCGGCTTTGGCGCAAGCGTGAAAAGCAAGCAGGACCGCGACGCCGGCGAAGTGCTGCGCGAAGTGGAACCGGAAGATCTGATCAAGTTCGGCTTGATTCCCGAACTGATCGGCCGTCTGCCGGTGGTTGCCACGCTCGGGAAGCTCGACGAAGCAGCGTTGATGAAAATCCTCGTCGAACCGAAGAATGCACTGGTGAAGCAGTACCACAAGCTGTTCAACATGGAACGTGTCGAGCTTGAAATTCGCCCGGCCGCGTTGCAAGCCGTGGCGCGCAAGGCGATTCGTCGCAAGACGGGCGCGCGCGGGCTGCGTTCCATCCTGGAACAGGCGTTGCTTGACGTAATGTACGACCTGCCGCAAATGAAAGGCGTCAGCAAGGTCATTATCGACGACAACGTGATTGACGGCGACGGCAAACCCTTATTGATCTACGAAGACGCGCCCAAAGTCGCGGGTTCGAACTGATCGGCTTTCGGGTACTGCAAAAAGCCGTTCATGGCGACGTGAACGGCTTTTTCGTTTATCGTGTGGTCAGAATGGTTGTTTTCACTATGGAGTCACTGAAACTTCGGAGTCACTGAACTTTTCCCACACGCGGAGGCTTGCAATATTTTCTGCCGGCCTCACCTATCGAACGAACTGATTCCACTCATGGGGAAATGAAATGTCAGGAACCCAACTCCTCCCGCCGGAACGCATTACGCTCCCGCTGCTCCCGCTGCGTGACGTAGTCGTCTTCCCGCACATGGTGATTCCGCTCTTCGTAGGCCGCCCGAAGTCGATCAAGGCTCTCGAAGCAGCAATGGAAGGCGGCAAGCACATCATGCTCGTCGCCCAGAAAACGGCTGCGAAAGATGAGCCGACCGAAAAGGACATGTACGAAGTAGGGTGCATCGCCAACATCCTGCAAATGCTGAAGCTGCCCGATGGCACTGTGAAAGTGCTCGTCGAAGGTTTGCAGCGCGCGAAGACACTTTCCATCGAAGAACAGGAAACGCAGTTCTCGTGCGAAGTCATGCCGCTCGAACCCGACCACGCCGACAGCGCTGAAACCGAGGCGCTGCGTCGCGCGATCGTGTCGCAGTTCGACCAGTATGTGAAGCTGAACAAGAAGATTCCGCCGGAGATTCTGACGTCGCTGTCGGGTATCGACGAAGCCGGGCGTCTGGCCGACACCATCGCGGCGCATCTGCCGCTCAAGCTCGACCAGAAGCAGCACATCCTCGAGATGTTCCCGGTGATCGAGCGACTCGAGCATCTGCTCGCGCAACTCGAAGCCGAAATCGACATCCTGCAGGTCGAAAAGCGCATCCGTGGGCGCGTCAAGCGTCAAATGGAGAAGAGCCAGCGCGAGTACTACCTGAACGAACAGGTCAAGGCGATCCAGAAGGAACTCGGCGAAGGCGAAGAAGGTGCGGACCTCGAAGAACTCGAGAAGCGCATCACGGCTGCCCGCATGCCGAAGGAAGCCAAGAAGAAGGCCGACGCCGAGCTGAAGAAGCTCAAGCTGATGTCGCCAATGTCGGCGGAAGCCACGGTCGTGCGCAACTATATCGACACGCTGATCGGCTTGCCGTGGCGCAAGAAGAGCAAGGTCAACAACGACCTCTCGAATGCGGAACGCGTGCTCGACGAAGATCACTTCGGTCTCGAGAAGGTGAAGGAACGCATTCTCGAGTATCTCGCGGTCCAGCAACGCGTCGACAAGGTCAAGGCGCCGATCCTGTGCCTCGTTGGGCCTCCGGGTGTCGGTAAGACGTCGCTGGGTCAGTCGATCGCTCGCGCAACCAACCGCAAATTCGTGCGTATGGCGTTGGGCGGCGTGCGTGACGAAGCCGAGATTCGCGGCCACCGTCGTACGTATATCGGTTCGATGCCGGGCAAGATTCTGCAAAGCCTGACCAAGGTCGGCGTGCGCAATCCGCTCTTCCTGCTCGACGAAGTCGACAAGATGGGACAGGATTTCCGCGGCGATCCGTCGTCGGCATTGCTGGAAGTGCTCGATCCGGAACAGAACCACACGTTCGCCGATCACTACGTCGAAGTCGACTTCGATCTGTCGGACGTGATGTTCGTCGCGACTTCGAACTCGCTGAATATTCCGCCGCCGCTGCTCGACCGGATGGAAGTGATCCGTCTGTCGGGGTACACGGAAGACGAGAAGGTCAGCATCGCGCAGCGTTATCTGTTGCCGAAGCAGAAGAAGAACAACGGCCTCAAGGATGGCGAGGTCGATGTGACCGAAACGGCGATCCGCGACATCATTCGCTACTACACGCGTGAAGCGGGCGTGCGTTCGCTCGAGCGTGAAGTGTCGAAGATCTGCCGCAAGGTCGTGAAGATGCTTCTGCTGAAAAAGGCGGAGGGCGCGGTGAAGGTCGACGGCAGCAATCTCGACACGTTCCTCGGCGTGCGCAAGTACGACTTCGGTCTGGCTGCGAAGGAAAATCAGGTTGGTCAGGTCACGGGTCTCGCGTGGACGGAAGTGGGGGGCGATCTGCTGACCATCGAAGCCGCGGTGATGCCGGGCAAGGGCAATGTGATCCGTACGGGTTCGCTCGGCGACGTGATGAAGGAATCCGTCGAAGCGGCGCGTTCCGTCGTGCGTTCGCGCTCGCGTCGTCTGGGTGTCAAGGACGAAGCGTTCGAGAAACAGGACATTCACATCCACGTGCCGGAAGGCGCAACCCCGAAAGACGGTCCTTCGGCCGGCATCGCGATGACGACCGCGCTGGTGTCGGTGTTGACCGGTATTCCGGTGCGCGCCGACGTCGCGATGACGGGTGAAATCACGTTGCGTGGCGAAGTGTTGCCGATCGGCGGTCTGAAGGAGAAGCTGCTCGCGGCACATCGCGGCGGTATCAAACTCGTGCTGATCCCGGAAGAAAACGTCAAGGACCTGACGGAGATTCCGGACAACGTGAAGAACTCGATCGAGATCGTGCCGGTCCGCTGGATCGACAAGGTACTCGAACTGGCCCTCGAGCGCGTACCGGCGCCGTTGCCGGAAGAAGAGCCGAAGCCGGCGTCGCCGGTCGCGGCCGAGCCGGGCAAGGAATCGGGAGCGACGGACGTTGTGAAGCATTAAGCTTTTAAGCGAGACGCTTCGCTGACAAGAACCCGCGGTCTGAACGACCGCGGGTTTTTTTATGCGCCGGGTAAATCGAGAAGACGCGTTTGTTCACGCGTTTTCCCATCATTTGAGGAGGGGCGCGATGAGGGGCGCATTTGGTTGTGCGCGCATCGAATGAAGCAACGTGGGTTGATCAATATCGGCTTTAGAATCAGGCTCAATCCCGGTTGACACGCCAGTTTCGGCCCTTTCTAATGACTCGGCCCGGCGTTGCCCGCCGGCCAGACGATTGCAGGCGCTACAGAGCGCCGCATCGGTTGCCAAAACATTCTCGGGGGTAGGATGAACAAGACGGAATTGATCGACCACATCGCGCAGCAAGCGGATATTTCCAAGGCGGCGGCCGGCCGCGCGCTCGACGCTGTGATCGGCGGTGTGAAAGGCACGTTGAAGAAGGGCGGTTCGGTGACCTTGGTCGGTTTCGGTACATTTGCTGTCGGCAAGCGCACGGCTCGCACGGGTCGCAATCCGCGCACCGGCGACGCGATCAAAATCAAGGCGGCCAAGGTTCCCAAATTTAGGCCTGGCAAAGCTCTGAAGGATGCGCTAAACTAACGGGCTTGCTGCTTGATGAAGCGCCGGTTTCACTGGCTCGACAAGCAGCAAAGCAGAAGCCCGCAGCATTTGCGGAGATTTGCGAAACGGGTGCTTAGCTCAGTTGGTAGAGCGGCGCCCTTACAAGGCGTAGGTCGGGAGTTCGAGCCTCTCAGCACCCACCATTCGTTTCGCGATCGTTGCTTCGGGAGCATGTGAAGTATCTGAAAACCCGCACGGCTATTGGCTATGCGGGTTTTTTATTGGCCGCGCTCAAGCGTTAAAAAACGGCGCGTAGTGCAGCGTGACGATGTTTCCCCTGTCGCCATTTCACGCGTTATTCGTGGCCAAACTAAAGCGGCAAAAGTTGCGAACACATTGCTGTTTCAGCTACAATCTTCTTTCGCCGTGTGTTTTGTAGCTGTCACGGTGCACAGTCACTGTGTGATAAGCGCAGTAACAAGCGCAGTAACAAGCGCAGTAACAAGCGCAGTAACAAGCGCAGTAACAAGCGCAGTACAAGGAGTGGTAGTTCAGTCGGTTAGAATACCGGCCTGTCACGCCGGGGGTCGCGGGTTCGAGTCCCGTCCACTCCGCCAATATCCTCGAAAGGCGAACTCCGGTTCGCCTTTTTTATTGCCCGCTGTTGTAAGATCGGGCGTTCTGTTTTTGGCACTCACGCATGCTCGATTTTTTCCGCAATCACAAACGCCTGATGATGGTCATGCTCATCCTCGTCATTGTGCCGGGGCTGGGTTTTGTGGGTATTCAGGGCTTTCGCGGCTTCTTTGACGAAAGCGCAAACGTCGCGAGCGTCAACGGTCACAAGATCACGCGGGCGGAGTACGACAACGCGATGCGTCAGCAACTCGACCGCGCCCGTCAGATGCTCGGCGCGCAGTTCGACATCAAGGCGTTCGACACGCCTGAGCGCCGCAGCGAAATGCTGGATGGCCTGATCGAGCAGCGCGTGCTGGCCGATGAAACGCAACGCCTGCACCTCACCGCGTCGGACGACGCCGTGCGCCGGACGCTGTTGAACGATCCGGTGATCTCGTCGCTGAAGAATCCCGACGGCTCGATCGACGTCGACCGTTACAAGCAACTGCTTGCCATGCAGGGCATGACGCCGGATCAGTACGACGAGCGCGTGCGCTACAGCATCGCGACCCAGCAGTTGCCCGCCAGCATTCAAGGCAGCGCCTTCACATCGAAAACACTCGCGCAGCATCTGACCGAGCTTGCCGAGCAGCAGCGCGAAGTGCAGGGCATCGCGTTCCATCCGCGTGACTATGCAGCGAAGGTCCAGCCGACCGACGCGCAGGTGCAAGCGTATTACGACGCGCATCGCAACGACTTCGCCACCCCGGCCACGGCCACAATCCAATACCTCGTGATGTCGCCGGCCACGCTCGCGGTGGCCGCGCAGCCTGGCGACGCGGATCTGAAAAAGTACTACGACGAGAACATCGCCCATTTCCGCACAGAGGAACAGGTGCGGGCGAGCCACATCCTGATCTCCGCGCCGAAAGACGCGAGCGCGGCCGACAAGGCGAAGGCAAAGCAGAAGGCTGAAGAGTTGCTCGCCCAGATCAAGGCGCATCCCGATCAATTCGCGCAGATCGCGCAGCAGAACTCGCAGGATCCCGGCTCGGCGGCAAAGGGTGGCGATCTTGGCTACTTCGGCCCCGGCATGATCGCAGGCGGCAAGGCGTTCGACGACGCGGTGTTCGCGCTCAAGAAGGACGAAGTCAGCGGCATCGTGCAGACCGACTTCGGTTATCACATCGTCAAGGTGACCGACCTGAAGCCGGCGGTGACCAAGCCTTTCGACGAAGTGAAGGATCAGATCGCACGAGACCTCAAGACGCAGCTCGCGAGCAAGGCGTTCAACGACGACTCGGAAGGCTTCACGTCGATCGTGTATGAAAAGGCGAAGAGTCTGCAACCCGCCGCCGACAAGTACAAGCTGCAAGTGCAGACGGCCACGATCACGCCGCAGCCCGATCCGAAGCTGCCGCCCGACAGCCCGCTGAACAATGCGAAGTTCCTCGCCGCGGTGTTTGCAAACGACTCGACTACGGCGCGCAACAACACGCAGGCTATCGACGTCGGCAGCAACACGCTGATCGCGGCGCACGTCACCGACTACAAGGCTGCGGCTGTGCCGGCGCTCGACACGATCAAGGACGCCGTGCGTCAAAAAGTGATCGCGGTTCAGTCGGACGATGCGGCGCATAAGGACGGCATCGCAAAGCTCGCCGACTTTGAAAAGTCGAAGGCCACCACGGGTTTCTCGTCACCCTTGAAAGTCTCGCGCAATGACGCGCAAGGCGTGCCTCCCGCCGCATTGAGCGCGATCTACAAGGCCGATGCGCAAAAGCTGCCTGCTTATGTCGGCGTGGATCTCGGCGTCGATGGCTATGCGATCTATCGCGTGAATTCAGTTGTGGCCGGCGGTGCCGTCGAGCCGCAGCGTCTCGCCGCGGCGCAGCAGCAGATCGCGCAGGTGGAATCGCAGTCGGAAGCCGAGGCCTACGTTCAGGCGCTGCGCCAGCGTTCCAAGGTGAAGTTCTACGGCTCGCTCAGCAGCAGCAACGCGCAGGCAGGCGACGAGTAAGAACAGGCGCAACACACTCGCGCAACGTCGCAAACACAAAAAAAGCCCCGCCAATGCGGGGCTTTTTCATTTCGGGATACTCGTTCAGACTGGCGCCTCACGGCCTCGCGATCACAGGCACGAACTGATTGCGCTGGTGGCGTCGCTGCCGGCCGCGCCGTTCGCGCGGAAGCCGACCCACGAGCCCTTTCCGGAGGGTGCAGGACGCACCACGGCGGCGGCGCCGTTAGGCGGCTGCTGGCCGGGCACGTACACATCGACAGCTTGATCGTTGGCCATCGTGTCTTGCGACACGACTTGCTGCTGCATGCCGTCCGCCCACTTGTGCGCGATGCAGGTGGCAACAGCCTTCGGCGGGTGCTGACTTTGGCCGACGGACTGGACGCCCGCGGGCGGTTGAGCGGCGCCGGCAGAAATTGCCACGCTCAAAGCGATTAACGGTAGGTATTTCACGTTATCTCCTGATAGGTCGAAATCGAGCCGGTTACACGGGATGGCGAAAGCGTCAGATCGACCTCGCCGGCTCGTGTTCCCGCTATTTACGGAAACAAGTGACTCGCAGCCTGTCAGCGCTGCGCACTTGTACGAAGGAGTGGCTTGACGAAGGGCCACACGTTTTCGAGCAGCACCGGCTGTGCCTGTTGTGTCGGATGAATCTGATCGGCCTGGAACATGTCGGGCTTGTCGGCAATACCCGCGAGCAGGAAGGGCACGAGCGGCACGCGAAATTGCTTCGCGAGCTGCCCGTAGAGGCCGTGGAACTTTTGTGTGTAGTCCGGGCCGTAGTTAGGCGGCACGTACATGCCGACCAGCACGACCTTCGCATGACCTTGCTGAGCCTCTTCGACGATCGTGCGCAAGTTGTCTTCTGTCGTGGAAAGCGGCACGCCGCGCAAGGCATCGTTGGCGCCCAGTTCGACAATCACAATGCTCGGCTTCAAACGTTGCATGAGCGCGGGCAAGCGGGCCCGTCCGCCGCTCGTCGTGTCGCCGCTGATGCTGGCATTGGCGACGCTATAATCAATTCGCTCTTCAGTGAGACGCTGGCGCATCAAGGCAACCCAGCCCGTGTCGCGGGGCAAGCCGTATTCGGCGGAGACGCTGTCGCCGAGCACCACGATCACCGGCTTGGCCGGCTCCGGCGCAGTGGCGGCCTTCGCCGCGAACGTCGCTGAAAAGAAGGCGGCGGCCACGACGGTTGAGCCGATTGCGGCTCGGCGCGTTGCCTTGGTGTGCACACTGAGGTGCACGCTGGCGTGCGCATTCGTCAGCGCATTCGCGCGCAACTTGATGGCGCGCAATTTCAACCTACGCTTCACCATGCTAAACAAAACTGATCCAGTCATTGAAGTGCGGGGTTTGTGCAAGAAGGTTAAGGATGCGACTGGCGAACTCACGATTCTCGACAACATCGACCTGGCTATCGAAGCCGGCAGCAGCGTGGCGATAGTCGGCGCATCCGGGTCGGGCAAGTCTACGCTGCTCGGCCTGCTCGCAGGATTGGACAGCGCGAGTTCCGGCTCGGTTCGGCTGCTCGGCCGCGAACTCACCACGTTGAACGAAGACGAGCGCGCCGCGCTGCGCAGCGGCTCGGTCGGTTTCGTGTTCCAGTCGTTCCAGTTGATGCCGCATTTGACGGCGCTCGAAAACGTTACGTTGCCGCTCGAACTGCAAGGCGGCATCGGCACACGCGAGGCGGGATTGCGCGCGCGCGGCTTGCTCGACCAGGTCGGCCTGGGGCAGCGCACTGCCCATTATCCGAAGCTGTTGTCGGGCGGCGAGCAGCAACGCGTTGCGTTGGCGCGCGCGTTCGTCACGCATCCAGCCATTCTTTTCGCGGACGAACCGACCGGCAGTCTCGATGCAGCCACCGGCCACGCAGTGATCGACCTGATGTTCGAGATGAACCGCGCGAACGGCGCGACGCTGATTCTCGTCACGCACGACGTCGAGTTGGCGCGCCGCTGCGATACCACGGTGACGATCGAGGCGGGGCGTCTCGCGTGAACATCGCGTAGCGTTTAAGCGCGACGCCAACAAATGCAAAGCGGGCCCCGAAGGGCCCGCTTTTTCATTTCACGCTACACCACGCAGATCAAGGCAACTCAACGCTTCAAAGCCGCGCGCGCCCGCGCGATCAATGCCGACGTAGACGAGTCGTGCTTCTTCTCGTCTACGTTGGCCGCCGTCAGATCGGCCTCGACTACCTTGCCGAGAATCTTGCCCAACTCGACGCCCCATTGATCGAAAGGGTTGATGTTCCACACCGACGCCTGCACCAACACCTTGTGCTCGTACAGCGCGATCAATGCGCCGAGGGAACGCGCGGTGAGCGCGTCGACCAGCAGGGTGGTGGTGGGACGGTTGCCCGGGAAAACGAGGTGCGGCGCGAGTTCCGGCTTGTCCGGACCGGCCACCTTTTTCGCTTCTTCGAGCGTGCGGCCGAGCATCAGCGCTTCGCTCTGCGCGAAGCAGTTGGCGAGCAGTTTCGGGTGATGGCTGACGAGCGGGTGCTCGGGCGTCAACACGGCGATAAAGTCGATCGGCACGATGGTCGGGCCTTGATGCAGCATCTGGAAGAACGCATGCTGACCGTTCGTGCCCGGTTCGCCCCACGTCACCGCGGAGGTCGGATAGTCGACCATCGCGCCGTCCAGTCGCGCCGATTTGCCGTTGCTTTCCATTTCCAGTTGTTGCAGATACGACGGCAGGAAATGCAGCGCTTCCGAATACGGCGCGACGAGATAGCTTTGCGAGCCGAAGAAGTTGCGATACCAGATGCCGATCATGCCGAAGAGCACAGGCAGATTCTTTTCGAGCGGCGCGGTGCGGAAATGCTCGTCCATGTCGTTCGCGCCGGCGAGCAATTCGCCGAACTGCTGCGGACCGACCGCGATCATGATCGACAGACCGACGGCGGACCACAGCGAATAGCGGCCGCCGACCCAGTCCCACATCTCGAAGACATTTTCTTTCGCAATGCCGAACTTGACGACCTCGGCAGGATTCGCCGACACGCCGACGAAGTGCCTGGCGAGCGCGTTTTCCGGACAGCCCTTTTCGATGAACCAGTCGCGCAGCGAGCGCGCGTTGGTCATGGTTTCGAGCGTGGTGAAGGTTTTCGAAACGATGATGGCGAGCGTTTCTTCGGGATCGATCTGCTGCATCACGTTGTAGAGATCCGCGCCGTCGACGTTCGACACGAAGTGCGTGGCGATCTCCGGCGTGGCCAGGTGATGCAGCGCATGCACGACCATTTTCGGCCCCAGATCCGAGCCGCCGATGCCGATGTTCACCACATGACGGATGCGCTTGCCCGTATAGCCGGTCCATGCGCCGCCGCGCACCTGCTCGGCGAACGCGGCCATTTTCGCGCGCTCGGCCTGCACTTCGGCATGGAACGGCGCGTTCGGACTGCTCGCGCGCAACGCAGTGTGCAGCGCGGCGCGGCCTTCGGTGGGATTGACGACTTCGCCCGCGAACATCGCGTCGCGACGCTTCTCGACACCGGCTTCGCGGGCAAGTTGCACGAGCAGTTTCAGGGTTTCGTCGGTGATGCGGTTCTTCGAGAAATCGGCCGCGAGACCGCCGCCCGCGAACGCAAAGCGCTCGGCGCGGGTCGGGGCGGGATCGTTCTCGGGGGCGAACCAGTCGCGCAGGTGCGCATGGCGAATCTGCTCGTAATGCGTTTGCAGCGAGGACCAGGAGGGGGGCGAGTTCTGGGTCATAGCGTCCGTCTAACCAAGGGCACGAAGAAAGGCGCGCGCGAAGCGCCGCCGAGGATGATGCAACGATGCTGTTAGAGCGAGGCCGCGCGGGCCCGGTTCGCGCTGAAATTTCCGAAGCTGGCTGTGGTGAGCGCTTGTCAGTTTCGTCGCAATTCGCGAGGACTCGATGCCGCGCGCGGCGCAATTGCGCGGTGAATTCAACGGTTCGTCCGCGCTGCCGCGGCGCGGCCGGCACGTACTCGCTACGTCGTTGCCACGCAGTTCTCCAGTATAACGGCGTTGTGTGACGGGCGGCAGCGCTTTGACGTGGGCACATGCCGCATGGCTTTCACGGACCGCTCAGTGTCGCCTCACGGCTGCGTCGGCGGATAGAACAGCCGGTTCAGCAAGCTCCGCACCATCGGCGCGAGTTCGCCGGCCGTCAACCCGGCCGGGCCGTGGCCTTCTGCGCTGAGCGTGTCGGCGGCGAGTCCGTGCAGGTAGACACCCGCCAGCGCCGCTTCATAGCCGGGCAGGTGTTGCGCGAGCAGGGCGCCGATGATCCCGCCGAGCACGTCGCCGGTGCCGCCCGTGGCGAGCGCGGCATTGCCGGTCGGATTGATCGTGAGACGGCCGTCGGGAGCGGCGATGATCGTGCCGGTCCCTTTCAGCACGACCACGCCGGCAAAGCGTGCGGCGAGCGCGCGCGCCGCGCCGAGGCGGTCGCGCTGCACACCGGCGGCATCGGTGCCGAGAAGGCGCGCGGCTTCGAGCGGATGCGGCGTCAGCAGACACGGATCGCCTTGCGCGCCGCGTGCGGTCACTTCGGCGGCGAGCGCCGCATCTTTCGAGATCAGATTGAGCGCGTCGGCATCGAAGAGTTTTGGCACATCGAGCCGGAGCACGTCGTGCATTACGCGCGTGGCGCGCTCGCCATGACCCATGCCGCAGCCGAGCGCGAGCGCATCCATCTTGTCGAGCGGCAAATCGTCGACGGCATGCATCATCAGTTCGGGATGCGGCGGATCGTAGGGCGGCGCGCCCGCGCCCAGCAGCGCGACGTGCACTTTTCCGGCGCCCGTGTAGAGCGCCGCGCGCGCCGCGAGAATCGGCGCGCCGCACATGCCGGTATCGCCGCCGACCACCGCGAGACTGCCGAACGTGCCCTTGTTGGTCGCGAAATCGCGCGGCGGCAGGAAGCCGGCGAACAGTTCGGGCGCGTTCAGTTGCACGGCGCCGCGCGCTTTGTACTCGACGCCGATCGGCGCGACCGTCACCGCGCCGGCGAGGTCGCGCCCCTGCGCCGTGAACAGGCCGGGTTTGGCGGCGATAAAGGTAATCGTGTGCGTGGCGCGCACGGCGCTGCCGCCATCGCCGACGATCGTGCCCGTGTCGCTGTCGAGCCCGCTTGGCACGTCGAGCGCGAGCACGCCGCCGGTGCGCGGGCGCGCTTGGGTTCGTTGCGAAAGCAGGCGCGCGGCGGCCGCGAATACGCCTTCGAGCGAACGCGTGAGGCCGATGCCGAACATGCCGTCGACGAGCCACGTGTAAGCGTCGAGCGAAGCGGGCGGCGCCGCCGTAATTGCGACGCCGGCGGCGCGAGCGGCGTCGAGCGCCCAGCGGGCGTCGTCGGGTTTCGCGTCGACGGGCATGCACAGTTCCACGGCGATGCCGGCCTTGTGCAGCTCGGTGGCGAGAATCAGCGCGTCGCCGCCATTGTTGCCGGGGCCGGCGATCAGCCACACGCGCTGTTTCGACTTTTCAACCGACGTGTCGCGCGTGATCCGCTCGACGAGGAAGCTGGCGGCCGCCTTGCCGGCGCGGCCCATCAGCGTGTGCGCGGGCAATACCGCGGCGGACTGCGATTCGGCGATCCGCAAGTCGGTCAGCGTGAGCAGCGGCAGGGCGCGGCTGTCAGGGCGGAGCAGTGTCGGCGGCGTGGGGGCGGCTTCGGTCATGGCGAGGCAAGGCGGGCACCTCGTGCGAGGTGCGAAAGCTCTGGAATCGCTATGGTAGTGCCGATGGACGCGTCATGCGTCGATTGAATGCAGGGCGATTTTGCACGGCGGGGCGCAGACGGCGCAGAGGGCGCAGAGGGCGCAGAGGGCTGCGGAAAGGCACAGCGCGTCGGCGGGGGGCGGCCGAACCGCCGACGCGAACCCGGCCGCCACCACGCGGCACGCCGCCTAGAACCGCCCCGGCCGCAACGCGGCGAGCGTGTCCTCGGGCAACTCCGGCGCCTTCCCCGCGACCAGATCGGCAATCAGCCTGCCCGCGCCGCACGCGAGGCCCCAGCCCGCGGGACCATGTCCCACATTGACGAAAAGCCTTGGATGCAGCGCGTTGCCGATCACCGGCAAGCCGTCGGGCGATAACAGCCTGATGCCTTCCCACGGCAACGCCGCCGAAATGCGCGCCGCGCCGGGAATCCAGTCGTGCGTCGCCTGGCCGAGCAGCGCGAGGGCTTCCTCGGTCACCGCTTCGCCGAGCGGCTTGTCGATCTGAGCGGCGCTCTGCAGAACGGCGCCGCCCGCAATCCGCAGGCGATGGTTCATGCGACTGATCGTGATGCGCTTGACAGCGTCCACGATCGCCACGTGCGGCGCGCATTCCTCATGCGCGATCGGCGCGACGAGCGTATGCAGGCGCAGCGGATGCAGCGGCAGCCGCAAGCCGAGCCGTTCAAGCAGGGCGAGGCTGCCGTGACCGGCGGCGACCACGACCGCGTCGGCCTGGATCACGTCGACTTCGCGCGAACGGGACTTCGCGCCCGGCCGTGTCGCGAGTTCCACCGCGGCGCGCTGGCCGTCGAGGCGGATCGACGAGACCTCGCAGCCGACCAGAAACTGCACGCCGCCCTGGCTATCGAGCGTCTGCTTGACCAGTTTCGAGAAGAGCGGGCAATTGGCGGTGCGCTCGTGATCGAACAGCACGCCGCCCGCGAATTCCGGCTCCGTGCGTACCGAATGTTCGTAGGCTGCGCATTCGGCGGGACTCAGCACATGGTGCGGCACCTCATAGCGCGCGAGCAGGCCGAGCGCGGGCTGCAACTGCTCCCACTCCTCGGCGGCGCGAACCAGATACAGGACGCCGTTCGTCTGCTCGAACTCGAAGCCGAAGCGCGCTTCCATGTCCGCCATCGTTTCGCGCGACGACTCGATGAGCGGACGCAGCCGACCGTACTGGCTCTCGAACTGGTCCGGCTGCTGAAATTGCGCGAGCGTCTTGACGAACTGGCGCGCCGGCCCGTTGAAGCCCGGCTTGCTGATCACGCCGTTTCTGGCATTGTGGCGGCTCGCCATGAAGGTCGGGCCGAACCAGACGTCGAGCGGCGTGGGCAGAACCGTGCCCCCGTGCCCATAAGTCGCGCCTTGCGCGACGGTGGCGTGGCGCTCGACGACGCAGACCCGATGGCCGGCCGCGCGCAGCTGATAAGCGGTGGCGACGCCCGCAATCCCGCCGCCGATGACGATGACATCCATTCTTCTGATTCGATTTGCCGTGCGGGGTGCCAATGGGCGAACCCCGCGAGGCGTGACATGCGGCGCGGCCGGACCTGACGCGCATGCGTGATGGCCGGATTTCGTCCGCGCACGCTTTGCGACATGGCGCCGGCGGCAAGGCTCGAACCTTGCTCACGCCGATCTGATGAAACGCCGAATGATAGCAGTCAAAGCCCGCGCGCGGTCACGCGCGGCGTGTGGATGCGCGCCGTTCGCGGCGTGCCCGGCGTTTGCGCCAAAGCCGCGCCGAAGCGCTCCAGAACCTGCCCGACACCCGTGGAGAACCCGCGCGAAACCCACGCCGAACGCGCGCCGGACGCACGGCGAGGCCCGCTGGAAGCGCGTTCCCGGGGTATAATCCCGGACTTCCTTTCCGCCTCATGTCGCCATCACGCGCGACTCTTCGGCATCATTGAGCGACGCAACGTCAAGTCCATGGCCCACTTCTCGTGTTTCCCCGGCGCTTCGGCCCTTTCCGATTTCCGTCAAACCCGCCTGCTCGAAACGCTTACGCGCATCGACCCGAACATCACGGGCGTGCGCGGGCAATATCTGCACTTCGTCAACGCCCAGACCCCGCTTTCCGCTGAAGACAACGCGAAGATCGAGGCGCTGATGCACTACGGCCACCCGCTCGAAGACACCAAAGAGCGCGGCGCGGCCGAAACGTTTCTGGTGGTGCCGCGCTTCGGCACAGTGTCGCCGTGGGCCAGCAAGGCAACGGATATCGCGCATCTGTGCGGACTCACGCAGGTGCGCCGCATCGAGCGCGGCGTCGAGTACACGGTCACGTTGAAGAGCGGCCTGCTCGGCGGCAAGAAGGCGCTGTCCGACGAAGCGCGCCAGGCCGTCGCCGTGGCGTTGCACGACCGCATGACGGAAAGCGTCGCGCCGTCGCGCGACCATGCGCTGCATCTGTTCGACGAACTGCCGGCCAAGCCGCTGCAAACCGTCGATGTGCTCGGCCACGGCCGCGGCGCGCTGGAAGCCGCGAACGTGGAACTGGGCCTCGCGCTCGCCGACGACGAAATCGACTACCTGGTCGACGCCTTCACGAAACTCGGCCGCAATCCGACCGACGTCGAGCTGATGATGTTCGCGCAGGCCAACAGCGAGCACTGCCGCCACAAGATTTTCAACGCGGACTGGACTATCGACGGCGAGAAGCAGGACATCTCGCTCTTCAACATGATCCGCAACACCGAAAAGCTGAATCCGCAAGGTACGATCGTCGCGTATTCGGACAACTCGGCGATCATGGCAGGCGGCATGGCCGAGCGCTGGTTCCCGCGCACGGCGGATGAGATCGGCGGCAACGAGCTGGCGGAGCACTATCGCCGCAGCGTCGAACTCACCCACACGCTGATGAAGGTGGAAACGCACAACCACCCGACCGCGATTTCGCCGTTCCCCGGCGCCGCGACCGGCGCGGGCGGCGAGATCCGCGACGAAGGCGCGACCGGCCGCGGCGCGCGTCCGAAGGCGGGCCTCGCGGGCTTCACGGTGTCGAATCTCGAATTGCCGGACGGCAACGAAAGCTGGGAAAACGCACGCGACGTCGCCCAGCCGCTCGCGCATCGCAATCCGGACGAGAAGCACGAAGCATATGGCCGTCCCGACCGGATCGCTTCGCCGCTGCAAATCATGATCGACGGCCCGCTCGGCGGCGCAGCGTTCAACAACGAATTCGGCCGGCCGAATCTGGGCGGCTATTTCCGCGCGTACGAGCAGAACGTGGCGGGCGTGGTGCGCGGGTATCACAAGCCGATCATGATCGCGGGCGGCATCGGCAATATTTCGGATCAGCACACGCACAAGCACGACTTGCCGGAAGGCTCGCTCCTGATCCAGATCGGCGGCCCGGGCATGCGCATCGGCATGGGTGGCGGCGCGGCGAGCTCCATGGCGACCGGCACGAATACCGCCGAACTCGACTTCGACTCGGTGCAGCGCGGCAACCCGGAAATCGAGCGGCGCGCGCAGGAAGTCATCAACGCGTGCTGGCAGCTCGGCGACAAGAACCCGATTCTGAGCATTCACGACGTGGGCGCGGGCGGGTTGTCGAATGCGTTCCCGGAAGTGGTCGACGGCGCGGGCAAGGGTGCGCTTTTCGACCTGCGCAAGATCCAGCTCGAAGAAAGTGGCCTGTCGCCGCGCGAGATCTGGTCGAACGAGGCGCAAGAACGCTATGTGCTCGCCATCGCGCCGGCCGATCTGCCTGCCTTCGAAGCCATGTGCGAGCGCGAGCGCTGCCCGTTCGCGGTGATCGGCACGGCCACGGCCGAGCGTCAGCTGAAGCTGGTCGATCCCGAAGTGAAGGGCGACAACGCGCACCAGCCGGTCGACATGCCAATGGAAGTGCTGCTCGGCAAGGCGCCGCGCATGCATCGCGACGTGAAGCGCGTCGAGACGAAGCTCGAACCAGTGGACGTGACCGGCATCGCGCTGTCCGAGGTCGCGGTGAGCGTGCTGCGTCATCCGACGGTCGCGAGCAAGTCGTTCCTCATCACCATCGGCGACCGTTCGGTGGGCGGCACGACCGCGCGCGACCAGATGGTCGGCCCGTGGCAAGTGCCGGTGGCCGACGTCGCGATTACGACCATGGACTACGCGGGCTTGCGCGGCGAAGCCATGACGATGGCCGAGCGCACGCCGCTCGCCGTGATCGATGCACCGGCGTCGGGCCGCATGGCGGTTGGCGAGGCGGTCACGAACATCGCGGCGGCGCCGATCGCGTCGCTCGACAAACTCAAGCTGTCGGCAAACTGGATGGCCGCGTGCGGCGCGCCGGGCGAAGACGCCGCCCTTTACGACACGGTGAAGGCGATCGGCATGGAACTGTGCCCGGCGCTCGGCATCAGCATTCCGGTCGGCAAGGATTCGCTGTCCATGCGCACCAAGTGGGAAGAGCGCGGCGTGGCCAAGGAAGTCGTCGCGCCGGTCTCGCTGATCATCTCGGCCTTCGCGCCCGTTGAAGACGTGCGCCGTCATCTCACGCCGCAACTGCGTCGCCCGAGCGGCGAAGAAGGCGTGGGCGAATCGGTGCTGATCGCGATCGATCTCGGCCGCGGCAAGCATCGTCTGGGCGGCAGTGTGCTCGCGCAGGTCACGCAGCAGATCGGCGACACGGTGCCCGATATCGACGATCCGGAAGACCTCAAGCGTTTCTTCAGCGCGATCCAGGCGTTGAACAGCGACAGCAAGCTGCTCGCTTACCACGATCGCTCGGACGGCGGCCTGTGGGCGACCGTGTGCGAAATGGCGTTCGCGGGTCACGTCGGCGTATCGCTGAACGTGGACATGCTGGTGCTCGATCCGCACCATGAGTCGGATTACGGCGACGCGAAAGACTGGGCGAAGCAGACGAGCGGCCGTCGCGAAGACCGCACGATCCGGGCGCTCTTCACCGAAGAACTCGGCGCCGTGGTGCAGGTGCGCGCGGCGGATCGCGACGCGGTGCTCGCTGCGTTGCGCGAGCATGGTCTGTCCGCCTGCTCGCACGTGATCGGCAAGATCAACGATCGCGACGCGATCGAAATCTATCGCGACGCGAAGAAGGTGTACGGAGCGCCGCGCACTGAACTGCATCGTGCATGGAGCGAAGTGAGCTGGCGCATTGCGCGCCTGCGCGACAATCCCGCTTGCGCCGACGCCGAATACGACGCGCTGCTCGACGCCGCCGACCCCGGCATCACGCCGGTGCTGAGCTTCGATCCGGCTGAAGACGTCGCCGCGCCGTATGTGGGCAAGGGCGCGCGTCCGCGCGTGGCGATCCTGCGCGAGCAGGGCGTGAACTCGCATCTGGAAACGGCCTACGCATTCGACCGCGCCGGTTTCGACGCGCACGACGTGCACATGAGCGACCTGCTCGCGGGCCGCGCCAATCTCGCGGACTTCGCGGGCGCGGTGGCGTGCGGCGGGTTCTCGTATGGCGACACGCTTGGCGCCGGTGAGGGCTGGGCGAAGGCGATCCGCTTCAACGCGCAACTGGCCGAGATGTTCGCGGCGTTCTTCGGCCGCGAAGATACCTTCGCGCTCGGCATCTGCAACGGCTGCCAGATGATGAGCAGCCTCGCGTCCATGATTCCCGGCGCGCAGGCCTGGCCGAAGTTCACGCGCAACAAATCGGAGAAATTCGAAGCGCGCTTCTCGCTGGTGCAGGTCGAGGCGTCGCCGTCGATTTTCTTCGCCGGCATGGAAGGCTCGCGCATTCCGGTCGCGGTCGCGCACGGCGAGGGTTTCGCAGACTTCTCGCAGCAGGGCGATGCGTCGAAGGTCGCGGTGGCGATGCGTTACGTCGATCACCGTGGTCAGGCGACCGAGCAGTATCCGTTCAACCCGAACGGTTCGCCGAACGGCATCACGTCCGTCACCACGCCGGATGGCCGCTTCACGGTGCTGATGCCGCACACCGAGCGCGTGCATCGCGCGGTGCAGATGAGCTGGCATCCGGCGGGCTGGGGCGAGGGCAGCACTGACGCGAGCCCGTGGCTGCGGGTGTTCCAGAACGCGCGTCGCTGGCTGGACTGATAGGCGTCGATACACGCGAGACGAGGCCGCTGCGCGTGGCCTGGTTTTCGCGAGCGCCGGCCTCACCAAGCGCCGCATGCGCCGCATGCGCCAGACGCAGAAACAACAAAGCCGCCCTCGGGCGGCTTTGTCATATGAAGCTGAAAATCGCAGCAGCGACGCTTACTGAATCTTCGCGTTCTTGCGCAAACCTTCTTCGAACGCTTGCAGCTTTTCCTGCTGGATCTGCTGCACGATCTGCGGGCGCACCTGTTCGAGCGGCGGCGGCGTGACGTCGCGCACGTCGTCGACACGAATGACGTGCCAGCCGAATTGCGTGTGCACCGGCGTGTCGGTCATCTGGCCTTTCTGCAGATGCGTGGCCGCGTCCGCGAACTCAGGCACGTACGCCTTCGGGTCCGACCAGTCGAGATCGCCGCCGTTCTTGCCCGATCCCGGGTCCTTCGAGTATTGCTTGGCCAGATCTTCGAAGCTCGCGCCGCCCTTGATCTTCGCGATCAGGTCTTTGGCCTGCTGCTCGTTGTCCACGAGGATGTGATGCAGGTGATATTCCTTGCCGCCCGCGTCCTTGATCAGCGCGTTGTAGCGCGCGGTGACTTCGGCGTCGCTCGGCGCGTTCTTCTTCACGAAGTCTTCGATCAGCGCGCGCAGCACGACCGTCTGTTGCGCGACGGCGATTTGCGCCTTGATGTCCGGATGAGTCGGCAGCCCGCGACGCAGCGCTTCCTGCATCAGAATTTCGCGGTTAACGAGTTCTTCACGCACCGCCATTTGCAGTTGCGGCGTGTTTTGCTGGCCTTGATGAACCAGTTGGTCGATCAGCGCGTCGGCGCGTGCTTTCGGAATCGGCGTGCCGTTCACGACGGCGATGTTCTGTGCAAATGCAGGTGCGGCCGCGAACGCAGCCAGCAATACCCAAAGGCGGGTTTTCTTCAAGGTCATCGGAAGTTTTCCTAGCGGGGCAACAAAGCGAATTCTTCGGGCGTGTACGCCGTGATTGCAAGGGCGTGAATGCCGCGCTGCATGGCATCGGCCAGCGCATCATACACCATGCGATGCCGCGCCACGCGGGGCTTGCCGGCGAACGCGAGCGCCACGATCGTGACACTGAAATGGCCGCCGGCAGCGGCGCCCGCGTGGCCGGCGTGCTGCGCGCTGTCGTCGGTGATGCGAATCGACGCGACAGGCGCGAGCGCGGCGGCGAGGCGCGCCTCGATCAGCGCGGCGCGCTCGGCGGTGGTGGCGTGCATGAACAGGTCGCTCATGTCATTCCTCCTTCATGTACTTCGACAGCCACAAACTCTGTCCGACGATGAACACAACCAGACAGCCGGTCGCGCCGAACAGCTTGAAATTGACCCATTGGTCGGTCGTGTAGTTGTACGCGACGAACAGATTGAGCAGCCCGAGCAGGACGAAAAAGATCGCCCAGATGACGTTCAGCTTGCCCCAGATCGTGTGTGGCAGCGCGATCTGCTTGCCCATCATCGCTTCGATCAGGTTCTTGTTGAAGGCCAGCTGCGAGACGATCAGCGCGACCGAGAACGCCCAGTACAACACGGTCGGCTTCCATTTGATGAAGGTGTCGTTGTGCAGCACGAGCGTTGCGCCGCCAAACACGGTGACGACGCCGAGACTCACCCACAGCATGGGGTCGACTTTGCGGTGGCGGAAAGCCACCCACGCGATCTGCACCAGCGTGGCGACGATCGCCACTGCCGTCGCCGTGAAAATGCCCCATAGCTTGAAGGCGACGAAGAACAGGATGATCGGGAACAGATCGAACAGAAATTTCATTGTCTGGACGGGGAGTCGAGTGTGGGTCGGATGATCGGTGGCGCGGTGCGGCGCGCCTGAGCGAAGCGCCGCGCGAAGCTCGCGCGGCGCGCCCGCCGATGCAGCGGCTTTGCCGCGAACATGACGATTTGCCTCGCGAGCGTCCATGCACTTGGCACTTTGCGGCGAACCCGCGACTGAGTCGCCTGAGTGTCCGCCGCCGCCCGCCGCCGCGCTGCGTTACTTGGGCTCGAATTGTAACGCAGCCGAATTGATGCAGTAGCGCAGACCGGTCGGCGCCGGTCCGTCTTCGAACACATGACCCAGATGCGCGCCGCAGTTCTTGCATTGCACCTCGATGCGCAGCATGCCGTGCGAGCGGTCGGTTTTCTCGGCGATCACCTCGCCGTTGATCGGCCGGAAATAGCTCGGCCAGCCGCAGCCGGCGTCGAACTTGGTATCCGATTCGAAGAGCGGCGTGCCGCAGCACACGCAGTCATAAATGCCGCGCTCCCAGTGATCGTGATAGCGGCCGGTGAACGGGCGCTCGGTGGCGGCATGGCGCGTCACCTGATACTCGACGTCGGAAAGCTGCTTGCGCCACTCGGCGTCGTCTTTCTGCACAGCGGGGGCGTCGTGCTTGAGGTCGTCGGGATTGTTCATGGTCGGTTCCTGTCTCGGGCAGTGATGGGAGCGGTTCGGATTTCGCGCGTCACGACGAGCAGCTGACTTCGAGCGAACTCGCCCAGTCGGGCGGCAAGCCGGCATACGCTTCGTACTCGGGTTGTTCGTCGAACGGACGGCGCAGCACGGCCGCCAGCCGCTCCACTTCGGAAAAATCCTTCTCTTTCGCGCGACGGATCGCCGTTTCCGCCAGATGATTGCGAAGAACGAATTTGGGGTTCACCCGGTTCATTGCAATGGCGCGCGCCGCGTCGTCGCGTGTTTCATGGGACAGACGCGCGCGATAGTCGTTCGCCCAGGCGTCGAAGGCGGCGCGGTCGAGAAACAGATCGCGCACCGGCGCGTCGCCGCTCGCGTCGTGCTTCGACAGGCGCGCCAGATTGCGGAAGGTCAGCGTGAAATCCGCGCGGTTCGCATGCATCACCTCGAAGAGGCGATTGACGAGCGCGGCGTCGCCCGATGAAGCGTCGGCCGGCGATGTCGCGCCCGCCGATGTGTCGCCTTCGCGCGCCACTTCGAGACCGAGCTTCGCCATCATGCGCCGTTCGAGCGCCGGGCCGAAGCGGTCCTTGAAGCCGGCGAGCACGCGCTGCGCGTCTTCGATCGACTTGTCGTTGCGCGCGCTTTCCTCGTAGCGTTCGCCAAGTAGCGGCAGCAGTCCCTGCGCGAGGCAAAAGAGATTCCAGTACGCGATCTGCGGCTGCATCCGGTACGCGTAACGGCCTTGCGAATCGGAGTGATTGCAGATGTAGCCGGCGTCGAAGCCGTCCATGAAACCGAACGGGCCGTAGTCGATCGTGAGGCCGAGAATCGACATGTTGTCGGTGTTCATCACGCCATGACAGAAGCCGACGGCCTGCCACTCGACCATCAGGTCGGCCGTCGAGAGCACCGCTTCGTTCAGCAGCGCGAGGTAGGGATCGTCGGCTTCGCGGCAATGCGGATAGAAGCGCTCGATCACATGGTCCGCGAGCGCGCGCAGCGCGTCGACGCGATCGTTTGAATAGAAATGTTCGAAGTGCCCGAAGCGCACGAAGCTCGGCGCGACGCGCGTGACCACGGCCGCGGTTTCGATTTCCTCGCGCCGCACCGGCTGATCGGAGCCGATCACGCACAACGCGCGCGTGGTCGGAATGCCGAGGTGATGCATCGCCTCGGAACACAGGAATTCGCGAATCGACGAGCGCAGCACCGCGCGGCCGTCGCCCATGCGCGAATAGGGCGTGCGGCCCGCGCCTTTCAGTTGCAGCTCGAAGCACTCGCCGTCGTGTCCGATTTCGCCGAGCCCGAGCGCGCGGCCGTCCCCGAGCTGGCCCGCCCACACGCCGAACTGGTGTCCGGAATACACCGATGCATAGGGCAGCGCCTCTGCCGGCCATGCGCGCGTGGCGTTGCCCGAAAACAGTTCGGCGAACGCGGGCTCTTTCTCCAGTCCGGGCGAGAGGCCGAGCAGCGCGGCGGTCTCGGCGGAGAAGCCGACGAGGTACGGCGCGCTCAACGGCGTGGCCGGCAGGCGCGTGAGAAACGCGCTGCCGAGCCGCGCGAACGCGCTTTCGGGGGAGGTGACAAGAGCTTCGGAAAGTGCCGCCAAAGGCCCGGACAGGCCTGCAATGCTTGGGGAAAACGACATGTTGAGCGCCTCACTATTAACCGATATTGTAAGTCCGCACCCGCGGCGCTGCAGGTGGGCGGGCCGGAACTGCAAACTCCAGACACCAATCGAGTCGAGGGACATTCCTATATGACGATGCCGCTGCTTGGCCAGATGATGGATGTGCCGCTCACCGTGTCCTCGCTGCTCGCGCATGCCGCGCGGCATTTCGGCAGCACCGAGATCGTGTCGCGGCGCGTCGAAGGCGACGTGCATCGCTACACCTATCGCGATTGCGAAAAGCGCGCGAAGCAGCTCGCGCAGGCGCTGATCAAGCTCGGCGTCGAGCCCGGCGAGCGCGTCGCGACGCTCGCGTGGAACGGCTACCGGCACCTGGAAGCGTATTACGGCACGACCGGTTTCGGCGCCGTCTGCCACACCATCAATCCGCGTCTCTTTCCGGAACAGATCGCCTACATCGTCAATCACGCCGACGACGCCTACGTGCTTTTCGACATCACGTTCGCGCCGCTCGTCGACGCGCTCGCGCCGCAATGTCCGAAAGTGCGCGGCTGGATCGCGCTCGCCGGCGAAGCGCATCTGCCCGCCATGCAAACGCCCGTGCTCAGCTACGAGACGCTCGTCGGCGCACAGGACGGCAACTTCGCATGGCCGCCCCTCGACGAACGCCAGGCCTCGTACCTTTGCTATACCTCCGGCACCACCGGCAATCCGAAGGGCGCGCTGTACTCGCATCGCTCGACGGTGCTGCATGCGTTCGGCGCGTCCTTGCCCGACGCCATGAGCCTGTCCGCGCGCGATTCCGTGCTGCCCGTCGTGCCGATGTTCCATGTGAACGCGTGGGGCATTCCGCATGCCGCGCCGCTCACCGGCGCGAAGCTCGTGTTTCCCGGCAAGGACCTCGACGGCAAGTCGCTGTTCGAGTTGATGGAGCAGGAGCGCGTCACCTATTCGGCGGGTGTGCCGACGGTGTGGCTAGGACTGCTGAACCATCTGCGCGAGACGGGCTCGCGCTTTTCGTCGCTCGAGCGCACGGTGATCGGCGGCTCCGCGTGTCCGCCCGCGATGCTGCGCGTGTTCGAAGACGACTACGGCGTTCAGGTCATTCACGCATGGGGCATGACGGAGATGTCGCCGCTCGGCACCTTATCGAAGCTCACGTGGGAACAATCGCAGCGTCCGCTCGCCGACCAGCGCAAGCTGCTCGAAAAACAGGGACATGCGCTGTACGGCGTGGACATGAAGATCGTCGGCGAACACGGCGAGGACTTGCCGTGGGACGGCGTCGCGTTCGGCGATCTGTATGTGCGCGGGCCGTGGGTGATCGACCGGTATTTCCGCAAGGACGACTCGCCGCTCGTGGACGGCTGGTTCCCGACGGGCGACGTGGCGACCATCGACCGCGACAGCTTCCTGCAGATCACGGACCGCTCGAAGGACGTGATCAAGTCGGGCGGCGAATGGATCAGTTCGATCGACGTCGAGAACGTCGCGATCGCGCATCCGGCGGTGGCGGAAGCGGCGTGCATTGCGTGCGCGCATCCGAAGTGGACGGAGCGGCCGCTGCTCGTCGTGGTCAGGCGTGCCGGCTTCGACGTGACGCGCGCGGAACTGCTCGCGTTCTACGAGGGCAAAGTCGCGAAATGGTGGATTCCCGACGACGTCGTGTTCGTCGACGAATTGCCGCATACCGCCACGGGCAAGCTGCAGAAACTCAAGTTGCGCGAACTGTTCCGCGAGCACGTGCTGCCGTCTGCGCTCGAAGACGAAAAGGATTGCCCGCTGACGGGCGGACACTAGGGAAATCCCGCGTCGCCGTAAATTGAACGAGCGTGCTTTTTTGTGTATTCTGCCTGCTGACACCGGATCATCCGACCTGACGTTGACTTTGAGTTGAACCGAAGGCCGGAGCAGCCGAGTCGAACGACAAATCGGCTCGACGAGCCGGACGGGCGGCGCGCGCTGCGCCGCCTTATCCCACGGATGCGATGCATCGCACGGAGGCAGGCAGATGGCAGTGGATTACACAACCCATGACGGCGTGGCCGTCATCACGCTGAACAACCCGCCCGTCAACGGGCTCGGCCTGGCGACGCGGGCCGGGATCGTCGCCGGCATCGAGCGCGCGCAGAACGATCCGGCCATCACGGCCATCGTGCTGACCGGCGCGGGCAAGGCCTTCTCGGGCGGCGCCGACATCACCGAATTCAATTCGCCGAAGGCCATGCAGGAGCCGACGCTCGCCACCGTCATCAAGACCGTCGAGAACAGCGCGAAGCCGGTGGTCGCCGCGATCCACAGCGTCGCGATGGGCGGCGGGCTCGAACTCGCGCTCGGCGCGCATTACCGGCTCGCCGCGCCCGGCGCGCAGATCGCGCTGCCCGAGGTGAAGCTCGGCATCCTGCCAGGCGCGGGCGGCACGCAGCGTCTGCCGCGCGCGATCGGCCTCGAAGCCGCGCTCAACATGATCGTGACCGGCGCGCCGGTGATGTCGGAGAAGCTGGCCCATAGCGGGCTGGCCCCTAGCGGGCTGGAGCAGCCGGGCCTCTTCGACGAACTCGTGGAAGGCGATCTCGGCCAGGCGGCGCTTGCGTTCGCGCGCAGAGTCGGCGCGCTGCAAGGCCCGCATCCGAAGGTGCGCGAGCGCAAGATCGAGCATCCGAATGCCGAGGGCTTCATCCAGTTCGCGCGCAATAGCGTCGCGGGGCTCGCGAAGAATTTCCCGGCGCCGCTCAAATGTATCGACGCGGTCGAAGCGGGCGTGAAAAACGGCTTCGACAAAGGCCTCGCGTTCGAACGCGAATGTTTTGTCGCGCTCGTGCAAACGCCTGAGAGCCGCGCGCTGCGTCACGCGTTCTTCGGCGAACGGGCGGCGAGCAAGATTCCCGACGTGCCTGCCGATACGCCGGTGCGCGAGATCGCCCGGGTCGGTGTGATCGGCGCGGGTACGATGGGCGGCGGCATCGCGATGAACTTCATCAACGCGGGCATTCCGGTCACGCTGCTGGAGACGAAGCAGGAAGCGCTCGAACGCGGCCTCGCGACGATCCGCAAGAACTACGAAGCGAACGTGAAGAAGGGCAAGCTCAAGCCCGAGGCGCTGGAAGCGCGCATGGCCCTGATCACGCCCACGCTGTCCTACGACGACCTGAAGAACGCGGATCTGATCGTCGAAGCCGTGTTCGAGGAACTCGGCGTGAAAGAGCAGGTGTTCCGGCGTCTGGATGAGGTCGCGAAGCCCGGCGCGATTCTCGCCTCCAATACGTCGACGCTCGACGTGAACCGGATCGCGGCGTTCACGAAGCGTCCGCAAGACGTGGTCGGCATGCACTTCTTCAGCCCGGCCAACGTGATGAAGCTGCTCGAAGTCGTACGCGGCAAGGAGACCGCGAAAGACGTGCTCGCCACGGTCATGAAGCTCGCGAAAAAGATCAAAAAGACGGCGGTGGTGTCGGGCGTCTGCGACGGCTTCATTGGTAACCGCATGATCGAGCAGTACATCCGCCAGGCGCTCTTCATGCTCGACGAAGGCGCGCTGCCCGCGCAGGTCGACCGCGCGATCGAAAAATTCGGCTTTGCCATGGGTCCGTTCCGCATGAGCGATCTGGCCGGCAACGATATCGGCTGGGCGATCCGCAAGCGCCGCTATCAGGAATATCCGGAGATGCAGTATTCGAAGATCGCCGACCGTCTGTGCGAGACGGGGCGCTTCGGCCAGAAAACCGGCGGCGGCTGGTACGACTACAAGGCGGGCGACCGCACCGCGTATCCGTCGAAACTGGTCGACGAAATGATCGTCGCGTATTCGAAAGACACCGGCACCGCACGCCGCAAGATCGGCGACGAGGAAATCGTCGAACGCCTCGTGTTCGCGCTCGTGAATGAAGGCGCGAAGATTCTCGAAGAAGGCATTGCGTCGAAAGCGTCGGACATCGACATGGTCTATCTGACCGGCTACGGCTTTCCGCTCTATCGCGGCGGCCCGATGCTGTACGCGGACACGGTCGGCCTTTACAACGTCGAGCGCGCGATCCGCCGCTATGCCGCGCAACCGAACGGCCATGCATGGCAGCTCGCGCCGGGCATCGCGGAACTCGCGGCGCAAGGCCGCGGCTTCAACGGCTGACGCGGCGCACGCCGCCGCTTGCATCGAAACACTGAGGTGGCGCCGGCTCGCGCATCGGCGAGCCGGTCGCGCCGCGCGCCACCATCGACATCTACAGGCAGGAGACTTGCATGACTGACGCTGTAATCGTATCGACCGCCCGCACGGGCCTGGCCAAATCATGGCGCGGCGGTTTCAACATGACGCATGGCGCGACGCTCGGCGGCCACGTGACGCAGGCCGCGGTCGAGCGCGCGAAGCTGGACCCGGCGCGCGTCGAGGACGTAATCATGGGCTGCGCGAATCCGGAGGGCGCAACCGGCATGAACATCGCGCGGCAGATCGGACTGCGCGCCGGTTTGCCGGTCAGCGTGCCGGGCATGACGGTGAACCGTTTCTGCTCGTCGGGATTGCAGACCATTGCGCTCGCCGCGCAACGCGTGATCGCCGGCGAAGGCGAGGTGTTCGTCGCGGGCGGCGTGGAATCCATCTCGTGCGTGCAGAACGAGATGAACCGCCACATGATGGCCGACGGCTGGCTCAGCCAGCACAAGCCGGAAATCTACTGGTCGATGTTGCAGACCGCCGAAAACGTCGCGAAACGCTATTCGATCTCGAAAGAGCGCCAGGACGAATATGGCGTGCGCTCGCAGCAGCGCGCCGCGGCGGCGCTGGAAGCCGGTCGGTTCAAGGACGAAATCGTGCCGTTGACGGTGCTCGCGGGCGTCGCCGACAAAGCGACCGGGCGTCTCTACACGAAGGAAGTCACCGTCAGCGGCGACGAGGGCATTCGCGCGGACACCACGCTCGAAGGCGTCGCGAAGATTCGCACGGCGATGCCGGGCGGCGTCATCACCGCGGGCAACGCGAGCCAGTTCTCGGATGGCGCGTCGGCGTGCGTCGTGATGAATGCGAAAGTCGCGGAGCGCGAAGGCCTGCAGCCGCTCGGCATTTTCCGCGGCTTCGCGGTGGCCGGCTGCGAGCCGGACGAGATGGGCATTGGCCCGGTGTTCGCGGTGCCCAAGCTGCTCAAGCAGGCAGGCCTGAAGGTCGAGGACATCGACCTGTGGGAATTGAACGAGGCGTTCGCGGTGCAGGTGCTGTATTGCGCCGATCGGCTCGGGATCGACCATGAGCGCCTGAACGTGAACGGCGGCGCGATTGCGGTCGGGCATCCGTATGGCGTGTCGGGCGCGCGGCTCGCGGGCCATGCGCTGATCGAAGGCAAGCGGCGCGGCGCGAAGCTGGTGGTCGTGACGATGTGTATCGGCGGCGGGCAGGGCGCGGCGGGTCTTTTCGAAGTCGCGTAATTACGGCAGGGCCGCGCCGGGCCCCGGCAGGCTCAGCGTGCCCTGATCGACGAAACGTGTCGTGCCGATCAGGCCGCCCGCGAGCTTGCCGCGCAAAATGTACGGAATCTGCCCCGACTGCGCGGCCCCGGCGAACGCAAACGCCTGGCGCACGGCGGCGAACGCGGGCACCGTCAACGGCACATTCACCACGGTTTCGCCAAAGCGCGGCACGCTGCCGCTTTGATCGCTCACGCCGCTGGCAAACGGCTTGCCGTTCAGGTCGAGATCAAGCGACACACCATTGAATTTCACCGCCGATTCATTCGGATTCTGCACCCGCAGTTTGACGTTGAAGCGCATTTCCATGCCCTCGCTTTCTATCGGTTCGATGCCCGCCACGCTCACGCGCAACGGGTCGCCGCCGAACCATCCGGCGCATCCGCCAAGCGTCAATGCGAGCGCGGCGAAGAGCGCGGCCATGCCGCAAAGACGCGAGCGAAAGAGCAGGCGGACGAACGACATACCAGCACCTCGGAAAGCGAATGGGGTCATGCATTGTAGCTGGCGATATACCGCGCGCGGCGCCGTGAGCGAGGCATCGGCGCGATGGGCGCGCCGCCACCGCGAAGCGCCATAGCGGGTATCATTTCTGCTCTTCGGGCGCGACGTTTCGCGCGCGCATCGACACCGATGCAACGCGCGCCGCGCCCACATCAAGACAGGGAAATGTGAACGCAGCAATGACCGATTCTTCTTCAGATTCCTCTTCATCCAGCGCGGGCGGCGCGTCGTTGCCCGAAAGTCCCTTTGTCGACCGGCTCGGCGCGCAACTGGTGTCGGCGGCGGACGGCGTCAGCGAAGTATTGCTGCCCTTGCTTCCCGAGCATATGAACACGTGGGACGTCGCGCACGGCGGCGTCACGATGACGCTCGCCGACGTCGCGCTCGCGATGGCCGCGCGCAGTCTCGCGGGCGACGGCGTCGGCGTGGTCACCGTCGAAATGAAGGTCAACTTCATGCAGCCTGGGCGCGGCGAATTGCGCGCAACCGGCCGCGTCCTGCACCGATCCACCACGATGGCTTATTGCGAGGGCGAGATTCGCGACAGCGAAGGGCACTTCGTCGCCAAGGCGCTCGGCACGTTCAAATACATGCGCCGCCTCGCCGTGGGCCGCGACGTGACGCGCCAGCGCTTGCGCAGCGACCCGTCGGCGAAACCGGGTCCTAGCGACGGTTGAGCAAGGGCGCGCGCTCATGCGTGCAACGCGCGCGGCGTGTCTCTGCCGTAGCAGCAGAACCTGCAGCACTCGCAACTCAGCCGCAACTCAGCCGCAACTCAGCCGCAACTCAGCCGCAACTCAGCAACTCCGCAACCCAACCACCACTCACCGGCTTCACAATCCGGCACTCAAGGAGACGATCGTCATGACCCAGACCAACCGCCAGTTCGTGCTGGCTTCGCGTCCGCAAGGCGCCGTCACGCCTGAGAACTTCCGCCTCGTCGAAACGCCGCTCGCGCCGCTGGCCGATGGCGAACTGCGCGTGCGCAATCACTATCTGTCGCTCGATCCGTACATGCGCGGGCGCATGAACGACAGCAAATCGTACGCGGCGCCGCAGCCGCTCGACGAAGTGATGATCGGCGGCACGGTCGGCGAGGTGATCGAGTCGAAGAACGCGAAGTTCGCGGTGGGCGACAAAGTCGTCGCGATGTTCGGCTGGCAGGAATACGGCACCTCGAACGGCGCGGGCGTGCAGAAAGTCGACGACACGCACGTGCCGCTGTCGGCGTATCTGGGTCCGGTTGGCATGCCGGGGGTGACCGCGTGGTACGGCTTGAACCGGATCATCGCGCCGAAAGCGGGTCAGACGGTCGTGGTCAGCGCGGCGAGCGGGGCGGTCGGCAGCGTGGTGGGGCAACTGGCGAAGCAGGCGGGCGCGCGCGCAGTGGGCATTGCGGGCGGCGAGGAAAAATGCCGCTACGTCGTGGAGACGCTCGGCTTCGACGCGTGCATCGACTACAAGGCCGGCAACCTGTATCGGGATCTGAAGGCCGCGACGCCCGACGGCGTCGACGGTTGCTTCGAGAATGTCGGCGGCGAAGGGCTCGACGCGACGCTCGCGCGCATGAACGCATTCGGCCGCATCGCGTTGTGCGGCTTCATCGCGGGCTATGACGGCCAGCCGCTGCCGCTCAAACATCCGTCGCTGTTGCTCACGCAGCGCCTGCTCGCGCAGGGCTTCATCGTTACCGAGCATATGGATGTCTGGCCGCAGGCGCTCAAGGAACTCGGCACGCTCGTCGCGCAGAAAAAACTGCATTATCGCGAAAGCATTGCTCAAGGAATCGATGCGGCGCCGGGGGCGTTCATCGGCTTGCTCAAGGGGCGCAACTTCGGCAAGCAGCTCGTCAAGCTGATCTGAGCGCGCGGATCAAACCACACTCTCTTGCACCGGAGTCAAGGATGTTCGAATTCGCAGGCAAGGTCGCGGTCATCACTGGCGCGGCAAGCGGCTTCGGCGAGGCGTTCGCGCGAAAGGGCGCGGCGCTCGGCATGAGGCTCGTGCTCGCCGACGTGAACGCCGAGGCGCTCGCGCACACCGTCGACGCATTGCGCGCGGCAGGCGCCGAAGCGATCGGCGTGCCGACCGACGTATCGAGCGCCACGCAGGTCGAAGCGCTGGCGCACGCCGCGCTCGATGCGTTCGGCAAGGTCCATTTGCTCTTTAACAACGCGGGCGTGGGCGCGGGCGGCTTCCTTTGGGAGAGTTCGGCGAACGACTGGTCGTGGGTATTCGGCGTCAACGTGATGGGCGTCGCGCATGGCGTGCGCGTCTTCACGCCGATCATGCTCGCGCAGAACGAGCCCGCGCATATCGTCAATACGGCGTCGGTCGCGGGCCTGCTGTCGCCGCCGGCCATGGGCGTGTACAACGCGTCGAAACATGCGGTGGTGTCGCTCACCGAGACGCTCCACCACGACTTGCAACTCGCGCAGGCCGCGCGCGAGGCGAGCGGCCGGGTCGGCTGCTCGCTGCTCTGTCCGGCTTTCGCGCCGACCGGCATCGCCGATGCCGAGCGCGCGCGGCCCGCGCAATGGCGCAACGAGAGTGCTCCGACACGCTCGCAGGTCGCCGCAGGCAAGCAACTGCAGCGCGCGGTGCGATCGGGCAAGCTCGGTGCCGCCGAGGTCGCCGAACTCACGTTCGACGCCATCGCCGCGCGGCGGTTTTATATCGTCACGCACCCGGCGATCATGGCGACGGTGAAGCTGCGCCACGAGGATATCGAGCAGTTGCGCGAGCCGACCGATCCGATGTCGCTGAAACCGGAAGTGAAAAACGCAAGCCCGCTTTGACGGCGCTTCAATCTGTTATCAACCTTCGGCGCGTACGCGCCACCCAATGTCTCATGCCGCTGAATCCGAAGATCGAGCAGGTGCTCGACATGATCGCGCGCGCCAAGCGCCCGAAGCTTCACGAAATGACCGCTCAGGCAGCACGCGCGTCGTATGAAAAAAGCGCGCCGATCCTGGAAATCCCGAACGCGCCGATGTTTGCCGTAGAAGACTTGCGCGTCCCGACTCGCGACGGCGCGACGATTCGCGCGCGTCTTTATCACGCCACGGAGCCGAGTTGGGCCGAACCGGCTCCGGCATTGATCTACTACCACGGCGGCGGCTTTACGGTGGGCAGCGTCGATACCCACGACGCGTTGTGCCGCATGTTCGCGCGCGACGGCCGGTGCGCGGTGCTCTCCGTCGATTACCGGCTCGCGCCGGAGCACAAGTTTCCGACCGCCGTTCACGACGCGTCCGGCGCGCTCTTCTGGCTGCATGCGCACGCCGCGGAATTCGGCGTGGACGCAAACCGGCTCGCGGTAGGCGGCGACAGCGCGGGCGGCACGCTGGCAGCCGTCTGCGCGGTGCTGGCACGCGACGCCGGCATCGCGCTCGCGCTGCAATTGCTGATCTATCCGGGCACGACCGGACATCAGCAAACGGATTCGCATTCGCGTCTCGCCGACGGCTTCCTGCTGTCGGGCGACACAATCCAATGGTTCTTCGAGCACTACGTGCGAGATGCAAGCGATCGCGACGACTGGCGTTTCGCGCCGCTCGACGGCACGCGCGGCGCGCCCGGTTTCAGTGGGCTCGCGCCGGCCTGGATCGCGACCGCCGAATACGATCCGCTCTCCGACGAGGGCGACGCGTATGCGCAGAAGCTGCGCGGTTTCGGCAACCCGGTCACGCTCAGGCGCTATGCCGGCATGATCCACGAATTCTTCAAGATGGGCGGCTACGTGCCCGATGTGGCCGAGGCGCACGCCGATGCGGCGGCTGCATTGCGCGCGGCGTTCGGCGTGGCGTGACTACGCGAAGATGGCGCAGCGTTCAGACCACTTCGCGCTCGACGTTGAACGCGAAGCTGCGTTCGAAGTCGCCGGGCCGGACGATGCGGTGAGAGCCGTTGTCGTCGCTGCGTTCGGCGACCGCCACATTGACGATGTCTCCCAGCGCGGTCACCCGCAAGGCCGTGGTGCTGCGTGTTCCGTACTCGGGCGTTTCGATGAACGCCGCCGACAGCGCCCGTTCGCGCTCCAGCGCAATGCCGGTGGACGGCAACTGGTCGTCGGGCGCGACGCGCGGATCTCGCATCAGATCGATCAGGCGCTCGAGCGGCGGCATCGCATTGCGCGTGAGCAGCGAGCCCAGTTCGGCGCGCTTTTTGACCAGCTTCGGCCAAGCGGTGTCGAGTATCGCGTTCGAAATGCCGTGCGTACCGGGCGCGAGCAGAGCGGGCGCGAGGTTCGAGCGGTTGCAATACCAGGCGAGTTCGCGGCGCGTCCAGTCGCCGACCAGCAGATTGAAGCCGTTATAGATGTCGCCGGTTTGCGCCACATGGCGCAGATACGCGAGCGGCGTTTCATACGATTCATGCGTGTCATGCGCGCCGCTGTTCGCGCCAGCGGCGCCCGAGCTGAGCCAGTCGCTCACGAGCGTGCCGCGCGTCGGCGCGTCGGCGCGCATGTCGTGCGGCGCGCGGTAATTGGTCAGCGCCGCGAACCGGCCGTCGCGCGACATGCCGAGCCACGTGCCGCCGCCCAGCAGATCGCGGCCCGCCAGCACGGCCGGCGCGTCGCTCCACCAGCCGATCGGCTCGGCGGTGCGCCGGAAGAACTCGTCGCGGTTTGCGGCGAGCGTGAAAAGCGGGCCGTCGACCGCGTCGGGTCGCCAGTCGAAGACGATCAGGCACATCGGGGACGTCTCCCGGTTGGAGGCTTTGAAAACTGAAGATTCCGCTCGAACGGTGGCGCCCAAAAGCGGCGCCTGCTTGCTGGCAGCGCCGCTTCGCGCCGTCGGGACGGCGCGTCAGACTTCGGTGGGCAATCCGTAGGGCAGCGGCAGGAATTGCAGCGCCGGACCGTGGGCCGCGCCCAGATGCACCGAGCCGCTTTCGAGCGCCGCGAGCTTGGTTTCCACCAGCACATCCACGCCGCCGTCTCGCGCCGACGCCGCGTTCACCACCATGCCGCAGGGCTGGCTCGGGTCGTCGGAATGGAACAGTTCGACGCCGGCCTTCACCGTGTCCAGTTCGCCCGCCACGTTGGCGAGCGAGGTGCGTCGCTTGATAGTGCCGCGATACTGGCTGCGCGCGACCACTTCCTGACCGGGATAGCAGCCTTTGCGGAAATTGACCGCGCCGAGCACGTCGAAATTGACCATTTGCGGCACGAACTGCTCGGCCACCGGCTGCGTGATGCGCGGTTCGCCCGCGTGAATGTCGAGCCAGTCCCACACGGCGGGCGAGACCCGCTTCAGTTTTTCGTCGAGTGCGGGCAGGTGCGTTTCGATCTGCGCCTTCGGCCCGATCCACAGGAAACGCAGGCGCCCGAATGCGTCCGGCACGCGGATCAGCGAGCCCGCCGCGCCGTCCACCTTCACGTGGACGCCGTCGGGCAGCGCGTCGAACACGCCGGAGAGCGCCTTGCGCACGTCGCCGGCCAACGCGAGCACCGCCAGTTCGCCGCTCGCGTCGGCGAGTTTCGCCTTCGCGCGCAGGATGAACATGGACAGACGCTTTTGCACGGCGGCTTGCACGTCTTTCGATACCAGCAGGCGGATCGTGTCGCCGCTGCGCCACGTCAGGAACGATGCGAGCAGGCGCCCCTTCGCCGAGCAGTAGCCCGCGAGGCGCGCGTTGGCGGCGTCCAGATGCTGCGTGTCGTTGGTTAACTGTCCGTGCAGGAAGCTCGCGGCGTCGTCGCCGGTGGCGTCGATCACGCCGAACTGCGTGAGCGGCATGTAGGCGCCGTGCTGGAGGACGGCGTCGAATTCATCGGCCGACGGGCGCGGCAATGCCGGCAGCAGCGTGGCCGCGTGGCTCGAAGCGGCGCTGGAAGCTGTGCCTGAAGACATACCTGAGGACATACCTGAAGCGGTGGCGAGCGGTGTGTTCATGGATTCCCGGAACAGTCAATTCTGACTTTGGCTAAGGCAAACAAGTATTATATGCAGTCCAACCCAGCCACGTTTTCATGTCCCTCTTCAAGAAATGTTTCATCGCCGGCTCGATTGTCGTCGTGCTGGCCGTCGCCGCGGTTGCTGGCGGATACCACTGGGCCAATAGCCCGCTCGAGCTGAACCCCGCGCAACTCGACGTCACCGTCAAACCGCACAGCAGTCTGCGCAGCGTCACGTTGCAACTGAACCGCGGCGGCGTGCCCGTCGAGCCCCAGCTGTTCGTGCTGATGACGCGGCTCCTCGGCCTTCAGAGCGAACTGAAGTCGGGCAATTACGAGTTCAAGACCGGCGTGACGCCGTATGAAGTGCTGCAAAAGATCGCGCGCGGCGATGTCAACGAGTATGTCGCGACCATCATCGAAGGGTGGACGTTCAAGCGCATGCGCGCCGAGCTGGACGCCAATCCCGCGCTCAAGCACGACAGCGTGACGATGAACGACGCCCAGCTGATGAGCGCGATCGGCGCGCCGGAAGCGTCGATCGGCAATGGCGAAGGGCTGTTTTTCCCGGACACGTACCTGTTCGACAGGAACACGAGCGATCTCGACGTGTACCGCCGTGCCTACCGGCTGATGCGCGCGCGGCTCGACGAAGCGTGGCTCGCCCGTGGGCCGAACCTGCCGTACAAGACGCCGTACGACGCGCTGATCATGGCGTCGATTGTTGAAAAGGAAACTGGCAAAAAGGAAGACCGCGGAATGGTCGCCGCCGTGTTTGCGAATCGTCTGCGGGTGGGCATGCCGCTGCAAACCGATCCGACAGTAATCTACGGCATGGGCGAGAGTTATGCCGGCCACATCCGTAAGAAAGATCTGCAGACGGACACTCCCTACAATACCTACACGCGGATGGGACTGCCGCCCACGCCGATCTCGCTGCCGGGCGTCGCGTCGCTGCAGGCGGCGATGAACCCCGCGCAAACCACCGCGCTGTATTTCGTGTCGCGCGGCGACGGCAGCAGTATCTTTTCCGACACCCTCGGCGATCACAACAAGGCCGTGGACAAATACATTCGAGGGCAATAATGGCGCGCGGCAAATTCATTACGTTTGAAGGCATCGACGGCGCCGGCAAGACGACTCATCTCGCGTGGTTTCGCGAGCGGCTGGAACAGAAAGTGGCGGCGACCGGCCGCTCGGTCGTCATGACGCGCGAACCGGGCGGCACGCCGCTTGGCGAGCAGATCCGCGAAATCGTGCTGCATCAGAAGATGGACCTCGAAACCGAGGCGCTGCTGATGTTCGCGTTGCGCCGCCAGCATCTGGCCGAAGTGATCGAGCCGGCGCTCGCGCGCGGCGACTGGGTGCTGTCCGACCGTTTCACCGACGCGACGTTCGCCTATCAGGGCGGCGGCCGCGGCCTGCCGCGCGACAAGCTCGAAACGCTGGAGCGCTGGGTGCAGGGCGGTTTTCAGCCGGATCTGACGGTGCTGTTCGACCTCGCGCCGGAAATCGCCAACGAACGGCGCAGCGCGGCCCGCGACCCGGATCGTTTCGAGAGCGAATCGGCGGCGTTTTTCGACCGCACGCGCACGGAATATCTGCGCCGCGCGGAAGAAGCGCCGTATCGTTTCGCTATCATTGACTCTTCGCAAAGCATTGTCCGTATTCAGAAGAAGCTGGAAGAACTGATTGCAACTATCTGATTAAAAATACATATAAGCGAACGTTATTGCGCTGGCCGAACTTCACCCAGCACCTGATGTGACGCTCCCAACCCATTGAAGCAGAAAGAGAAACGATGATTTATCCGTGGCAGGCCGATGACTGGAACCGTCTGCAGCAGTTGCGCGGGCACTGGCCGCACGCGCTGTTGCTGCACGGACAGGCGGGCATCGGCAAGCTGCGCTTCGCGCAGCATCTCGCGCAAGGGCTGTTGTGCGAGGATCAGCGGGCCAACGGCGAGCCGTGCGGCGCGTGCGTCGCGTGCAACTGGTTCGCGCAGGGCAACCATCCCGATTACCGGATCGTCGTGCCGGAAGCGTTGGCGGCCGAGGCCGGCGCAGTCGGCGCGGCCGAAGAAAAAGCCGATAAAGCCGACGCCGACGAAGGTAAGAAAACCCGCACGCCGAGCAAGGAAATCAAGATCGAGCAGATTCGCGGCTTGCTCGATTTTGTCGGCGTGGGCTCGCATCGCGGCGGCGCGCGCGTGGTCGTGCTGTATCCGGCGGAAGCGCTGAATATCGCCGCGGCCAACGCGCTGCTGAAAACGCTCGAAGAACCGCCGGCGGGCGTGGTGTTTCTGATGGTGTCGGCGCGCATCGACCGCCTCCTGCCAACCATCATCAGCCGCTGCCGCCAATGGCCGATGAGCCTGCCCGCGCCCGAAGCGGCCACGCGCTGGCTCGCAGCGCAAGGCGTGGCCGAAGCACCCGCGCTGCTCGCCGAAGCCGGCGGCGCGCCGCTCGCCGCTCTCGCGCTCGCCAGCGACGAAAACCGCACGCTGCGCGACTGGACGCTCAAGCAACTGGCCGCCGGGCCCGAGTGCGACGCCTTCGCCTGCGGCGAGGCGTTGCAAAAGCTGCCGGTGCCGCTCGTGCTCGGCTGGCTCCAGCGCTGGATGTACGACCTGCTCGCGGAACGCACCGCCGGCGCGCCGCGCTATTTCCCGCAGGCATCGGCGGCATTGATGCGCTGCGCGTCGCAAGCCGACGCCAGCGCGTTCGCCCGCTTCATGCGGACCGTGACCCGCCAGCGCGCGGTCGAGAATCATCCGCTGAATGCGCGGCTCGTGTTCGAGGAGCTGTTTATCGGCTACCGCGAGCTTTTTGCATGACACCAGACCCTGCGGCCGCGCCGTTTCATCCGCCGGTCGCGCCTTAAACTCAACCTGAACCCGCCATGAGCCTGTCCTATCGCGATGCGACGCTCGACGATCTGCCCGCCATCGTCGCCATTTACAACTCGACGGTGGCCTCGCGCCAGGTCACCGCGGACCTCGATCCGGTCAGCGTCGAAAGCCGTCTCGCGTGGTTTCACGCGCATGGGCCGCAAAAACGCCCGCTCTGGGTGGTGGACGACCCGCAACAGCCCGGCCGCGTGATCGCCTGGCTCAGCTTTTCGGACTTCTACGGCCGTCCGGCCTATCAGCGCAGCGCCGAAGTCAGCATCTATCTGGACGAAAGCGCGCGCGGCAAGGGCCTCGGCAAGCAGTTGCTGGCGGCTTCGCTCGACGTGGCGCCGGCGCTCGGCATCGACACGGTGCTGGGTTTCGTCTTCGGTCACAATGAAGCGAGCCTGCGCCTGTTCCGCGGCTTCGGCTTCGACACGTGGGGCTCGCTGCCGCGCGTGGCCGTGCTGGACGGCGTGGAGCGCGATCTGGTAATTCTCGGCAAGCGCCTTGGCGCGTCCGCCGCCGCAGCCTGATCCGCTTCGGGTTTTTATTTGCAGGACATCAACATGTTTGTCGATTCGCATTGCCACATCAATTTCGAAGGACTCGCCGACCGCCTGCCGCAGGTGCTCGACAACATGCGCAGCCACTCGGTCACGCATGCGCTGTGCGTGTCCGTCGATCTCGAAACGCTGCCGTCGGTGCTGGAGATCGCGAGCCGTCACGAGAACGTGTACGCGTCGGTGGGCGTGCATCCGGACCACGAGGACATGCGCGAGCCGAGCGTCGCCGAACTGGTCGAGCTGGCCGGACATCCGAAGGTGGTCGCGATCGGCGAGACCGGGCTTGACTACTACCGTCTGGAAGGCCGCTCGAGCGCCGATATGGAATGGCAGCGCGAGCGCTTTCGCACGCATATACGCGCCGCGCACGCGACGAAAAAGCCGCTGATCATCCACACGCGCTCTTCGTCGGAAGACACGCTGCGCATCATGGCCGAGGAGCGCGCGAGCGAGCCGGGCGGCGTCATGCATTGCTTCACCGAGCCGTGGGCCGTGGCCGAGCAGGCGCTCGCGCAGAATTTTTACATCTCGCTGTCGGGCATCGTCACGTTCAAGAGCGCGACGGACGTGCAGGATGTCGCGCGGCGTGTGCCGCTCGATCGCCTGCTGATCGAAACCGATTCGCCGTATCTCGCGCCGGTGCCGTATCGCGGCAAGCCCAATGAACCCGCGTACGTGAGTTATGTCGGACGTTTCATCGCCCAGCAACGCGAGATGGCGGACGAGGCGCTGGCCGCCGCGACAACGCAGAACTTCTTCCGCCTGTTCAAGATTCCGGCGCCGAACGGCGTGCAGTGAAATTCATACATATCAATAGGATAGGGGCGCTCCCTAAAGTAAAACATGAAAACTGTTTCCATGACGCTGAGCCGGGCTGCATCCGCGGCCACACTGGTGTGCGCCGCGTTGGGTTCGCTCGTCGCCGCGCCCGTGCAGGCCGCGCCGATCGACTCGTTGATCAAATCGGTCAAGTTCGACGACGTCGACGGTGTGAAGACGCTGCTCGCGAAGGGCATGGACCCGAACAGCGTCGATAACCAGGGTATTCCGCTGCTGGTGCTCGCCGCGCGCGAGAAGTCGGACAAGGTCGGCGCCGCGCTGCTCGCCAATCCGAAGACCAACGTCGAAATCGAGGACAAAGCCGGCGAAAACGCCATGATGATGGCCTCGCTGAACGGCGACCTGGACTTCGTCAAGCAGTTGATCGCCAAGGAAGCGGAGATCAACAAGAAGGGCTGGGCGCCGCTGCACTACGCCGCCGCGAATGGCCACGACGACATCGTGAAGCTGCTGCTCGACAATTCGGCTTACGTCGACGCAGGCTCGCCGAACGGCACTACGCCGCTGATGATGGCCGCGCGCGGCGGCCATGTGTCGACGGTGAAGCTGTTGCTCGACAACGGCGCGGACCTGACGGTGAAGAACCAGATCGGCATGACGGCGCTCGATTTCGCGAAGACCTACAAGGAGCCGGACGTGGTCGAAGGTTTGACGGCGCGCCTCCAGCAGATGCAGCAGAAATGAGGCTCGCGGCGAGGCGGCCGCCGTGCGCGGTTCGCCTCACATTGCCTGAAGATCGCGGCGGGCTGCCTGCTACCGCATCGTAAAACAGTGCAGAATGACGACTTTGGCGCGCGGCATGCGCGCGCCGTCCCGATGCGGCAACAGACCGCCTGATAAACGACCCTGGAAAGGAACACCATGCTGCGGGCCTTGATTTTCGCCAGCGCGCTTGCCGTACCGTTATCGGCAGCCGCGTTCACGGGAGGCGACCTCAACAAGCTGTGCACGAAGACCGACGTAGCGTCGCGTAGCGCGTGCGCCGCGTATATCGAGGGCGCCGCCGACGGCATCTTCAACACGATCGACGCGATCGGCGGCACGACCGGGCCGCGCGTCGGCCAGTATTTCTGCCTGCCGCAAGACGCGCGCTCGGCGCAGCTCACCGACGCGGTACGCAAGTACATCGCGGAAAATCCGAACGTCGCGGGCTACAACGCGAGCACGGCGATTTCGCTCGGGCTCGGCAAGGCGTTTCCTTGCAAAAGCGGCAGCTGACGTGCTGATGCGAATCGCGGCCTGATTCGCGGCCTGATTCGTGGCCTGATTCGCGGCCTCGCCAATCAGGCCGCGAGCGCCGGCTTCAAGACGATTGCTTCGAGACGATTGCCTCGAGACGATTGCTTCGAAAAGCGTGCTTCACAGCGTTTTCGTCGTAGCGTTTGTTTTCTGGCGGGTGCCGCTTGCAGCGCACACGTTCAACTGAGCCGGGGCGCCACTCACGCGGGCGCCGCCAGCCTGTCCACATTCGAGCGAGGAGGAGACTTTCCTTCATGCCGTTTTTGATCCACGCGTTCCGGTGGACCCTCTCGCGCGAAGCGACGGAAACGACGTAGCCGATGCAATCGATGCAACCGATCGGCCGGCAAAGGAGTCGAACCGTCCACTCACTGATCAATCCGGCGCGGCAGGGTTGCGGCATGCAGAAAACAGTCGAGGCGCTCGATGCGTGACGAGCGCCGTCCGCACCCAGGCAGATGCCGCGCGAAACAAGGAGGACTAGCAACATGGGCCGACTGATCGTCGTGTCGAATCGCGTCGCAACGCCGACGGAAACCAAAGGATCGGCGGGCGGCCTCGCGGTCGGCGTGTTCGGTGCGCTGAAGGACGCCGGAGGCGTGTGGTTCGGCTGGAGTGGCGACGTGGTCAGCGAGACGGTCGCCAACGCGGGGCCCACGCTCGAACAGGACGGCGCCGTGACCTTCGCGACCGTGGGCCTCACGCGCAAGGACTACGACCAGTATTACCGCGGCTTTTCGAACGCGACGCTGTGGCCGGTGTTCCACTATCGCAACGACCTCGCTCGCTACGAGCGTGAGGAATACGCGGGCTACCGGCGCGTCAACGCATGGCTCGCGCACAAGCTCATCAAGCTGCTCGAACCCGACGACGTGATCTGGATTCACGACTATCACTTGATCCCGTTCGCCGAAGCGTTGCGCAGCGAAGGCGTCACGAATCGCATCGGCTTCTTTCTGCATATTCCGTTTCCGTCGCCGCAAATCCTGCTCAACATTCCGCCGCACGAAGAGCTGGTGAAGTCGCTGTCGTGCTACGACCTGCTGGGTTTCCAGACCGCCACCGACGAACAGGCGTTCCACGATTACGTGGCGCGTCACGCGCGCGGCAAGGTGTCGGACGGGCATGTCGAGGCGTTTGGCCGCAAGCTGCGCACGGGCGTGTACCGCATCGGCGTGTTTCCGGACGAAATCGCCGAGCAGGCGAAGCGCTACGAAAGCCGTCAGCATGTGCTCGAACTGAAGCAGAGTCTGGAAGGCCGCAAGCTGATCATGAGCGTGGACCGGCTCGATTATTCGAAAGGACTCGTCGAACGGTTTCGCGCTTTCGAGCATCTGCTGGAGCGTTCGCCCGAATGGCGCGGCAACGTCACGCTCGTGCAGATCGCGCCGCCCACGCGTTCCGACGTCGCGACCTATCAGAAAATCCGCCAGGATCTGGAGTACGAAGCAGGGCGCATCAACGGGCGCTATTCGGGCCTCGACTACACGCCGATCCGCTATCTGAATCAGCAATACGACCGCTGGAAACTGATGTCGCTGTTCCGCGAATCGCAGATCGGTTTCGTCACGCCCTTGCACGACGGCATGAATCTGGTCGCCAAGGAATATGTCGCCGCGCAGAATCCCGACGATCCGGGCGTGCTCGTGCTGTCCATTTTCGCGGGCGCGGCGGCGGAGTTGACGGGCGCGCTGCTCGTCAATCCGCACGACGCAATCGGCATGTGCGAGGCCTTGCAGCGCGCGCTGCAAATGCCGCTCGACGCGCGTCAGCGGCGCCACGAGATCAACATGGCGGCGCTGCGCAAGAACGATCTCGGCGTATGGCGCGACAGCTTCCTGCGCGATCTGCGCAGTGTGCCGCTGCAAAAGCCGGGCAAGGGCGGCGGGCACAAGTAATGAGGTGGCCGAAGGAACGCGTCTTCCGGCCGTGCGCGCGCGCCGTGCGTGACTCCCTTTCGCGGATGACCGCGTGCTGAGCGCGCTCGCCATCGCCGGTTACCGATCGCTGCGCGAACTGATCGTGCCGCTCGGCGGGCTGAACGTGATCACGGGCGCGAACGGCAGCGGCAAGTCGAGCGTTTATCGTTCGTTGCGGCTGCTCGCGGAAACGGCGCGCGGCGGCGTGATTACGTCGCTGGCGCGCGAAGGCGGCTTGCCGTCGACGTTATGGGCCGGTCCCGAACGCTTTTCACGCGCCATGCTGACCGGCGAAGTCGAGGTTCAGGGCACGCGCCGCACGGAGCCGGTGAGTCTGCGGCTCGGCTTCGCGGGCCGCCAGTTCAGCTATGCAATCGACCTCGGGCTGCCACCTCCCGGCACCAGCCGTTTCGTGCTCGATCCGCTCATCAAGCGCGAATGCATCTGGAGCGGGCCGGTGTTGCGGCCGTCGGCGCTGCTGGTCGACCGGCAGGGCGCGGCGCTGCGCACGCGCGATGAAAACGGCGACTGGCAAACGGTCCCGCAGCCCGTCGCGAGCTTCGACAGCATGATGACGGAGTTCGCCGACCCGCGCTGCGCGCCGGAGATGATCACGGTGCGCGAACAGATCCGCTCGTGGCGCTTCTACGACCATTTCCGCACGGATTCCGACGCGCCCGCGCGCATGCCGCAGATCGGCACGCATACGCCGGTGCTGTCCGACGACGGCGCGGACCTCGCCGCGGCGTTGCAGACCATCCGTGAGATCGGCGATCCGGCCGCGCTCGACGCCGCCATCGACGACGCGTTTCCCGGTTCGCGTCTCGACATCGCGACACAGGACGGCCGCTTCGAGGTGCTGATGCATCAGCAGGGCCTGCTGCGGCCGCTGAAGGGCGCGGAGTTGTCGGACGGAACCTTGCGCTATCTGCTGCTGGTGGCCGCGCTCCTGACGCCGCGTCCGCCCGCGCTGCTGGTGTTGAACGAACCGGAGACCAGTTTGCATCCGGACCTGTTGCCGGCGCTGGCGCGGTTGATCGCGCGGGCCGCGCAGCATTCGCAGGTGCTTGTCGTGTCGCACGCGGCGCGGCTCATCGCGGCGCTCGTACGCGGGAAGGCGAGCGAATCGATACTGCTCGAAAAGCACTTCGGCGCGACCCGTATCGCCGACGCCGACGAGCGCGACATCCCGGCGTGGAAATGGCCTTCGCGCTGAGCGGCTTCGCGCGATGCGGAGAGTATTTCGGTGCCCCAGGCAATGTAAACTGGATGTAACAGCGCCGAACAAATGCAAGACCCGGCGCTTTTTGTTCCCCGGTAGGGAATAATGGACCCGGTGTTCATGGTGCTCGTGGTGCTCGTGCACGCGTCGCGCAGACAGGTGCGAGGTAGGGCGGCCACCAGCGCATTGATCGAAGACCGGCGCTGCGCGAGGCAGCGCCACTGACGGCGCGGCGAAGTCGAAGTGCTCGGGTAAAACCGGGTGCACGCCAAGTCCCAGGCCGTCAGTTCACGGAGACAACTATGAAGATTGCGCAGATCGCCCCCTTGACCGAATCGGTGCCGCCGAAGCTGTATGGCGGCACGGAGCGCGTCGTGTCGTACATCACCGAGGCGCTCGTCGAACTTGGCCATGATGTGACGCTGTTCGCAAGCGGCGACTCCGTTACGAGCGCGAAGCTCGAACCCGTCTGGCCGCGCGCGCTGCGCCTGGACCCCGGTATCCGCGATCGCGTGGCGCCCCACATGCTGCTGATGGAACTCGTGCGCCGCCAGGCCGAGGAATTCGACGTGCTGCATTTTCACCTCGACTATTACTCGTTCTCCGTTTTCAAGCGCCAGGACACGCCGTTCGTCACGACGATGCACGGGCGGCTCGATCTGCCCGAACAACAGCCGGTGTTCGACACGTTCAACACCGCGCCCGTTATCTCGATTTCAAATTCGCAGCGTCATCCGTTGCCGCAGGCGCGCTGGCTGACCACCGTTTATCACGGGTTGCCCGAGCAGCTCTATACGCCGCAGCCGGTCGAGCAGAAGTACCTCGCGTTTCTCGGACGCATTTCGCCGGAAAAACGCGTCGACACCGCGATTCGGATCGCCGGGCGCTGCGGACTGCCGATTCGCATTGCCGCGAAGGTGGACGCCGCGGATCGCGAATATTTCGAGCGCGATATCCGGCCGCTGCTGGATTTGCCGCATGTCGAGTTCATCGGCGAGATCGCGGATCATCAGAAGGCCGAGTTCCTGTCGGGCGCGCACGCGCTGCTGTTCCCGATCGACTGGCCGGAGCCGTTCGGCCTCGTGATGATCGAGGCGATGGCGTGCGGCACGCCGGTCGTCGCATTCAATCGCGGCTCGGTGCCTGAGGTGCTGGAAGACGGCGTGACGGGCTTTATCGTCGAAGACGAGATCGGCGCGGTGGCGGCGGTCAACCGCCTGCACAAGTTGCCGCGCGCGGGCGTGCGGCGGCGCTTCGAGGAGCGCTTCACGTCGCACCGCATGGCGCAGCAGTATGTGGATGCGTATCAATCGGTGATTCGCGCGCAGAAGCGTTCGCGCTTCAAGGTGGTGGATAGTTCGGGGCGCTAAGCGCCGCGGAGGCGGCTTGCATGAGCTGGTTGGCAAGGCTGGCGCAGGCGAGGGCGCTAGCCTTTGCGGGCGTTCGCGGCGAGAGCGCCTGGCGAAAAGTCTCGGCAGAGTTCTGCGGCGAGAGCGTTTGGCGAAAGCTCGCGGCCGGGAGTGCCCGGCAGGAGTTCTCTTGGCAATGAGTGCGCTGGCGGCTTTGGTTTTGCCGCGATGGCGCGCAATTGCATAGATTGGACGACGACTGCATCCGGGCCGCTCGCCGCCCATCGAATCCAGCGAATCAAATCCGCCCAATCAATTCCGCCTGCCGCACAAACAGCGGCCGACTCAAGCGGGCTGCGGCGTGACCGCGTTAAAGCAGCCCGCCACACACAACCCGCCTAAGCCCTCCTACGACTATCTCAAATCTTCAGGCGCGAAACCTTTGTGCCCTGGAGCGACAGATCGCCCATCAGTCCGGCGTTGGTCAACACGAAGACCTCGACCGGCGCGGTCGCGGTATTGCTGTCGATCGCGCCGTTCGCGCCCATTTTCACGAGCGCAACGGAAGCGTCGCCGCCCACCGACCAGCCGTCGGCATTGCGGAATTTGTCGAGCGCGTCTTGCGTCATGAACAGGAAGATGATCGCCTTCGACTGCGCGCCGGCCTGCAGACCGAACGAGCCTGAAATCGTGCTGTAGTAGCCGACGGTGCTGCCGCCCACACGCAGCGAGCCTTCGCCGTACTGGCCGCCGACGATAAAGCCCGCTTGCAGCACCGACGGGAAGACGAGCACGCCGCGCGCCTTGGACACGAGTTCGCGTGAACCCTTCACGGTCGTATACAGCCGCGACATGGTGCCGTCGACGTCCGCGTCGATCGAGCGACGCTTGGACGAATCGGTGGCGGCCGTATCGTGGCCGCCGGTGTTGGTCGTACATCCGGCGAGTGCAAGGCCTCCGAAAGCGAGCGCAGCGGTAGTCTTCAACATGAAGTGTCGTCTTTGCATCGTTTTTCTCCGTATGGTTCCGGGGCGCAACCGTCGAATATCGCGCGGCCGCCTTTGAGTTATATCACACGGATGAGCAAATGGCGCCCTCGGACGACGGGCGAAAAGCCTTATGCGACGGGGCTTTGCGGCAGATCGTAAACGGCGTTGCGGTAAATTTGACCGCTGCCGGAGCACGGCTTGCGAGCCCCGTCAAGCGCGTTCGAGCAGACTTCGGACGAAGCGTTTTTCACGCGCGCCGCGCAGCCGCGCCATTGCGAGCCATGCGTGCCGGCGTTCATTTTTACCGATCCCGAGCCCGGCGAATCCGCTTTGCAATTCAATTGAAAGTGTTGCCTGCACGCAGCAGATCGCCGCAGCGCGTTCCCATGGCGCGGCGTTGAGCGAGCGTCAGCCGTGATTTGCAGGGCTCTTGACCGCCGGCGGACGCCGCAGCGCGCGGCGCACCGCGCCGATCACCACGCCGATCGCGAACAGCGTGAGCGCGGGCACGATCCAGTAACCGACGAATGCGTGCCAGAGATACACCATCAGCGTGGTCCGGCGCACGCTGTATTCGTTAATCGCGTCCTGCTGACGCGGCGCATTGGCCGCGAGCACGTCGTTGGGGCAACCGGCGGCTTGCGCCTCTTCCGGCTTGCCATGACAGCGCGCGGGAGCGCCCGCGGCGCGCTGGGCGTCGGTGAAATTCCAGGTGGTCAGCGCGCGTTCGAGGTCGACGGCGTTGTACGCCATTTCCTCGCGAATCTCGCTGACTGCAACGATCGCCACGGGCACGGCCCAGAATACGATGACGACCAGCCACCGCCTCAACCAGCGGTTTTTATGCTTCGATACCATCCTTGCCTCCAATCGATGCTTTGCGGCATCAACGACAAGATGGCGGCCCGTTGGAATGTGGTGTGGGGTGGGCCGTCTCCGCAGCCATCATAGAAGAAAAACGGCGCGCTCGGGCGGCGCCACTCCACGGGGAAGCCGTCGCGCGGAAGCGGAAAACGCGGCGAAACGCGGCGTCGGGCGTGAGCTTTAAGCGCAAACGCCGCGCGAAGGGCGCGGCGTTTATCGGCAATGCCGCGACACTCAGTTGGCCGGCGCGGACGACAGGCAGCTCTTCATGAACGCCTTGCGATCGTCGCCTTTCTTGCCCGTGGCTTGTGTGTTGCATGCCTTCATCTTGTCCTGCTGGCTCATCGGCGCTGCGGCGGCCGGCTTCGCGGACAGACAGGTTTTCATGAAGGCCTTGCGCTCGTCGCCTTTCTTGTCGCCGGCCTGCTTGTTACAGTCGGCCATCTTGGTCTGCTGACTGTTCTGCGCGAAGGCAGGGGAAACGAGGACGGCGCCGAGTACCAGTGCAGCGATTGCGGATTGGATTTTCATGTGACACTCCATCGGTGTGAAAACGTTTTGGTCGTCATGCACGCGGGCGTCGACGGCATCCGGCCCTCGGCAAGCCATTATGGCAAAAGCCGTCTGCATAAACGGTTAAATCTGCGTCTGCGTTGACAGCGGCCGCCGCTCGTTTTCCCTGACAAAGGAGCTTCGCCGAATTTGGCGAAAATGGAATGAGGCTAAAAATCGGAGAGAACGCGTTTTGTGCGTTACGAATTACTTGTCGATGTGCTTGGCTGTATTTGACCAATTAAGATCGACTAAATGGTGAGAATTCATTCATGAACCGTTGCAGCGTGTTGCGTCATAACATGATGAGTAGTTAATAAGAAAATTCAGTAGGGGATTGCCTGAAGACGGCCTAACGCCGAACGGAAACATCGATTGTCCGGGAAAGACATCGCGTTGTCGCCCGGCCTTTCGTGTCATTCATCTTTAAGGAGCCTGCCATGCACTATCTATTGATCTACGACCTCGTGCCGGACTATCTCGAGCGGCGCGGCGAGCATCGCGAGCGGCATCTGAAGCTCGCGTGGGCCGCGGCTGACCGTGGCGAACTGCTGCTCGGCGGCGCGTTGACCGATCCGACCGACACCGCCGTTTTGCTGTTCAGCGGCGACTCGCCGGCTTCCGCCAAGGCCTTTGCGGAAGCCGATCCGTATGTGCAAGCCGGCCTTGTCAAACACTGGCGCGTGCGCGAATGGACGACCGTGGCGGGCGCGGCGGCGTCCAATCCGATCCGCTAGAAGGCGCGGCGGTCACGTGAAGGCAGCGGCGGGCGCTCAGCAATAGAAGGAAACGGAGCTTGGCGCGCGTCTCTCCCGCGATGTCCATGTCACGAAGCGTCGGCACTGTCGATTCGCTGCGCCGACAACCAATCGGCGTATGCAAGGCTCAAAAAAATTACGCTGAAATGAGTGTGCTGTGATATCGCCTGGCTCGAACGGATTATTCTCGGATTTTGTCGTTTCGTTATGGTGAAAGTGTTTCCGTTGTGGCATTTCGAAAAATGATCGAGCGAGAAATAATCAGGTTGCTTCAAGCGGTAACACGGCTCAACGTTATTCACGCAAACCTTGACGATGGTAGGCCTCGTGCACAAATTCTCCCATGCACGCTTGAGACCACGTTTTGTGCTTTGCAACCGGGCAACCCGCACTAACACGGGGCGGTATCGGCCATCAACGGAACGGACGAGAGTGACGAGCGCAGTGATGGCATCTGCCATGAAAGCCCCGCGCCCCGCTTCACGAGGCTGACAGGCGGCAATCGCAGACTGAATCCGTCGAACGCGAGGGTGAGCAGCAACGGATAGATGCGCGCGAACCGGCGCGCCCAGAAATTGCCCGGGTCGAACTGATAAGCCGGATTGCTCGCACGCCGTCTGCGCCCGCAGTGCATCTCATGCCGGTTCAACCGCGCTCGCAAAAAGTCGATAAAAATCCGAACAGGAATCTGGATTTTTCCAGTCGATTTTGTGACGAATTGTAATTGAGGGTCCAGAATCAGCGCGAACAATTATTTATCGCTTTTGTCATGCTTATTTCAAACGAGGATTCCCTGAAGAGAGGTGACATGATGAACCTGCGCGGGGTCGCCAGCCTCGCCGCACTGCTCGTCTTCGTGGCCGCGTCCGCATACCGCGAAGCGCTGCGCAAGCGCTAATCCGACGCTTTTGCATCAATCCGGCCAGCCTGCCGCAACTCGACGAGAACGACGAAACGCGCCCATAAAATAGCCTCGCCGCGCACATTGGGCGGGCGCTCACGCCGACATTTTTACGGGTAATTTTTTCGGATTAGCTGAAAAATAAACCGATTTTCCAACGTAAATGTTGCCTGATGAATTTTCAGCTGCGCCGCCAATAGATGTAAATCGGTTTCATAAATTTCGAATTAAGAATTTTCAGGGGTGATCTTGCGCGCCTTTTTTGTTAGCCTTTCCGGCGACGTGGAACGGGTCATGCCCGCGAACGCAAATATTTCTAACTGATCTGGGAATGCCTACCATGCTGAAAGTCACCAAAGCCGTGTTTCCCGTAGCGGGCCTCGGGACACGATTCCTGCCGGCTACCAAGGCAAGTCCGAAAGAAATGCTGCCTATCGTCGACAAGCCGCTGATCCAGTACGCGGTGGAAGAGGCGATTGCGGCCGGCATCACCGAAATGATCTTCGTCACGGGGCGCAGCAAGCGCGCCATCGAAGATCATTTCGACAAGTCTTACGAAATCGAAGCCGAACTCGAAGCGCGCAACAAGCAGAAGCTGCTCGATCTCGTGCGCAGCATCAAGCCGGCCAATGTCGACTGTTTCTATGTTCGCCAGGCCGAAGCGCTCGGTCTCGGCCATGCGGTGCTGTGCGCCGAAAAACTGGTGGGCGACAGCCCGTTCGCCGTGATTCTCGCCGACGACCTCCTGCACAGCTCGAAGCCCGTCATGAGCCAGCTCGTCGACACGTTCAATCACTATCACAGCTCGGTGATCGGCGTGGAAACCATCGCGCGCGAAGACAGCCGCTCGTACGGCGTGGTGGATGGCCGCGAATGGGAAGACAACGTGATCAAGATGTCGGGCATCGTCGAAAAGCCGGCTCCGGAGAAGGCGCCGTCCGACCTCGGCGTGGTCGGCCGCTACGTGCTCATGCCGACCATCTTCAAGCATATCCGCGCGTTGAAGCCGGGCGCGGGCGGCGAACTGCAACTGACCGATGCGGTGCAATCGCTGCTCACGGAAGAGCAGGTGCTCGCGTATCGCTACTTCGGCACGCGTTTCGATTGCGGCAGCAAGCTCGGCTATCTGAAGGCGACGGTGGAGTTCGCGCTGCGTCATCCGGAAGTGAAGGCGGATTTCGAAGCGTATCTGCAAGCCTATATGCAGGCGAACGTGCAGCCGCAGTACACGGCTAAAGCGGCTTAAGCGGCTTAAGCGGCAACTTGCAGCAAAACGCTGCAGCAACTCGCGCGGAACCTGCGTGCGAGATTCCGAATCTCGCGCGCATTGAAAAACGGGCGCCACGAAATCACGTGGCGCCCGTTTTTTTAACCGCGGCCGATGTTCCAGCCGCGGCCGCCAGCCCGTAATGAGGCTCAGCCTTTCTTCACTTCCAGACGGAACTTGTGCAGCAACGGTTCCGTGTAGCCGCTAGGCTGCTGGCGTCCCTCGAACACGAGGGCTTGCGCGGCCTTGAACGCGATGGTGTTGAAACCCGGCGCCATCGGCTGATAGGACGGGTCGTTCGCGTTCTGCTGATCGACCACCTGGGCCATGCGCCTGAACGTTTCCTCGACCTGCTCGCGCGTCACCACGCCGTGATACAGCCAGTTCGCGATGTGCTGGCTCGAAATGCGCAGCGTGGCGCGGTCTTCCATCAGGCCGACGTCGTGAATGTCCGGCACCTTCGAGCAACCCACGCCCTGATCGATCCAGCGCACCACGTAGCCGAGAATGCCTTGCGCATTGTTGTCGATCTCGGCGCGGATTTCATCGGCGCTCCACTTCGCCGTTTCGACGACGGGGATCGTCAGCAGGCCGTCCAGCAGTTCGTCGCGCACCTTGGTGTAGTCAGTGCGTTCGAGTTCCTGCTGAACTGCCTGCACGTCGATCTGGTGATAGTGCAGCGCATGCAGCGTCGCGGCGGTGGGCGAGGGCACCCAAGCGGTGTTCGCACCGGCCTTCGGATGCCCGATCTTCTGTTCGAGCATCGCGTGCATCAGGTCGGGCATCGCCCACATGCCCTTGCCGATCTGCGAGCGGCCGCGCAGGCCTGCATGCAAACCGACCAGCACGTTGCTGCGCTCGTACGCGGCAATCCACGTGCTCGACTTCATGTCGCCCTTGCGCATCATCGGGCCAGCTTCCATCGCGCTGTGCATTTCGTCGCCGGTGCGGTCGAGGAAGCCCGTGTTGATGAACGCCACGCGCTCCGAGGCCTCGCCGATGCACGCGAGCAGATTCACGCTCGTGCGGCGCTCCTCGTCCATGATGCCCATCTTGATCGTGTTGCGCGGCAGCTTCAGCACATCTTCGACGCGCGCGAACAGCTCGCTCGAAAACGCGACTTCGGCGGGACCGTGCATTTTCGGCTTCACGATATAGACGGAGCCGGTGCGCGAATTCAACTTCGTTCGGCGGTCGTGCAGCGCGCACAGCGTGGTGATGACGGCATCGAGAATGCCTTCCGGAATTTCAGCGCCGTCTTTCGTCAGCACCGCCGGATTGGTCATCAGGTGGCCGACGTTGCGGATGAACAGCAGCGAGCGGCCATGCAGCTTGACCGGCGTCTTGCCGTCCGCGCCGACGTATTCGCGATCCGCGTTGAGACGGCGCGTAAAGGTCTTACCGCTCTTCGTGACTTCTTCGGTCAGATCGCCATTCATGAGGCCGAGCCAGTTGCGATAGAGCTGGACCTTGTCGTCCGCATCCACGGCCGCAACCGAGTCTTCACAGTCGATGATCGTGCTCACCGCCGCTTCGACCACGACGTCCTTCACATGCGCGGCATCGGTCTTGCCGATCGAATCGTTCGCGTCGATCTGAATTTCGATGTGCAGGCCGTTGTGCTTGAGCAGCACGGCCGAAGGCGCGCCCGGCTCGCCCTGATAGCCGATGAACTGCGCCGGCGTTTTGAGTTCGCTCGTGCCGTTCTTCAGCGCGACAACGAGCTTGCCGCCTTCGACGCCATAGCGCGTTGCGTCGGCATGCGAGCCGTTCGCGAGCGGCGTGGCCTCGTCGAGAAATTTGCGCGCGTAGGCGATCACCGCGGCACCGCGCACCGGGTTGAACGCTTTCTGGCGCTCGGCGCCGTTTGTGTCGGGAATTGCGTCAGTGCCGTACAGGGCGTCGTACAGGCTGCCCCAGCGCGCGTTCGCTGCGTTCAGCGCATAGCGTTGATTCGCCAGCGGCACGACGAGCTGCGGGCCGGCTTGTTCGGCGATCTCGGTATCGACGTTGGCGGTGGTGGCCTTCACATTCGCCGGCGCCGGCACGATATAGCCAATGCCTTCGAGAAATGCCCGATACGCGCGCAAGTCGCGCACAGGGCCCGGATTGGCGCGATGCCAGTTGTCCAGTTCGCTTTGCAGGCGGTCGCGCTCGGCAAGCAGCGCACGATTTTTGGGCGCCAGCTCGTGCACGAGGGCGTCGAAACCCGACCAGAATGCGGCGCTGTCGATTCCGGTGCCGGGCAGGGCTTCGGTTTCGACGAACTGGTCGAGATTGGCGGCGACCTGCAGTCCGCCGCGCGTGTTCATCTGAGTCATCGACTGCTCCATCTGTCTAGTGGGACCGATGAGGGGGCATCGGCCCGTGTTGGGGCTACTACTGAGAAGCTTCTTTCAAAGTGACCTGCTTCGGGTCCGGACACAACGCAGGCGCGATGGCATTCGCGCTGGCGGATGCGCCGGCATGAGCAATCCACAGCGAGCGCAAACTCAAACGCCGAGCGCCTGAATCCCGGCTTTGGCGATCTGCGCGTCCTGATCCGACTTCACACCCGACACGCCGACCGCGCCGACCACCTGACCATCGACGATCACCGGCACGCCGCCTTCCAGCGTACCCGAGAGCGGCGCGCTGAGGAACGCGGTGCGGCCGTTGTTGATCATGTCTTCGTACACCTTGGTTTCGCGGCGGCCGATGGCCGACGTGCGGGCTTTTTCCGTCGCGATGTAGGCGCTCGCGGGCGCGCTGCCGTCCAGACGCAGCATGCCGAGCGGGTGGCCGCCGTCGTCGACCACGACGATCGCGACGGCCCATTGGTTCTTCTCGGCTTCCGCGCGCGCGGCTTCGAGGATGCGGGTCGTTTCGGCAACGGTCAACACGGGTTTGCTCAGCATAATGAATGTCCTGTCTCGTTCATGGTAGGGATGCTTCTACTAGTTCTATCCAGTGACGCACTGGCGTGCGCCCGGCGCCGTCCAGATGTGTCTGGCAGCCGATGTTAGCCGTCACGATCAGCTCCGGCTTGCCGCTCTCCAGTGCATCGAGCCGGTTCTTGCGTAATTTTTCCGCAAGCTCCGGCTGGGTGATCGAATACGTGCCCGCCGAGCCGCAGCACAGATGCGCGTCGGGCACCGCAGTCAGATCGAAGCCGAGCCGTTGCAGGATCGACTCCACCGCGCCGCCCAGCTTCTGCGCATGCTGCAACGTGCAGGGGCAGTGAAACGCGATCTTGCGCGGCGCCGGGCTCGCTTCGCCCGCTCGACCCGCCTGCAACGGTTCGAGCGGCTCGTTGGCCAGCACCTCGACGAGATCCTTCGCCAGTTCGCTGACCCGCTGCGCTTTTGACGCGTAGCGCGGATCGTCGCGCAGCAAATGCCCATACTCCTTGACGAACGCGCCGCAGCCGCTCGCGGTCTGCACGATGGCCTCGGCGCCGGCCTCGATGGCGGGCCACCACGCGTCGATATTGCGCCGTGCCCGCGCAAGGCCTGCCTCCTGCGCATTCAGATGATAATCGGTCGCGCCGCAACAGCCCGCCTCCCTGACATTCGCGATGCTGATGCCGAGCCGGTCGAGCACGCGCGCGGCGGCCGCGTTGGTGTTCGGCGACAGCGCTGGCTGCACGCAGCCTTCGAGCATCAGCATGGTGCGCAGATGCCGTGGCGACGGCCGCGGTTTCGGGCGCGCACCTTGTCGGGGAATTTTACGTCCAAGCGCGGCGGGAAGAAACGGCCGCATCGCCCGGCCGGTTTTCAGCAGCGCGTCGAACACCGCGGGATGCGGGATCGAGCGGCGCAAAGCCTCGCGCAGCAGCCGTTCGGACAGGGGCCGCTCGATGCGCCGCTCAAGCTCCGCGCGGCCGATATCGAGCAGCGCGTGATAGGTGACGCCGGACGGACACGTGGTCTCGCAGTTGCGGCACGTGAGGCAGCGATCGAGGTGCAACTGGGTCTTCTGCGTGACCGGCTCGCCTTCGAGCATCTGCTTGATCAGATAGATGCGCCCGCGCGGGCCGTCGAGTTCGTTGCCGAGCAGTTGATACGTCGGGCAGGTCGCATTGCAGAAGCCGCAGTGCACGCAGGAGCGCAGAATCTGCTCGGCTTCGTCCGCGCGCGACAGGGTTCTGGCGGCATCGCTGAGATTGGTTTGCATGCTATGAATGCCTTCGAAAAGTTCGCTTCGGTCCTGCTAACCTGCATTACAGGTCGGCATAGAGACGGCCGGGATTGAAAAGGCCGCGCGGGTCGAGTTGCTGCTTGAGTTGCCGATGAAAACGCAGCAGCGCGGGCGGCAGCGGCGTGAACGGTTCGGCGTCGCCGTGCGGCGTAAAGCAGGTTGCGTGGCCGCCGGCCGCGTGCGCGATCTGACGGATCGTCGCGGCCGGCGCGTCGCTCTTGAGCCAGCGCTGCGCGCCCGCCCAATCGAGTAACGTGTCGCCCGGCAAGTCGAGGAGCGGCGACGCGTTGGGCAGCGAGATGCGCCACAGGGGGCGCGGGTCGTCGAAAAACGCAAGGCGCTGTTCGCGCAGATCGCGCCAGAAACCCGGCTCGAGTTCGTCCCCGCCGATGCGATCCAGCGCCGAGGCCACCGATCCCGTTCCACCTTCGAGCCGCACATGCAGGCGGCCATCCACGTAGCAGGCGCCGCTCACCGGCAGCACCGCGCGGCGCCATGCGGACAGTTCGGCGAGCGCCTCGCCCGCGTCGAGTTCGAGCGTCACGCTGCCGACGGCACGCGGTTTCGGGAGCACTTTCAGCGAGACTTCGGTGATCACGCCAAGACAGCCGAAGCTGCCCGCGAGCAGTCGCGACACGTCATAACCCGCGACGTTCTTCATCACCTCGCCGCCAAAGCGCAGATGCTTCGCGTGTCCCGTGATCACGCGGCAGCCCAGCACGAAGTCGCGCACCGCGCCGGCCCACGGCCGGCGCGGCCCGGCAAGGCCCGCCGCGACCATGCCGCCGACCGTCGCGGTGTCGTCGAAAGCGGGCGGCTCGCAGGGCAGCATCTGGCCGCCGGCGTCGAGCGCGGCGTTCAGTTCGGCGACCGGCGTGCCCGCGCGCGCGGTGATCACGAGTTCGGTCGGGTCGTAGCTGACCACGCCGCGATGCGAGCGTGTGTCGAGCGTCGCGCCTTGCACCGCGCGCCCGAGAAAGGCCTTGCTGTTGCCACCGCGAATCGCGAGCGGCGCGCGCTTCACGAAGGCTTCTTCGACTTCGGCGACGAGCCGCTTGCTATCGTCCAGAGAGACAGGTTCGACGAGCATCAGAAGCGCTCCAGTTCGGGAAAGGGCAGTGCGCCGCGATGCACGTGCATCGAGCCGAATTCGGCGCAACGGTGCAAGGTCGGCACGTTCTTGCCGGGGTTCAGCAACGCATCCGGATCGAACGCGGCTTTGAGCGCGTGGAAAAAGCCAAGCTCGTCGTGATTGAATTGCGCGCACATCTGGTTGATCTTTTCGCGGCCCACGCCGTGTTCGCCGGTGATGCTGCCGCCCACCGCCACGCACAGTTCGAGAATGCGCGCGCCGACTGCTTCGGCGCGTTCGGTTTCGCCGGGGGCGTTCGCATCGAACAGGATCAGCGGATGCATGTTGCCGTCGCCCGCATGGAACACGTTGGCCACTTGCAGCCCGTATTCCTTCGACAACTCCGCGATGCGCTTCAGCACGCGCGGCAATTCGCGGCGCGGAATCGTGCCGTCCATGCAGTAGTAGTCGGGCGAGACGCGGCCCACGGCGGGAAAGGCGTTCTTGCGGCCGGCCCAGAAACGCTGCCGCTCGGCTTCGTCCTTCGCGATGCGGATGTCGGTCGCGCCTGCCTCGCGCAATAGCGCTTCCACGCGCTCGACGTCTTCGTGCACGTCGCTTTCCACGCCGTCCACTTCACACAGCAGAATCGCCTCGGCATCGACGGGATAGCCCGCGTGTATGAAATCCTCGGCCGCGCGGATCGCGAGGTTGTCCATCATTTCGAGGCCGCCGGGAATCACGCCCGCGCCGATGATGCGCGCCACCGCCGCGCCCGCCTGTTCGACATTGTCGAAGCTCGCGAGCAGCGCGCGGGCGACAGGCGGCTTCGTGAGCAGCTTCACCGTGACTTCGGTGACGATCCCGAGCATGCCTTCCGAGCCTGTGAACAGCGCGAGGAAATCGAAACCCGGCGAATCGAGCGCCTCGGAGCCGAGCGTGATGCGCTCGCCGTCGATGGTGAGAATTTCCAGCTTGAGGATATTGTTGACCGTCAGCCCATACTTCAGGCAATGCACGCCGCCCGCGTTTTCCGCGACATTGCCGCCGATCGAACAGGCGATCTGCGAAGACGGGTCGGGCGCGTAATAGAGGCCATGCGGCGCGGCGGCCTGCGAGATCGCGAGGTTGCGCACGCCGGGCTGCACGCGCGCGATGCAAGCCTCGGGATCGACTTCGAGGATGCGGTTAAAGCGCGCCATGACGAGCAGAATGCCTTTTTCAAGCGGCAATGCGCCGCCCGACAAACCGGTGCCCGCGCCGCGCGCGACAACGGGAATCTTCCGGGCGTTCGCGAACTCGAGCAGCGCCTCGACCTGATCGACGTTCTCGGGCAGCGCGACGAGCATCGGCGTCGTGCGGTAGGCTGCGAGGCCGTCGCATTCGAACGGGCGCAAGTCTTCCTGTTCGTGCAGCAGTTGCAGGCTCGGAATCAGCGACTGCAGTTCCGCGACGACGCGGCTTTTGTCATGCGTCGCGAGCGGGCCGTCGATGGTTTCGTCGTAGTGATAGCTCATAGGGCGTCTCCTGGCGCCGCGCACGGACGCGCGAGCCCTTTCTGGATATGAAGCGGGATTGTTGCGGCTAACCAGGCGCCTGTCGATGGCCCTTCACGGTGGTCGTACCAGTTTTTTTGCACGGAGATTCGCGTCTGGAACGCAAAACAGCCCGTTTTATCGGGCTAAATGACTTGCATGTCACATTGGCGTGATAGCATCCAGCAGTGGTCATACCAGTAGGAATACCCATGCAGACAATGGATCAGGACACGGGAAGACAGGTCGCGGATGTCGTGGCGGAGCGGATCGAACGGCTTATCGTCGACGGCGTGCTCAAATCAGGGCAGGCGCTGCCCTCGGAGCGCCGCCTCACCGACAAGCTCGGCGTCTCGCGCACGGCGCTGCGCGAGGGGCTGAAGCTGCTGCGCGCGCGCGGCATCATCGAAACATCGCACGGCAAGGGCTCGTTCGTCGCGAGTCTCAACGCACAGCCGGCCGCCACGCCCATGATGCATCTGCTCGGCTCGCAGCCCCGCACGCTCTACGATCTGTTCGAAGTGCGCGGCCTGCTCGAGGCGGAATCGGCGCGGCTCGCGGCGTTGCGCGGCACGCCAGCCGACTTCGTGCTGATCACGCGGCGTTACGAGGAAATGCTGGCCGCGCACGACAAGGAGACGAGCGCGGCGCAGCATGCGCGGCTCGATCACGCATTTCACCTCGCGATCTGCGAGGCGTCGCACAACCCGGTGCTGGTCCATACATTGAGTTCGCTGACCGATCTGCTGCTGAGTTCGGTGTTCGCGTCGGTGAACAACCTCTATCATCGCGAGCCGCACAAACGGGTGATCGACCGGCAGCACGCGCGGCTTTATAACGCCGTCACCGGCAAGCTGCCCGAGCAGGCGCGCAAGGCAGCGTCCGAGCACATTGCGAACGTGTGCTCGAACCTGCGCGAAATCGAACAGGAAGAACAGCGGCTCGTGCGCGCGACGCTACGGCTCGAAGGCTGGGAGTAACGCGCGCGGCGATTTACAATCGCTTGCTGATTCGAGCCTCCATACAAGAACCAGCGTGAGCGCGGCCGGCGCCTGCCTTGTCGCCCTTGTCGCCCTTGTCACCCCAGTCACCCTCGTCGCCCGTACTGACGCCCCACATCATGCCGACCATCAGCGAGCTTTTTATCTATCCCGTCAAATCGTGCGCGGGCATCGCGTTGAATGAAGCGCGCCTGCTTGCCACGGGACTCGAATACGATCGCTACTGGATGGCCGTCGATTCGAACGGCGACATGCTCACGCAGCGCGCGTATCCGCGCATGGCCCTGATCGCGGTGGAGATCGGCGAACACGAACTCGTGCTGCGAGCGCCCGGTATGACCGAGTTGCGCACGCCGCTCGATCCCGCGCAACTCGCCGCGCGGTCCAGGGTCGTCACGAAAGTGTGGCGCGACACGGCCTACGGGCTCGATACCGGCGACGCGTGCGGCGCGTGGTTTTCCACGTTTCTCGGCATTAACGCGCGGTTGTTGCGCTTCGATCCGGAGCGCGAGCGCACGGTCGATCCGGTTTATACGGAGAGCGTCGGCGGCGCCACGACGCGTTTCGCCGATGGCTTTCCGCTTCTCGTGATCGGTCAGGCCTCGCTCGACGATCTCAACACGCGTCTGCATGCAAAGGGCGCGCCGTCGATTCCCATGAACCGCTTCCGTCCGAATGTCGTGCTGGACGGCCTAGATGCCTACGAAGAAGACTTCGTGGAAACGCTGAGCGTCGAGCCCGCCACGACTCACGGCGAGCAAGCGGTCGAACTGCGCCTCGTGAAGCTTTGCTCACGCTGTCCGATGCCCACCATCGACCAGACGAAGGGCGCGCCCGATCCCGCGTGGCCGAACGAGCCGACCGACACGATGAGCGTCTATCGCGCGAATCCGCAGCGCGACGGCGCGCTCACGTTCGGCAACAACGCGCTCGTCGCGAGCGGAGCGGGCGCATGGCTGCGCGTCGGCCAAACGGTCGAAGCGGAACTGGCCTTCGGCGACTGATCCGCAACTAAGCGCGAGCGCAATGCGAGTGCAACGCAGGCGCAATACAGGAGCAAGGAGCAACGCAGGCGCTTCACGCGGCGCGAGCGTGCGCCGCTTCATCGCGTGATGGCGTCGCGCCTGCTTCCCACACACGCTCGGCGCTTTCTCCCATCGCGCTGCCCACCAGAATCACGGCCGGGCTGCCGAAACCCGCGCTCGCGGCGTCGGCGGCGAGCCGGTCGAGGCGCGTGAGCAGGCGCCGCTCGTCGACGCTGCCGGCCCACTGTACGAGCGCCGCCGGCGTATCGGCGGGCAGGCTGTCGAGCAATGCGGCGGCGAGGCTTTCGATCCGCCGCATTCCCATATAGATCGCGAGCGTGGTGCGCGTCGCCGCGAGCGCGGCCCAATCCGGCTCGCCGTGATCTTCCTTGTGCGCCGTGACGAACGTGACGCCCTGACAATGACGACGATGCGTGAGCGACACGCCGAGCCCCGCCGCGGCCGCGAAGCCCGATGAGATGCCGTTGACGATGTCCACCGGAATGCCGGCCTCGCGCAAGCTCGCGATCTCTTCGCCGGCGCGCCCGAAGAGCAGCGCGTCGCCGCCTTTCACGCGCACCACATGCAAGCCCTTTTGCGCGTAACGCCGCATCAGGCGCTCGATAAACGCCTGTGGCGTCGAGCGGCAGCCGCCGCGCTTGCCGACGCGAATCACGCGCGCCCGCGGCGCGAGCGTGACGATCTCCGGATTCGCGAGATCGTCGAGGAGGACGACGTCGGCGGCGGCGAGCGTTTTCGCGGCTCGCAAGGTGAGCAGGTCGAGGTCGCCGGGGCCCGCGCTCAATAGGGTGACCTTGCCGGAGTTCGTGTTCATCGCGATGTCCTTAGCTTCGTTCTCTGTGGCCGGCAGCATTGCCGCCGCCGTCAAACAAAAAGGCGTCCGCCCGTGATCATCACGAGGGACGCCGTTGTCCAATGCTACTGCGTGGGGTTGAATCGTTCGAAGATGAGCGAGACACCACGTTGTGCCGTCGCGACTTCATAGCCGCGATGCTTATGCAAGGATTACGCCAACGGGCGGCACCGATCTCCCGCAAAGTGCTGCCTTGCCATCGCAAAGAGCGCCGGCGTCCCGCAAAAATGCGTTTGCACAAGGTCTCGCCTGACCATTCGAAACATCGCGAGGCGCCCGCTCGCGCACCGATAAAGCGCGCGCTTTTGGCACGCGCAAAGTGCTGCGTCGCACCATCCCTGTGCCGGCCTGCATCGAAATGCGTCGCGCGGCGAATCCCGCGCGGTTAGGCGCCGGCAGCCGTGAAGCCCCGCGCGGCGGGGCTTTCGCGCGCATTCAACACGATTGGCACAGCCTTTGCGTTTAATGCCGTCAGCGGATCAACGTGGACCCGTCGCGAGCGCAACACACCGCGCTCGCCGCAGTACCCAGGTCAGGACAACGGCGTCCCCCGGATTCAGTCATCGACTGGATTCGCGGGACGCCGTTTTTTATTCAGCACATTGAGGAAGCCGCGGTCATGAAAATCATCGTTATCGGTCACGGGATGGTCGGTCACAAACTGGTCGAGTGTCTGGCGCAGGACGCCGCGCACGGCCTCGACATCACGGTGCTGTGCGAAGAATCGCGTCCAGCGTACGACCGCGTGCATCTGTCCGAATTCTTTTCCGGCAAGAGCGCGGATGATCTCTCGCTCGTCGAGCCCGGCTTCTTCGAGCGCCAGAACGTGCTGCTCAAGCTCAATGCGAAGGCCGTGGGCATCGACCGCGACGCGCGCACCGTGACGGTCTCGACAGGCGAGACGCTGCCGTACGACAAGCTGGTTTTCGCCACCGGCTCGTATCCGTTCGTGCCGCCGGTGCAGGGCCGCGAGCGTGCGGATTGCTTCGTCTACCGAACGATCGACGATCTCGAAGCCATGCAGGAATGCGGCGCGCGCTCGAAAACCGGCACGGTGGTCGGCGGCGGTCTGCTCGGTCTCGAATGCGCGAAGGCGCTGCGCGACATGGGCCTGCAAACGCATGTGGTCGAATTCGCGCCGCGTCTGATGGCGGTTCAGGTCGACGAAGGCGGCGGCCGCGTGCTGCGCACGAAGATCGAGGAACTCGGCGTGACGGTGCATACACAGAAGAACACGACGGCGATCGTCGACGGCGAAGCGGGCACGCACCGCATGCAGTTCGCGGACGGCAGCCAGCTCGATACCGATATGATCGTGTTTTCGGCGGGCATTCGTCCGCGCGACGATCTCGCGCGCGAAGCTGGCCTCACGCTCGGCGCGCGGGGCGGCATCGTGATCGACGACGCCTGCCGCACGAGCGATCCGCATATCTATGCGATCGGCGAGTGCGCGTTGTGGAACGGCCAGTTGTTCGGCCTCGTCGCGCCGGGCTACGACATGGCGCGCGCCGTCGCGAAACAGTTGCTCGGCGAAGAGGCCCAATTCACGGGCGCCGACATGAGCACCAAGCTCAAGCTGATGGGCGTGGACGTGGCGAGCATCGGCGATGCGCACGGCAATACGGCGGGCAGCCGCGCCTATCAGTTCAGCGACGAGCGCAAGCAGGTCTACAAGAAGCTCGTGGTCTCCGGGTGCGGCAAGTATCTGCTCGGCGGCGTGATGGTCGGCGACGCGAGCGAATACGGCACGCTGCTCCAGATGACGCTGAACCGCATCGAACTGCCGGCCTCCCCCGAATTCCTGATCCTGCCGCAAGCGGACGGCAACGCGAAGCCCGCGCTCGGCGTCGAGGCGTTGCCCGCGAGCGCGCAAATCTGTTCGTGCAACAACGTGTCGAAGGGCGAGTTGTGCGCCGCCGTGTGCGCGGGCGCGACCGACATCGGCGCGCTCAAGTGCGCGACGAGCGCGGGCACCGCGTGCGGCGGTTGCGTGCCGCTCGTCACGCAGGTGATGAAGGCCGAAATGAAGAAGCAGGGCCTCGCCGTGAACAACCACGTGTGCGAGCACTTCCCGTATTCGCGCCAGGAGCTTTATCACATCGTGCGCGTGGAGGACGTGCGCAGCTTCGGCGAACTGCTCGCGAAGCATGGCCACGGCCTCGGCTGCGATATCTGCAAGCCGGTGGTGGCCAGCATCCTCGCATCGTGCTGGAACGAATTCGTGCTGAAGAAAGAGCACGCGTCGCTACAGGACACGAACGACTACTACCTCGCCAACATCCAGCGCGACGGCACTTATTCGGTGGTGCCGCGCATGGCCGGCGGCGAAGTCACGCCCGACGGCCTGATCGCCGTCGCCCAGGTCGCGAAGAAATACGGCCTCTACACGAAGATCACCGGCGGTCAGCGGGTCGATCTGTTCGGCGCGCGTGTCGAGCAACTGCCGTTCATCTGGGAAGAACTGATCGCGGCCGGCTTCGAATCGGGTCATGCCTACGGCAAGTCACTGCGCACCGTGAAGTCGTGCGTGGGCTCGACGTGGTGCCGCTACGGCGTCGGCGATTCGGTGGGCCTCGCGGTCGAACTGGAGAACCGCTACAAGGGGCTGCGCACGCCGCACAAGATCAAGTTCGGCGTGTCGGGCTGCACGCGCGAATGCGCGGAAGCGCAGGGCAAGGACGTCGGCGTCATCGCCACCGACAAGGGCTGGAATCTGTACGTGTGCGGCAACGGCGGCATGAAGCCGCGTCACGCGGAACTGATCGCGTCCGACCTCGACAAGGCGACGCTCGTGCGCTACATCGACCGCTTCCTGATGTTCTATGTGCGCACCGCCGACCGTCTGCAACGCACGAGCGTGTGGCGCGAGAGCCTCGAAGGCGGCTTGCCGTATCTGACCGACGTGATCGTCAACGATCGCCTCGGCGTCGCGGGCGAACTCGAAGCGGACATGCAGCGCGTGATCGATACCTACGAATGCGAGTGGAAAAAGGCGGTCACCGATCCGGAAACCCGCAAGCGCTTCCGCCATTTCGTCAACAGCGATCAGGCCGACAGCACCGTGAGCTTCGTGCCGGAGCGCGGCCAGATTCGTCCGGCGACCCGCGAGGAGCGGCAATCGAAGCTCGCCGCGATTCCTGTCGTCGTTGAAACCGTCTGATTTTTTCGCGTCAATCCACAGCGTCAATCCACAAGGAGTTCCGCCATGAGTAACGACCGCTTGCCGCAGACCTGGACGCCTGTTTGCACGCTCGACGACATTGTCCCCAACACGGGCGTGTGCGCGCTCGTCAACGGTGAACAGGTGGCCGTATTTCACGTGAACATGGACGAAGACCAGGCCGCCGTGTACGCGATCGAAAACTTCGATCCGGGTTCGGATGCCGCCGTGTTGTCGCGCGGATTGATCGGCAGCCTCGGCGAGCGCGTGGTGGTGGCTTCGCCGATCTACAAGCATCACTTCGATCTGCGCACCGGCGAATGCCTCGAAACGCCGTCGCATTCGGTGAGCGCTTTCGCGACGCGCGTGGAAAACGGCCAGGTGTGGGTCGCCGTTTGAGCCGCTGGATTGTCATGGCCTTTTTCGACTACTTTTCGAGCGACGTTGCCGCCCATGTCTTCGACTAACGTGAAAACCGTGTGCCCGTACTGCGGCGTCGGCTGCGGCATGGTGCTGCACGTCGAGGACGGCCAGGTCGTCAAGATTTCCGGCGACAAGGAGCATCCGTCGAATTTCGGGCGACTGTGCACGAAGGGACAGTCGGCCCATGTCGCGTTGCGCAAGTCCGGCCGGCTCGAAGACGCGTTCGTGCGCCACGCGCGCGGGCAGGACCCCGCGCCGTTGCCGATGGCCCAGGCGATCAGCACGACAGCCGCGCGTTTGCGCGGTCTTATCGATGAACATGGGCCGGATGCGCTGTCGTTTTACGTGTCCGGCCAGATGTCGATCGAGGCGCAGTACCTCGTCAACAAGCTCGCGAAAGGCTTTGTCCGCACCAACAACCTCGAATCGAATTCGCGTTTGTGCATGGCGAGCGCGGGCAGCGGCTACAAGCTTTCGCTCGGCGCGGACGGGCCGCCGGGATCGTACGACGATATCGACCACGCCGATCTGTTCTTCGTGATCGGCGCGAATATGGCCGACTGTCACCCGATTCTGTTCCTGCGCATGATGGACCGCGTGAAGGCGGGCGCAAAACTGATCGTCGTCGATCCGCGCCGCAACGCCACCGCGGAGAAGGCGGATCTGTTTTTGCAGATCAAGCCGGGCACCGATCTCGCACTGCTCAACGGCCTGTTGCACCTGCTGCACGAAAACGGCCATACGGATGCCGCTTTTATCGCGGAGGCCACCGAAGGCTGGGACGCGATGCCCGCGTTTCTCGCGGACTACACGCCGGAGAAAGTCGCACAGATCACGGGCCTTTCCGCCGATGCAATCCGCGCAGCCGCGCAGATGATCGGGATAGCTAAGGATTGGATCAGCTGCTGGACCATGGGCCTGAATCAAAGCACGCACGGCACGTGGCACACGAACGCGATCTGCAATCTGCATCTGGCGACCGGCAAGATCTGCCGCCGCGGCAGCGGCCCGTTTTCGCTGACGGGCCAGCCCAATGCGATGGGCGGGCGCGAAATGGGCTACATGGGACCCGGTTTGCCGGGCCAGCGCTCCGTGCTGGTCGCGGAAGACCGCGCGTTTATCGAGGACCTGTGGGGCATTCCGAAGGGGACGCTGCGCACCGAGGTGGGCAACGGCACCATCGACATGTTCTCGCGCATGGCCGCGGGCGAGATCAAGGCGTGCTGGATCATCTGCACGAATCCGGTGGCGAGCGTGGCCAATCGTCAGAACGCGATTGCCGGTTTGAGCGCGGCGGAACTCGTGATCGCGCAGGACGCGTTTCTCGACACCGAGACGAACCGCTACGCCGACGTGCTGTTGCCGGGCGCGCTGTGGGCCGAAGCGGAAGGCGTGATGATCAACTCCGAGCGCAATCTCACGCTGATGCAAAAGGGCATCGAACCGCCGGGCGCGGCGTTGCCCGACTGGCAGATCATCGCGCGCATCGCCTGCGAAATGGGCTTTGCCGAGGCCTTCGACTACGCGAGCGCGGAAGAGGTGTTCGCCGAAATCACGCGTGCGTCGAATCCGAAAACGGGTTACGACCTGCGCGGCGCGAGCTATCGCCGGCTAAAGGAAACACCGCTGCAATGGCCGCTCGCCGCCGACGATTGCGCCGAGCGCAATCCGGTTCGCTACCTTCACAATGGCGCGAGCCAGCCGCTCAAACAAGACGGCGACGGCACGCGTGCGCGGCTCGTGTTTCCGACGGCGAGCGGCCGCGCGCAGTTCTTCGCACGCGCCTACGCCGCGCCGGCTGAATTGCCCGATCGCGAATTCCCGATCGTGCTGAACACCGGCCGCTTGCAGCACCAATGGCACACGATGACCAAGACCGGCAAGGTCGCGATGCTCAACAAGCTGAACCCGGCGCCGTTCGTGGAGATTCATCCGGAAGACGCGGCCACGCTCGGCATCAAGCCGAAGGACGCCGTGGAGATCCGCTCGCGCCGTGGCCGCGCGATCCTGCCCGCGGTGGTGAGCGAGCGCGTGAGCGCGGGCAACTGCTTTGCGCCGATGCACTGGAACGACGTGTTCGGCGACGACCTGTGCATCAACGCGGTGACGAGCGACGCGATCGATCCGGTCTCGCAGCAACCCGAACTCAAGTTTTGCGCGGTCGCGCTGAGCCGCGTGGAGGTGGACACCATGCAAGCCGCTTTCGAGGACGAGGGCGAAGCGCTGGCGGAAATCGCGGCGCGCGGCGCCGCAGCGAACACCGCTTCATCGACTGCACTTTCGGCAAGCGCCGAGGATGGAAATATGCCGCGTATCGACGCACTCACGAGTCTGCTGCAATTGCCGGCGGCGCCCATGCCGTCGTTCAACGACAGCGAGCGCGCCTATCTGTCGGGCTTTGTCAGCGGATTGCGTTCGGCGGAAGCCCATGGCGTCAATGCCGTGCCGATCCTGCCGGGCAATGCGCCTTTCGAATCCAGCAACCGTCTGTATGTGGACGGCCTGCTCGCCGGCCTTTACAGCCGCAGCGCGACTCACGCCGCCGCCGAGCGCACGGCGCCCGCCGCCGCGCAGCACGACGCGCATGCGTCGGGCGTGCGCATCGTGCGCACGCGTCCCAAGGTGACGCTGCTGTGGGCCTCGCAAACGGGCAACACCGAATCGCTCATCGAGCGTTACGCGACGCGCCTGATGGAATCGGGCTTCGAAATCCGCACCTCGTGCATGGCCGACTACGCGATGTCGACGCTCGCGAAAGCGCAATACGTGTTGCTGATGACGAGCACGTTCGGCGACGGGGACGCGCCCGACAACGCACAAGGTTTCTGGACGCAATTGCAAGGCGGCGGCGCGCCGCGTCTGGAAGGCGTGCGCTTTTCCGTGCTCGCGCTCGGCGATCGCAACTACGATCAGTTTTGCGGACATGGCCGCCAGCTCGACGAACGCCTCGCCGCGCAAGGCGCGTTGCGTCTGATGGAGCGCGTGGATTGCGACGCCGAGTATCAGGAGAGCGCCGACGCGTGGCTCGATCGCGTAATCGTGCGAATCAAGGAAGAAGACGCCGCGCTGCATGCCGTGCCGCCCGACGGCATGATCAACGCCGTGCTGCCCGGCGCGGTGCCGACCAAAACGCGGCCGGCCGCTTCGCGGCTCGTCACGAACCTGCGCCTGAACCGGCACGGCGCAGCGAAGGACACACGTTATTTTTCACTGAGCACGGGCGACTTGGGCCTCGAATACGAAGCCGGCGACGCGCTTGGCGTATGGCCGAGCAATTGCCCCGAACTGGTCGAGGAACTGGTCGAGCTGGCGGGCGCGAGCGCCGATGCGCCGGTGCACGTGTCGGGCGCGGGTGACATGCGTCTCGCGGATGCACTCGGCAAGCACTACGAGATCGCGCGGCCGAATCCGGACACGCTCGCGTTCATTGCCGCGCGCAGCAGCAACGGGGCGCTGCGCGATCTGCTCACGCCAGAGCGCAAAGGCGACCTCAAACAGTGGTTGTGGGGACAACAGTTGGCCGACGTGCTGCACGAATTTCCGGTGAAGCTCTCAGCCACCGAATTGACCGGCATGCTCAAGCGCTTGCAGCCGCGTTTGTATTCGATTGCATCGAGCCCGAAGGCGCATCCCGGCGAAGTGCATCTGACGGTGTCGGCGGTGCGCTACAACAATGGGCGGCGTCATCGCAAGGGCGTGTCGTCGACGTTTCTCGCGGATCGAGCCGGCGACGTCAACGTTCCCGTGTTCGTGCAAAAGTCCGCGCATTTTCGTCCTCCTCATCAATCCGATACGCCGATGATCATGGTCGGCCCCGGCACCGGCGTTGCACCGTTTCGCGGCTTTCTGCACGAGCGGCGTGCACGCGGCGACAAGGGACGCAACTGGCTCTTCTTCGGCGAACAACATGCCGCGACCGATTTCTACTATCGCGACGAACTCGAAGCGCTGCGCGACGCCGGCGTGCTTTCCCGGCTCGACGTGGCTTTCTCGCGCGATCAGGCCGACAAGATCTACGTGCAGGACCGCATGCGCGAGCACGGTGCGCAACTGTGGGCATGGCTCGAAGACGGCGCGCACTTCTACGTCTGCGGCGACGCGAACCGCATGGCCCGCGATGTCGATGCGGCGCTCAAGGAAGTGGTCGCACGGCACGGCGGCCTGAGCGAAGAGAAGGCCAACGAGTACGTGAGCCGTCTTGCGCAGGAAAAGCGCTACGCACGCGACGTGTATTGACGAAGTGCGGCATTGACAGAAGGTGACAGAAGGGCCCGCATGGCATGGACGTTGCATGTACTGGGCGGGTACCGAGCAACGTGACATTCCGGTGCGCGATGAAGCTTGCGAGCAGCCGGATAATCGAAAATCAGTTTAATAAGGATGTCTGATGAAAAACGTGATGAGCTCCCTGAAAAGCGGAGATTGGCGCGCGCTGGTGGCGTGTTTCCTCTATTTCGACACCGGCTTCACGGTATGGGTTCTATATGGCCCGCTCGCGCCTTTCATCAGCAAGAGCATTTCGATGACGCCCGCGCAGCAGGGTTTGCTCGTCGCGGTGCCCGTGCTGTCCGCGGCGATTCTGCGGGTGACGCTCGGCAACCTCTATCAGTCGGCGCACGGCAAACGCATCGCGTTGCTCGGTGTGCTGCTTTCTGCGGTCCCGACTATCGTATTGCCGGCGCTGCCGTTCGTTCCGTCGTACACGACGCTGCTGGTGCTCGGCGTGTTCCTCGGCGTGGGCGGGGCGAGCTTCGCGGTCGCATTGCCGATGGCCGGCAGCAACTATCCGCCGAAGGTGCAGGGCCTCGTGCTGGGGCTGGCGGCGGCCGGCAACATCGGCGCGGTGCTCGACGGCTTCCTGTTCCCGCAGCTCGCCACGCGCTACGGCTGGCAGATGGCGGCGGGCGGCGCACTGCCGTTGCTCGCCATCGCCGCGATCACGCTGTATCTGTGGGCCAACGACGCCGGCGTGAAGACTGGCAGCGTGCTGCGCGCATTCGGCAGCTTCGCAGTGACGCTCTTCGGGCTCGTCGTGCTCGTGCTGCTGGTCGAAGCGGGCATGTTCGGTTCGGGCAAAACCGGCGTGCTGCTGTTGCCGGTGGTCGGCGCGCTGCTCGCCATTGGCGTGTTGCCCAAGCGCTACCGCTCGGTGCTCGCCGAGCGTGACACGTGGGTCATCATGCTCGTGTACAGCATCACGTTCGGCGGTTTTGTCGGCATGTCTTCGTATGTCTCGCTGCTGCTGACCAATCTCTATCAACTGTCGAAGATCGACGCGGGCCTCTTCATGGCGCTGCTCGCGGCAACCGGCGCGATGGTGCGTCCGCTCGGCGGCCTGATCGCCGACAAGGTCTCCGGCGTGCGCGCGTTGACCGTGCTGCTCGCGGCTATTTCGCTGTGCGACTTCGTGTTTGCCGCGGCCATGCCTGCGATGACAGGCGGCATCGCGCTGCTGCTGTGCCTGTACGTGGCCTTCGGTCTCGGCAATGGCGCGACGTTCCAGCTCGTGCCGCATCGCTGGGCGGGGCGCACCGGCTTGATGTCGGGCATCGTCGGCGCGGCGGGCGGCATCGGCGGCTTTTATCTGCCGGTCGTGATGGGCATCGCGAAGGAAAGCACCGGTTCGTATCAGATGGGCTTCGCGACTTTCGGCGCGCTGGCCGCCTGCGCGTTCGTCGCGATCGTCGCGCTGCGCCGCCCGTGGATGGCGTGGTCGATGCAATCGGGCGTGATGCACGCTCACGCAACGGAATAAAGCGGCGTATCAACGGCTGGTTCGGCACGCCGCGCGGATGTCACGGGTCGCGAGTTCGCGGTCGTGGCCGGCGTGATGACTTCGATCACGAAGGAACTCGAAGAGCGGTTGTGAGCGCCTTCGTGAAGAAAACATCCGCCGCTTGAGTTTGCCTGGATTTGCCTGGGTTTGCCTGGGTTTGCCTGTTAAGGCCGCCGAAGAAGGGGGGCATGAACCGGCATTGGCGATTCGGCTGTTCGGATCGAACCCTCGCCAAACATGATTTTTTCGAAGGTTTGTCCCGCGAATTATTCGCTTGTGGGCCATCACGGCGCAGACAAAAATTCCTTTCATGCAAATTCGCATGCAGCCGCCAGAGCGCGGCCATGCGTTGCCGCATTACAAGGAGACGACCGTGCGACTCGACCGCAACTTTGCCAATGGGCGCTTTCTCGAACCGGCCGCGAGCGCCGGTTCCCTGCATGAAGAACTGATCGCCGTCCACAACCCCGCGACCGAGGCGCTTATTGCGCACGTCACGGGCGCGACTCAAACCGAAGTGATCGCCGCGGTCGATGCCGCCGCCGTCGCGCAAAAGGCCTGGCGCAAGCTGCCTTCCGCCGAACGCGGCGCCTATCTGCACAAACTCGCCCACGCGCTGACCGAATGCGCGCCCGCTATCGGCGCGGCGCTTGCGGGCGAATCCGGCAAGAGCCTCGCCGACGCCACGAACGAAGCCATCTACGCCGGCCAGATCACGCGTTACCACGCGGAGTGGGCGCGCCGCATCGAAGGCGAAGTGATTCCAAGCGACACGCCCGACGAAAACCTCGTGTTGCATCGCGAGCCGATCGGCGTGGTTGCGTGCCTGATTCCGTTCAACTATCCGGTCTACACGTTCATGCGCAAAGTGGCGCCCGCGCTGATCGCGGGCAACACGGTCGTCGTGCGTCCGAGCAACAACACGCCGACCTCGGCGTTCGAAATCGCCAAGGCAGTCAAGCAGGCCGGCTTGCCCGCAGGCGTCGTCAACATTCTCGCGATGAACCACGCGACTGCCGAAGCACTCTGCACCCATCCGAAGGTCGGCATGATCACTTTGACCGGCAGCGTGGGCGCGGGGCGCAAGGTGCTCGATTATTGCAAGGCGAATATCGCGAAGCCGTCGCTCGAACTGGGCGGCAAGACGCCGGCCATCATCGAGGCCGATGCCGATCTGGAGAAGGCCGCGCGCGAACTCGTCGCCTCCAAAAGCACGCATTGCGGACAGCTTTGCACGGCAATCGAACGCGTCTATGTGCAGGAAAGCGTGCACGACCGCTTCGTCGCTTTGCTGCGGCAACACATGAGCGCGGTGGAATTCGGCGACCGTAGCGAACAGCCTTCGCTGATGGGTCCGCTCGTCAACGAAGCGTCGCGTCAGTCGATTCACGCCATGGTCGAGCGCGCGATGGCCGCGGGCGCCACATTGGAAACGGGCGGCAAACTGCCCGATCCGGCGCGAAGTAAAGGTTTTTTCTATCCGCCGACGCTGCTCTCGAACTGCCGTCAGGACATGGAGATCATCCAGGAAGAGACGTTCGGTCCCGTCATGCCGGTCGTCAAATACCGCACGCTCGACGAAGCGCTCGCCATGGCGAACGATCATCAGTTCGGTTTGTCGTCGGTGCTCTACACCGAGAACTACCGCAGCGCGATGAAGGTTGCCAACGGCATCGAGGCGGGCGAGCTTTATGTGAACCGCACGCCGGCCGATCCGTATCAGGGCTTTCACGCGGGCTGGAAACGCTCAGGCCTCGGCGGCGACGACGGCAAGCACGGCATGCTCGAATTCACGCAGACGCGCCTCGTCGTCATGAAGTACTGACATCCCACTCGCGATCGCGTCCGAAGCAGCGAGCGCGCTGCCATTCATAACAACACATTTCATTGGAGACGCCGGCGCGCCGTCAGGCAACGCCGCGTCTCTCAGGAGACTCACGTGTCATCTCAATCCGCCCGATCCGCTTCAGGCCCGGCAGCGCTTGCCTTGAACGGCGCGCAAGCCGCGTCGCAAAACTGCAAGGCGCGCCGTTATACGCAGCTCATGTTGCTGGTTCTCGCCGCAGGCGCAATTTACCCGATCCTGTATTTGCGGCAGGTCTATCAGCCGACGATGCTCGACGTGTTCCACATCACCGACAGTCAACTCGGTTACCTCTATTCGTCCCTCGGCACGATTTTTCTGCTCAGCTATCTGCCGAGCGGCTGGCTCGCGGATCGCATCGCGCCGCGCCTGTTGATCTGCTTTTCGCTGATCGCCACCGGCGTGCTCGGACTCTGGTATTCGACAGCGCCTTCATTCCCGATGTTGATGATGATCTTCGGCGGCTGGGGCTTGTCGACCGGCTTGACGTTCTGGGCCGCCGTCATCAAGCGCGTGACGATGATCGCGGGTGCCGGCGAACACGGCCGCTTCTTCGGTCTGCTCGACGGCGGCCGTGGGCTCATTGAAGCGCTGCTCGCCACCGTCGCGATCACGCTGTTCGCGTGGGCGACGCAGACCAAAGGCGAGCCGGCCGCGACCGGCTTCCGGATGGTCGTGTACCTGTACGCGTTCCTGTGCATCGCGCTCGGCGTCGTGCTCGCGCTCGTGAAGGACCCGCAAGGCGAGGATGGCGAGCACCGCGCGGCGCGCCCGCGCAGCAACGTGCTCGCCGATCTGGGAACGCTCGCCGCCATCCCCGAACTGTGGCTCGTCGCCGCGATCGTGTTCTGCGGCTATCAGGTGTTCTGGGCGACGTACAGCTTCTCCGCCTATCTGCATGAAGGCGATATTGGCCTGACGGTCGTCATGGCCGGCACGATCACCACGCTCAAGTTGTGGATGCGGCCAATCGGCGGTATCGGCGGCGGCTTTCTCGGCGACCGCTATTCGAAGGTGTCCGTGCTGGTGATCGCGCTCTTTCTCGCCGCGCTCTCGCTCGTCGGCCTGATGGCCGCGCCGCGTATTTCGAGCCATGTGCTGCTGGTGTTCCTCGTGCTGTTCATCGGCATTCTGACTTACGCGATTCGCGGGCTGTACTGGTCGCTGCTCGATCGCTGCAACATTCCGGCCGCCACCATGGGTCTCGCCATCGGCCTCATTTCCGTGCTCGGCTATTCGCCCGATGTGTTCCTGCCGCTCATCAACGGTTATCTGACACAGACGTTCCCCGGCGCCTTCGGCTATCAGCTGTATTTCGGCTATATAGCCGCGATGGCGACGCTCGGCGGCTTTGCCGGGCTCGCCCTGAGAAACATGCTCAACAGGAAAGAGGTTGCGTAAATGAAAGTTGTCTCGCTCGACACGTATGTCGTTGCCGTACCGCCGCCGCATGTGGGCGGCATGTACTGGATCTTCGTCAAGCTGAAAACGGATTGCGGCATTGAGGGCGTGGGCGAAATCTATTCGGCGACATTTCATCCGAAAGCCATGACGCCCATCATCGACGATGTCTTCGGCCGCTATCTGCTCGACAAAGACCCGCACCATATCGAGCGGCTTTGGCGCGAGGCCTATTCGAGCGGTTTCACGCAGCGCCCGGATCTGACGATGATGGGCGTGGTGAGCGGCCTCGAAATGGCGTGCTGGGACATCATCGGCAAGGCGGCGGGCAAGCCGGTATACGAACTGCTGGGCGGCATGGTGAACCCGCGTTTGCGCTCCTATACCTATCTGTATCCGAAAAACAGCCGTGGCGAATACGACTACGACGACCCCGACCTCGCCGCCGAATGCGCCGCGCAGAACGCGAAGCGCGGCTTCACCGCGGTGAAATTCGATCCGGCCGGTCCTTATACCGCTTACTCGGGGCATCAGCTATCGCTGGAAGTGCTGGACCGTTGCGAGACGTTCTGCCGCCGCGTGCGCGAAGCGGTGGGCAGCAAAGCCGACCTGCTGTTCGGCACGCATGGGCAAATGGTTCCTTCGTCGGCAATCCGGCTGGCGAAGCGCCTCGAAAAATACGACCCGCTCTGGTTCGAAGAGCCGGTGCCTCCGGGTCAGGAGGACGCCATGGCGCAAGTCGCGCGGCACACCAGCATTCCGATTGCGGCAGGCGAGCGTCTCACCACGAAATACGAGTTCTTCAAGCTGCTGCAAGCGGGCGCCGCGTCGATTCTGCAATTGAATGTGGCGCGCGTGGGCGGCCTGCTCGAAGCGAAGAAAGTCGCGGCGCTGGCCGAGGTGCATTACGCGCAGATCGCACCGCACCTGTACAACGGGCCGATTGGCGCGGCCGCGAGCATCCAGCTGGCAGCGTGCACGCCTAACTTCCTGATTCAGGAAAGCATCGGCACGTGGGACGGTTTTCACGCGGCCGTACTCAAAAAGCCCATTCAGTGGGAAGACGGCTACATCATTCCGTCGCGCGAGCCGGGGCTTGGCGTCGAACTGAACATGACGGTCGTCGCCGGGCACACGCCTTATACGAGCGAGCGTCTGCATCTGCAAATGGCCGCGCAACCCGCCGACGTGAAAGACCTCGCACCGGCCAAAGGCTGACCGCGGGTTCGGCCTCTCACCAGCATTCAATCCATTGAGCGCCGTCTGGCGACATAGAGCATGAACTACGATTACATTATCGTCGGCGCGGGTTCAGCGGGCTGCATCCTCGCTAATCGCCTGTCGGCGTCGGGCCAATACTCGGTATTGCTGCTGGAGGCGGGCGGCAAGGACACTTCGTTCTGGTTCAAGATTCCAGTGGGTTTCACCAAGACCTACTACAACGAGACCTACAACTGGATGTACTACAGCGAGCCCGAAAAGGAACTCGACAACCGGCCTCTGTATTGTCCGCGCGGCAAGGTTCAGGGCGGCTCGGGCTCGATCAACGCAATGATTTACGTGCGAGGCCAGCCGCGCGATTTCGACGATTGGGCCGCCGCTGGCAATCCAGGCTGGAGCTTTCGCGACCTGCTGCCGTATTTTCGCAAGCTCGAATCGCATCCGCTCGGCAACACGGAATATCACGGCGCTGACGGTCCGATCCGCATTTCGCCGATGAAAGCATCCGTGCATCCCATCTGCCGCGTGTTCCTGAAGGGTTGCGATCAGGCCGGCTATCGACGCAGCGACGACTTCAACGGCGCGCAGTTCGAGGGCGCGGGCATTTACGATGTGAACACGCGCAACGGTCAACGCTCGTCGAGCAGCTTCGAGTATCTGCATCCGGTGCTCGCGCGCGCGAACCTCAAGGTCGAGCACAATGTGCTCGTCAACCGCGTGATTTTCGCGGGCAAGCACCGCGCAATCGGCGTGAGCGTCATGCACAACGGCGCCGAGCGGCGCTTCATGGCGAACCGCGAGGTGATTCTGTCGGCGGGCGCGGTCGATTCGCCGAAGCTGCTGCAACTGTCCGGCATCGGCGACAGTGCGTTGCTCGCGAAACACGGCATTGCGGTCATCAACGAACTGCCCGCGGTCGGCCGGAATCTGCAGGACCATCTGTGCGTGAGCTTCTACTATCGCGCGAACGTAAAGACGCTGAACGATGAAATGCGTCCATTGCTCGGCAAGCTCAAGCTCGGGCTGCAGTATCTGCTGACGCGCAAGGGGCCGCTTGCAATGAGCGTGAATCAGTCGGGCGGGTTCTTCAGAGGCAGCGAGCACGAGACGCACGCCAACCTGCAGCTTTACTTCAACCCGCTGTCGTATCGCATTCCGAAGAGCAACAAGGCGAGTCTCGAACCGGAGCCGTATTCGGGCTTCCTGCTCGCATTCAATCCTTGCCGCCCGACGAGCCGCGGCTCGATCGAGATTGCCTCCGATCGCGCGGAAGACGCCGCGAAAATTTGCCTCAACGCGCTGACGACGCAACAAGACATCGACGAAGTCATTCAGGGCTGCGAACTGGTGCGCAAGGTGATGGCGTCCCCCGCGCTGCGCGACATCACCGTCGAGGAAATCTCGCCTGGGCCGCAGGTCACGACACGCGAAGACTTCCTGCGGTATTTCCGCGAGCAATCCGGTTCGATCTACCACTTGTGCGGCTCGTGCGCGATGGGCGACGACCGCCGCACATCGGTCGTGGACGCGCGTTTGCGCGTGCATGGCGTGGCGGGCTTGCGGGTGGTGGACGCGTCGATCTTTCCGAACATCACGTCGGGCAACATCAACGCGCCGACCATGATGGTGGCGGAAAAGGGCGCCGACATGATTATCGAAGACGCCGCGGCAGAAGGGGCAACGAGCGCGGAGAGCGCGGAGAGCGCGCACCTGGCCACCGCGGCTTGATGCGTCTCGATGCGGCATGGCGTGCTCGCCGGCAGGCTCGGCTCGACTTCACTCCAGGCGGAAGAACCCGCGCGGCGGCCACTATCGGAGCGGGAGCGGCACGGCGTTCTGTCAAAACGCCACGCCCGTCATTCAGGGTTGTCGAACGGCACGCTTTCCGACGTTTCGAGAGCCCGTTCGCCCAGCCAGATTTCCTCCTGCACCCAGTCGCGAAAAAGAGCGACATGGGGCAGTTCGTCCTGCTCCGAGCGCGTGACGAACCAATACGACTGGTGGCCGTCCACGTGCACGTTCAACACCTGCACGAGCTTTCCCTCCGCGAGTTCGCGCATGATCATGTGACGGTCGGCGATCGTCACGCCGAGGCCGTCGATGGCCGCGCGAATCGCGTGGTCAAGCAGATCGAATTCATAGCCGCCGCGCGTATCGACATTGTCGATGCCGGCCGCCTTCAGCCAGTGTTGCCACGTGAGATAGCGCTGGTCCGCGCGCGCCAGCACGTGCAGCAGCGTGAACTCGTTGAGATCGATCGAATCGCGGTCCGCCGCGCGCGCGAGCAACGCCGGCGAACAGACGGCGACGTGCCGCTCGTTCATCAACAGCCGGTTGTCGACACCTTCCCACTCGCCGTCGCCGAAACGGATCGCGCAGTCGAGCACGCCGGATTCGGCGAGGTTGTCATCGAGACGAGTGGACAGACTCAGTTCGAGATGCGGATGCGCGTCGCGCAAACGGCTGAGGCGCGGCATCAGCCAGCGGCTCGCGAAGGTGGGCGGCGCATTCAGCCGCAGGCGGTTGCGGTGCGTTTTGTCCTGCAGGCTGCGCACGGTCAGCTCGATCCGATCGAACGATTGCTGCAGCGCTTGCAAAAGCGCCCGTCCCGCGGCGGACAGTTCCAGATGATGATGATGGCGTTGCAGCAGCGTCTCGCCGATTTGCGCCTCGAGTTGGCGCACTTGCCGGCTCACCGCGCTTTGCGTGACGCTCAGGATTTCCGCCGCGCGGGTAAAGCTGCCCGTGCGGCCAGCCACTTCAAAGGCTTTGAGCGCGTTCAGCGCGGGCATTTTGCGTTTCACGATGTTGGACCGGAAGGGGCGCGCGGCGCGCGATGTGGCCGGTATTCTAGCTGGCGGCGCTGCCAGGGCGGGCGGCTTGACGCGAGCGCGGCGGCCCTTTTGTTCGCGGGGTTTTCAGGTCTGCGCAAAAGCGGAAGGCGCGGCGGACAAGCGGATTCGTCGACGAGCCGCGTTCTATCTTCCCGTGCAGGGAAATCAGTCGGCCAGACGCCGATCCGACAGCGCCTTCTCGCAATCCGCGAGAACCTGCCGGACGAGCCGCGCTTGCGGATCGAGCTCGTCGGTATCGAGAATTTCTTCGACGGCGTCGCGCGCCCAGTCGGTGTCGACGAAACGCGCGTGGCGGCGCGCGATTTCCAGCGCGGTGGCCGACAACTTCGCGATGCTGAGCCAGTCGGCTTCGCGGGCGCGCCGGTCGAGCCACTTGTGGGCGGCCTGCACGTGGAACGCGGCGTCGGGCCAGTCCTCATTGAGGTAATAAGCGCCGAGGCTGCCGCATGTGAGCCAGCACAACAGCTCCAGGCGGTCCCGCGGACTGAGAAGGTGGCGTACATCACTCATGGCGACGCTCGCTGCGGTAAAGTGCTTTCCGGTGGAAGGCGGCGGGCGACCGTCCTCCGCATTGATTAACAATATCACGCAGAATTCACCATCTGCAATTCCCGGGCGTACCCTGGCGCACGCGGCGCTGCGAGCGGCGTCCGCGCGGGCCGAAACGTCCGCCGGGGCGGCCTTCGGCGCGCTTTCCGCCTGCACGGCCGCGCCGCCGTGCTGACGCTGCGCCGCGCGTCGGAGCGCGAACGCATCGCGCGCCGACGTTATGCTTCCTTCCCAACCCTTTTATTTAGAAGACTCATGGTGCGGATACTCGGCAAGGCTTCATCGATCAACGTGCGCAAGGTGCTGTGGACGTGCGCCGAACTCGGGCTCGCGTTCGAGCGGGAAGACTGGGGCGCGGGGTTTCGCGCGACAAACGATCCGGGGTTTCTCGCGCTCAATCCGAACGCGATGGTTCCCGTCATCGAGGACGGCGACTTCGTGCTGTGGGAGTCGAACTCGATCATTCGCTACCTCGCCGGCCGTTATCGCGGCGAGTCGCTCTATCCGGGCGACGTCCGCGAGCGCGCCCGCTGCGACCAGTGGATCGACTGGCAGGCGAGCGAACTGAACCGCTCGTGGAGCTACGCGTTTCTTGCGCTCGTGCGCCACTCGCCGGCCCACCGCGATCCGCAGCAGATCGAGGCATCGCGCGCGAACTGGGCGAGGCACATGGCAATCGTGGAAGCGCAGTTGCGGCGCACGGGCGCGTTCATCTCGGGCGCGGCTTTTTCGCTCGCCGATATTCCGATCGCGCTGTCGGTGAACCGCTGGCTGGAAACGCCGTTCGAACACGACGATCTGCCCGCGGTTGCCGCTTATATGACGCGCCTCGCCGAGCGCGAAGGGTATCGGGCGTATTGCCGCAACGGCACGCCGTAAGCGCCCGACGAGAAAACACAGACAAAATAAAAACGGGGCCACGAAGGCCCCGTGACCGCTGTCGCCAGAATTCAGCGACAACTCAGCACAGATCCAGCATCAAACCTGAACCAGCCCCGGAATCTGCACATCGGGATTGACGTCGGCCTCATAATCCACGCCCGCGATCTCGAACCCGAATAGTCGCAGGAAATCGGTCTTGTAGCCGGCGAAGTCGGTCAGTTCGTAAATGTTGTCGTTGCTCACCTGGTTCCACATCGCCTGCACGCGGTTCTGCACGTCCGGGTCGAGTTCCTTGTAGTCGGCGCGCAGGCGTCCTTCGTCGTCGAGGTGCGGCGTCGCGCCGTACAGGCTCTCCTTGTAGAGGCCGTAGACCTGCTCGATGCAGCCTTCGTGCGTGCCTTTTTCCTTCATTACCTTGAAAAGCAGCGACAGATAGAGCGGCATCATCGGAATCGCGGAACTCGCCTGCGTGACCACCGCCTTCAGCACCGAGACGCGCGCGTCGCCGCCCTTGGCCGCGAGCTTCGCGCGAATGCCGAGCACTTTCTGGTCGAGGTCCTTTTTCGCCGCGCCGATCGAGCCGTTCCAGTAGATGTCGTGCGTGATCTTTTCGCCGAGGTAGGTGAACGCGGTTGTTTTCGCGCCGTCCGCGAGCACGCCGGCGTCGGCGAGCGCGTCAATCCACATCTGCCAGTCTTCGCCGCCCATCACCGCGACGGTGTGATCGATTTCGGTTTGCGTGGCCGGTTCGAGCACGGTTTCCTTGATGACTTCCTTGTCCGTGTCGATGCCGCGCAGGTTGACCGCGCGGCCGACCGGCTTCAGCGTGGAGGTGAACACTTCGCCGGTTTTCGGATGCGTGCGCTTGGGCGCGGCGAGGCTGTACACGACCAGATCGACCTGGCCGAGATCGCGCTTGATGATCTCGATGGTGCGCGCCTTCACTTCGTCGGAAAACGCGTCGCCATTGATGCTCGTCGCGTAGAGGCCTTCAGCGCCAGCGAATTTTTCGAAGGCCGCCGTGTTGTACCAGCCGGCCGTGCCGGCCTTGGTTTCGCTTCCGCCGCGTTCGAAGAACACGCCGAGCGTGGCCGCGCCGCAGCCGAACGCCGCGCTGATGCGCGCCGCCAGACCGTAGCCCGTGGATGCGCCGATCACGAGCACCTTCTTCGGGCCGTTGGCGATGGGACCGCGTGCCTTGACGTAGTCGATCTGTTCCTTGACGTTGGCCTCGCAGCCGGTCGGATGGGTGGAGACGCAGATAAAGCCACGCACGCGCGGTTTGATGATCATGAAGCACCTCTTGTCGGAATTGGCGACATTATAGTGGCCCGCGCTCGTCCCGGCGCGGCGCGCGGGATCGGCCGCCGGTCGCCACAATCGGGCACGAGCGGGCACAAGAGGGCACGAGCGGCCACGAGCGGGTATCTTCTGGCGGCGCCTGCGCCGCAAAAGTTCGCCGGCGCCGCACATCTTGGTAGGATTCAGCCTTTCCAGCAGACGGTAGCCAGTGTGAAGCGCCTTATTCCCATGTTTCTGGAGGCCCTCGAAAAAGGGTTGACCCGTGCGAATCCGCTTGTCGCACAAGCGTGGTGGCACGTGCGCCATCCGACCCCGCGCGGCGTGCTGAAGGCGTGCGCGGCGCTGCCGCTGGTGTTCGTGCTGTATGTGCTGATCCTGATTCCGTTCACGCCGGGCATCGGCGATATTCGCAAGGCCAAGATCGAGCAGCCCGCGCAGATTCTCTCGGCGGACGGCAAGCTGCTCGCCGAATTCAAGCCGTCGAATCGCGAGTGGGTGAAGCTCAAGGACATCTCGCCGAATGTGGTGAACGCGCTGATCGCCACCGAAGACCATCGCTTCTATCAGCATTTCGGCCTCGACTGGCGGCGCACGGCGTCGGCCGCGCTGCACACGTTTTCCGGCAACCGCCAGGGCGGCTCGACCATCACGCAGCAACTCGCGCGCAATCTGTATCCGGACGAAATCGGCCGCGCGCCGACGCTTACGCGCAAGCTGAAAGAGGCGATCACCGCGTTCAAGATCGAGGCGCTCTACACGAAGGACGAGATTCTCGAAACCTACCTGAACACGGTGCCGTTTCTGTACAACGCGTACGGCATCGAAATGGCGGCGCGCACGTACTTCGACAAATCCGCGTCGGACCTGAACGTGCTCGAAAGCGCGACGCTCGCGGGCATGCTGAAGGGCAACAGCTACTACAACCCGGTGCTCAATCCCGAGCGCGCATTGCAGCGGCGCAATACGGTGCTCGCGCAGATGGTGAAGTACGGCAAGCTCACGCCCGCCGCGTTCGAGACGCTCAAGCGCCGGCCGTTGCGCATCGACTTCGAACGGCAGACCGAGCCACCCGGACCCGCGCCGCATTTCGCGCAGCAATTGCGCAAGTGGCTCGCCGCGTGGGCCGATCGCAACGACTACAACATGTATGCGGACGGCCTCGTGGTGCGCACCACGATCGATTCGCGCCTGCAAACCATGGCAACGCAGGCGGTGACCTTGCAGGGCAATCAGTTGCAAGGCATCGCCAATGCGGCTTGGGGCAGCCGCGCCGGCTGCTCGAACGGCAAGGAACTGCTCGCGACCTTCCTGCGCGAAACGCCCGATTATCGCGCCGCGAAAGACGCGGGCCTGAGCGACGACGACGCGCTCAAGCGCGTGTGGTCCGACCGCCGCCTCGTGCAGTCGGTCTGCGAATCCAAGACGCGCGTGCAGGCCGATTTCCTCGCGATGGACCCGCGCAACGGGCAGATCAAGGCGTGGGTGGGCAGCCGCGATTTCAGCCAGGACCCGTTCGATCACGTGCAGCAGGCGCGCCGTCAGCCGGGCTCGACCTTCAAGCCGTTCGTCTACGCGGCGGCGTTCGAGGCGGGCGCGAAGCCGGGCGACACGTTCATCGATCAGCCGGTCGAAATCCAGCTGACGGGCGGCGAGGTCTGGCGTCCGAGCGACGAGGACGAGCCGAGCGAGCGTCCGATCACGCTGCGCGACGGTCTCGCCTATTCGCGCAACCGGATCACCGCGCAACTCATGCAAACCGTCGGCCCGAACAAGGTCGCGCGGCTCGCGCGCGCCATGGGCGTGCGCGACAGCCCGCTTGAGACGGTGCCGTCGCTCGCGCTGGGCACGAGCCCGGTCACGCTGAAGGAAATGGTGTCGGCTTACAGCACGATTGCCAACCTCGGCGGCTATGTGGAGCCGGTGATGGTCACGCGCATCGAGAACCGCAAGGGCGACGTGCTGGCCGAATTCGCTCCGGCGCCGCCGCAACAGGAACTGCCCGCCGACACCGCGCGCACGCTCGTCGACGTGATGCGCGACGTCGTGAGCCGCGGCACGGGCGCGGCGATCCGCAGCCGCTTCGGCGTACGCGGCGATCTGGCGGGCAAGACCGGCACGACGCAGGGCAACGCGGACGGCTGGTTCATCCTGATTCATCCGCAACTGGTGGCGGGCGCGTGGATCGGTTTCAACGACAGCCGCGTCACGCTGCGCAGCGATTACTGGGGGCAGGGCGCGCACAGCGCATTGCCGATTGTGGGCGATTTCTTCCAGCGCGCCGAGCGCTCGAAGCTGATCGACACGCGCGTGAAGTTCGCCACCGATCAGCAGCCGGGCTGGTTCGCCGCGCGCTCCGAAAGACTGCGCGACTGGTTCCGGAATCTGTTCCCGTCGACGTCGACGGTCAAGCCCGAGGCGCCCGTCGCGGCTCGCGGCGCGGTGAGGCGTGCGCCGGTGGTGGCGGCCGCGCCGGAATCCGCGTCGGCCGCTGCTTCGTCCGCGAGCGTGGCGCAGCGCCCGCTGCCGCCGCTGCTTTCCGCACCTGATGCCGCATCGGCGACGGCTTTCGCGAGCGAGCCCGTTCACGGCGAGGCGCGCGGCGCCGGCACGGCGGCCTCGGCGCCGACACCCACGCCGGACGACGTCGTACCGCCGGATGCGGTGGGCGCCGAAGCTCAGACGAGCGGCAACACCGCGTCGCCCTGACGGCTAGTATTCCGCGAAGCCCGCTCGCGCGTCCGTGTCGGGTTTCGCCACGCCCGCCGAGGTTTCGAGTGAAGGATCGTGATGCAGCAGCAGGGCGGCCGCCGCGCCGACAAGCCCCGCGCCCGCGAGACACAGCAGTCCCGCGCCGAAGCCGCCGGTGCTGTCCTTGATCCAGCCCATCGCGTAAGGGCCGAAGAATCCGGCCAGATTGCCGAGCGAATTGATCGCCGCAATGCCGCCCGCGGCAGCCGCGCCCGACAGGAACGATGCCGGCAAGGTCCAGATCACCGGCAGACAGCCGAAGATGCCGAAGCCGGCGATCGACAGCGCAATCATTTTTTCCACCGGATTGTCGAGCCCGGCCGAGGCCGCGATGCCGGCCGCCGCGACCGTCAGCGCGATTGCCACGTGACGCTTGCGTTCGAGCTTGCGGTCGGAGTGACGTCCCCAGTACAACATCGCGACCACGCCGACGATATACGGCAGCGACGTCACGAAGCCGGTCTGAAGGTTGGTCAAGCCAAAGGCCTTAACGATCTGCGGCAGGAAAAAGCTCAGGCCGTAATTCGTTGCGTTTGCACCGAAGTAGATGAGCGCGATGGCCAGCACGCGCGGATTGAAGAGCGCTTCTTTCACCGTGAAAGCTCGCGCGGCCTCGCGATGCTCGCGCTCCTGCTTCTGGCGCGCGACCAGCCAGTTGCGTTCGTCGGCGGCGAGCCACGTCGCGTCGGCGGGCTTGTCGGTCAGATAGAACAGCACGGCAATCGCGAGCAGCAGGGCGGGCAGGGCTTCGATCAGATAGACCCATTGCCAGCCGGCAAGGCCGCCGAAGCCGTCCATTGAAAGCAACGCGCCGGAAATCGGGCCGCCGATCACGGTGGACAGCGGAATCGCCGCCATGAAGTAGCCGACCACGCGGCCGCGATACGCCGCGGGAAACCACAATGTGAGCAAAAAGATGATGCCGGGAAAGAAGCCCGCTTCGGCCACGCCCAACAGAATGCGCAAGCCGTAAAACACATACGCCGGCGACAGCCCGGTGTAATGCGCGATATGTGGGATATACGCCATCGCGCCCGCGAGCAGGCCCCATGTGAACATGATTCGCGCGATCCAGCGGCGCGCGCCGAATTTTTCCAGCAGAAGATTCGACGGGACTTCGAAAAAGAAGTACGCAATAAAGAAAATGCCTGCGCCGAAGCCGAATGCGCTCGCGGACAGCCCGAGCGCCTTGTTCATTTGCAAGGCCGCGAAGCCGACGTTCACGCGGTCCAGATAAGCGATGAAGTAGCAGACGATCAGGAACGGCACGAGCCGAACCATCACACGTTTCATGGTACGTGTTTCGAGATCCATCAATGTCTCCTCCAGTTCAATGTCCGGATGGTTGTGCGGGGTCGTTACAGACTAGTCGCTCGCTCGCGATTCCGGAAGCGCTTTAAGCACTTCATGTGCGCCAAAACTCCGATTGCCGTCGATTGTTCAGGCAAAGGCAACAGTGTTTTCGATTCATGAGGCTGATTTCACGCGCGCAATTCCGGATAATTCCGGCTCGAAGAAAATCAGCCAACCCCTTTCGCGGCCTGGCCATGGGTTCATGCGTGTTCACGCGCGCGGCCGCGAAACGATCAGAAGAAAAGCAGGTGCATTATGTTCGACAAGCTTCGCGATCCGGCGCGTGTCGCCGTTGCCGCGCTCGCCGCAGGCGTTTTACTTGCTGGCTGCGCGTCCACGGGTCAGGTCGTCGCGACCGATAAACCCGGTACCTACACGGTCGCGGCAAGCGCGACGGGCGGCCGCATGGCATGGGCGCGCGCGCACGGCGAGGCGCTCAACGAGGCGCGCGATTACTGCGAGCATCTCGGCATGCAAAGCAGCATCGACGCGGAAACGGTGAGCGGGGTGGAGATGCTGACGACGCACGCGTCGTCGGTGAGCTTCGAATGTCATCCGAAGTTCTAGCGCGCGCTTGCCCGGCGCGACACGCCTGATTCGGGCGTCGCGCGGGGGCAGCCATTACTTCGTGTCGCTGACTGTGTGATGCCTGCTCCGCTTTTTGGTTTGCATGTCTAACTAAAAAATCAGGTTCTATTGGCAACCATCGACGCACCGTTTCCTTTGTCAGACGGATACCGTGGCATTCGTACAACTTCTCGCAGGCCAGCGTCGGGCCAAAATCGGTGTAACGGTCCCGAATGACCGACAGCGCCAGATCGGCCTTCGCTGGATCCAGCCGGTTGTTGCTGGGCATCGAGCGCCGGCGCGACACCAGACCAGCCGGACCCTGTTCGCGCAGTCGCGCAACCAGACGCCGGATCTGCCTTGTCGTCAGCCTGAGATGCCTCCAGCGCCGAGGTACCGGCCGCTAGTCAGCATACGCACCGCGAAAGCGGACATTTGAACCTTGGCTAGAAGCGGACATTACTAAAAAGCTCCTACAACGCTAACGTTGATAAATTATATTATGTCAAATACCAAACCTGCGAAGCGCCGCCTCAGGCGCCCCCGTTGGTTTGCACAAGTTTGTTCCCGCTCTTTCAGCGGAATCTCGTCCTTGGCCTTTCGGGCAAAATCTAACGCCCGTTGTGCCGATGCCAGCACATGCCACAAGACGCCGTCCCAAACGGCTGCGCAAAACCGTCCGTCCTGTTGAGCAAGCTGCCACTGCAAGATGGGACGCGTCGCGCCAGCGGGCATCGCTCACACGCCACCCGGGCCTCAGTCGTATGTCGGACCGAAGCTCGACGGCGTACTCATCGGCACGGTAGCCAAGCCTTGCGCGCCACCGGGCAACGCGCCAAATGCGGCGGAACGCACGCCGACTGTTGCGACTGTCGTTTCTATATTCCAGTAGACGTCGTCGGTGATAGTCGCCGGGGGTGGGACTCAGTTGATGTTCAGGTCTACTACGCCGCCCGGCCCCACCCGCAGGACCGGACGGCTGATCGATTCTGCCGGTTGCGTACGACTGACTGATCGTGCCGGAATGGGTGCCGGCGAGTCCACCTCCGCACGCATTGACGGTGTCGCCGCATCGCGACCATCGTAACGACCATCGGCTACACTCGACGCTCCAGCACGTCAGTCGCAGTCAGTCCCATGCAGTTCGAAGCGAACAGGCTCGCCGAACAGCGGATCGCCCGAAGCCCTCGGCTGAAGGATGCGTACGACGAGGATGCGATCACGACTCCCCTCCCCGTCAGCGCGCAAGCCATCACCGAAGCTGGGCATGAACCGAACATGCATGGCCGGCTTTCAAAAGTAGCGCCACCACATGAACCAAGTCGTCTCGTATGCTTCAATCCTGTCGATCCTGCTGATTTCCGTTTCGAGCAATCTCGACAATATCGGGGTGGGCGCCTCTTACGGCGTCAGGAAAATCAACATCCCCATCACCTCCAACCTGCTGATCGCGCTGGTCACTGCCACCGGTACATTTCTGTCCATTCTTCTCGGGCAAAGCGTTTACCTGTTCGCCAGCAAAAAAATGGATGGCTTGCTGGGAGGCGTCATCATCATCCTGGCGGGGCTCTGGGTCATCTTCCAGGAAAAGTGCTTGCACCGCGCCGTCGAGCCTCGGGAATCAGAGCCGATTATGAAAGCCGAGCCCTCCCGATACGGGTTACGCCATATCGCTCAGATTCTCGACAATCCGATCGTTGCCGACTGGGACTTCTCCGGCCATATCGACGTGAAAGAGGCGCTAGCGTTAGCGCTCGGCCTGAGCATCAATAACATTCCCAACGGCATCGGCGCCGGGATGTTGGGCTTGAACATCTACGCTATGACCGCCGTGGTTTTTGTCGCCAGCATCGTCATGATCTGGCTCGGCATCTACTTCGGGAGGGTGGGCGTGCGCTGGGCGGGAAGATCCGCCGGCGTGCTCTCCGGCGCGCTGCTGATTGCCGTCGGTCTCTATGAAATCTTCTTCTGACGACGACGCGAGCCACACCGGCAACGCCGCCACCTTTGGTCGTTCATTGCCGGAGGTCTGTGCACGACGCCGCCGTCAACGCGGGCGCATCGCGTCGCCCTTCCGTTGACCCAGCGCAACGAGCGTCCCGGCTACACGGGTAGGGTCGATAGCTCCATGGCCATCACCGTACCGAGATTTCAACATGAACAACTCCCACTACGCTCGCGCGCACCCGGTGGCGGATCAGGCTCGCGACGACACGCTCGCGCCAGCCCATTTCTATCTCGTCGGCGGCGGCATTGCGTCGCTCGCGGCCGCCGCATTCCTGATTCGCGACGCCGATGTGCCCGGCAGCCGCATCACGATTCTCGAAGCGCTCGGCAAGACAGGCGGCAGTCCCGCCGGTGCGGGTTCGCCCGATCGAGGCTACATCGTGCGCGGCGGGCGCATGCTCGAAAGCAAGTATCTGTGCACCTACGATCTGTTCGACTCGATTCCCACGCTCGACGGCCGCAGCAGCGTCACAAAGGAAATCTTCGACTGGAACGAGACGATCCGCACGTCGTCGAAAGCGCGGTTCGTGCGCGACGGCAAGTGCGAAAGCGCGCCGGCGTATGGGCTCGCCGAGACGCATCTGCTGACGCTCGGCCGGCTCTCGCTCGAACCCGAGGCACTGCTCGGCGACAGCCGCATCTCGGATCACTTCGCGCCGGATTTCTTCGACACGAACTTCTGGATCATGTGGTGCACGACGTTCGCTTTCCAGCCCTGGCACAGCGCCGCCGAATTCCGGCGTTATTTGCTGCGTTTCGCGCATCTGGCCTCGGGCTTGAACCAGTTGCACGGCGTCATGCGCACGGTCTACAACCAGTACGATTCGATGGTGCGGCCGCTGCGAAAATGGCTCGACGAACATGGCGTGATCTTTCGCCACGGCACGCGGGTCGTCGATCTGCGCCATGACGAGCGTGGCGAGCTGAAGCGGGTCGCCGCCATCGTGTGCGAACAGGACAATCGCCGCGCCGACATTGCGCTTGGCGAACGCGACAAGGTCATCGTCACGCTCGGCTCCATGACGGCGGGATCGAGCCTCGGCGACACGAATCGCGCGGCCGTCTTCAATCGCGACGACAGCAGCGGCGCCTGGGCGCTCTGGAAAACCATCGCCGCGGGACGTGATGAGTTCGGTCATCCGTCCGCGTTCGCCGATCACGTCGACGAATCGCGGTGGCTCTCCTTCACGGCGACGCTGCACGATCCGACACTGTTCCGCCTGCTCCGCGATCTCACCGGCAACGTGCCGGGAGAAGGCGGGCTGATTACCTTCGCGCAATCGAACTGGCTTGCGTCGATCGTGCTGCCGCATCAGCCGCACTTCATCGGTCAGCCGGACGACGTGCAGGTGTTGTGGGGTTACGGGCTCCTTGTCGACCGGCCGGGCAATTTCGTCGCCAGGCCCATGACCGAGTGCAGCGGCCGCGAGATCATGACGGAGCTGCTGGGTCATCTGCGTGTCGAAAACGAGGCTCAGCGCATTCTCGACGACGCGATCTGCCTGCCGTGCCTCATGCCGTTCATCACGAGCCAGTTCCTGCGGCGCAAGGGCGGCGACCGGCCGCACGTGGTGCCCGAGGGCTGGGCGAATGTGGCGTTCGTCGGCCAGTTCTGCGAGCTGCCGAACGACGTCGTATTCACGGTCGAGTATTCGGTTCGCTCCGCGCAGACCGCCGTCTACTCGCTGCTCGGTTTGAATCGGTCGGCTCCGGCCGTGTACAAAGGCTTGCACGATCCGCGCGTGGCTCATGGCGTGGCTCATGGCGTGGCTTCCGGTTTCCATCGCTGACGGCGACAATCTCCGTGCCGCCGCGCGCCTCGCGGCGGGTTCGCGTCCGCGACGCCGGGCGCGACTGATCGAGCCGGAAAATAAGCAGCACCCTATCAGCGGCAGGCTATCAGCAGCACCATGCCAGCGCCTCGTCACGCGCGAGGTGATGCTTCAATGCGCCGGCAAACAGTTCGAGCGATGCGGCCGCCGTCCCGTGCCGCACCGCGATTGCGCGCACCGTGCACTGCGCGACCGGCGCGTGGCCGCAAAGCGCGCGCATTTCATCGAAAACCGCTTGGGCGCCGCGCCCGCCAAGGCTGCAAAAAAACGCGATATGCCTGAACTTCCAGCGGTTTTCGGCCAGATACGCGCGCACCGGCGACGCCACCGCGCCCGCCCACACCGGGGTGCCCACGACCACGAGGTCGTACTGTGAAGCGTCGAGCGCTGGCGGGGCAATCGCCGCCAGACGCTTGCGCCACGAGTCGATCACGCAGCGCAGGTAGCCCAGCGCACCGCGACGCTCGGCACAATCGCGGATTTCCACGACATCGGCGAAGACCATGCTACTGAGCGTGGCGGCGAGCAGGCGCGTCGTACCGGTACGCGAGAAAAAGACAATCAGAACGCGGGGCTTCGACATGACTCGCTCCTTCCTTGACAAGCGCGCCGACGCGGGCGTCTTGCATGTCGGGAGCATAGGCGGCAAGGAGCGCCGCTTCATGACCCACGTCAAATAACGCCGTGACGCGCGGCGGCTCATCCGCCGTTGATCTGCGTCAACGAGGCAGAGGCCGGCGTTTCTAGACTCGAACTGATCTATGCGTACTTCATCGTCCTTTCTGGGAGCGTCTGCCATGAGCTACAAGACCATCGTCGTTCACCTCGACACGAGCCCGAATGCCCATCCGCGCCTCGAAACGGCGCTGGGTCTCGCCCGACAGTTCGGCGCGCATCTGACCGGCGCATTCGCCGTGTTCTCGCCCGAACCGCGTTCGCTTTATGTGATGGCCGGCACCGCGGATTACTACCGAGACCAGGAGGAAAGGCGCGAGGAGCGGCGCGCGGCGCTCGAACGGCTGTTTCATGCGGAGCTTCGGCGCGCGGAGGTCGAGGGCGAATGGATCGCCGTCGAGGAATCCGCCGGTTTCGCCGTGCCGCGCCTTGGCCGCTGCGCCGATCTGATCGTGGCCGGCCAGGACAACCTGCGCGACCCCGAATCGTATGTCGGCGATTTCTTCCCCGAAAACCTGATTCTGACGAGCGGCCGCCCAGTTTTGCTGGTGCCCTGCGCGCGCAACGAAAGATCGACGGGCAACCGGATACTCGTGGCGTGGGACGGTAGCCGCGAAGCCGCGCGCGCCGTGCACGACGCGCTGCCGTTCATGCGCGCGGCGCAAAGCATCACGATCCTGACGGTCAACGGCATGCACGAAGCCGGAACCGCGCGCATGCCCGGCGCGGAAATCGCGATGGCGATCGCGCGCCACGGCGTGCGGGTGGAAGTGGCCGACATCGAAACCGGCGCGGGAGGTTCGGTCGGCGAGGTGCTGCTTTCGCAGGTGGCCGACGGCGGCGTCGATCTGCTGGTGATGGGCGGCTACGGCCACGCCCGCTGGCGCGAACTGGTGATGGGCGGCGCCACGCGCACGATTCTCCAGTCGATGACCGTGCCGGTCCTGATGTCCCACTGAGTTGCACGCGCGTTGCCGGTTGCACATCGGCTGTCGGCCCCCGTCGGCCCGAAATGCGGGCGCCCTCGCCGACTCCATGAAGCCGCCGTCCGCCCGTGCCGCCGGGCGGCGCTGGCACGAAGCCGGCGTTTCCCGGACAATGAGCCTATATGCAAGCGGCGCGCGGTGCTTGGCATGTTTAGCGTGCTGGGCGTGCTGGGCGTGCTGGGCGTGCTGGGCGTGCTTGGAGGGCTTGGAGGGCTTCAGCGGCCGCGACCTGGCCGCGATTCAGCCGGCCGCCGTTGCCGCCTCGCCGTGCATGCTCGCGCATCGCGTCGCGTCGCGTCGCAGCGGCACGAAACCGCATCCCCAGCCGCCAACAATCATCCAAAGAGGCACCCATGCCCGTCAGCGGTAAAACGCCCACGCGGCGCCATGTCATGTCGCACGAGCGGTCCGGCCCGTTCGGCGCGCGGCCTGCCTTCGCGGCAGCGGCGGCATTCGTCGTGACACTGGCCGCCTTGCTGAGCGCGCGGCGCTGGTTCGATCCGGTGTTGCTCGTCAGCGTGGCAGCCGCCCTGCTTCTTGCCACGAGCGTCTTCCTGCTCGCACGCGCGCGCCGCGACGCCGCTTTGGCGCGCAGCGAAGCGAGCGCCTCCGGCAGTCAGTCGGGCGTGAACGAGGCGCGCATGATGGCGATCATCCGTTCTTCGATGGAAGCGATCATCACCATCGACGAACAGCAACGCGTCGTGCTCTTCAATCCGATGGCGGAACAGGTGTTCGGCTGCTCCGCGACGGACGCGCTCGGCGCCCCGCTCGCGCGCTTCATTCCGGAGCGCTTTCGCGCGGCGCACGCGCGGCATGTCGAGCAGTTCGGCGTGGCGGGCGTATCCGACCGGCAGATGGGCAGGCAGCGCGTGCTGTCGGGCTTGCGCGCCAACGGCGACGAATTTCCGCTCGAAGCCTCGATTTCGCAGATCCGCGACGGCGACGCGCGGCTCTACACGGTGATGCTGCGCGACGTCACGGAACGCGTGAAAGCCGAGCACGCCCAGCAACAGGCGCGCGAGGAACTGCGCGAGCTGTCGGCCAACCTGCAGAACATCCGCGAAGACGAGAAGACGCGCATCGCACGCGAATTGCACGACGACCTCGGCCAGCAGCTCACCGCGCTGAAAATGGACATCTCGTCGGTCGAACAGGCGCTGGAAGGCTCCGCGAGCGCGATGGTGCGCGACCATCTGCACGGCATGCGCCGCCTGATCGACGCGACGGTGGCGTCGGTGCGCCGCATCGCCGCCGATTTGCGGCCGGTCATGCTCGACGACCTCGGGCTGATTCCCGCCGTCGAATGGCTCGCGAACGACTTCACGAACCGCTACGGCATCGACGTCGCGCGCGACATCCAGACCGGCGACGCGCGCTTCAGCCCGGCCGGCGCCACCGCGCTCTTCCGGATCGTGCAGGAAGCGCTGACGAACGTCGCGCGTCATGCCGACGCCACGCTCGTCACGTTGAGCCTGCGCGCCGAAGACCACACGCTCGTGCTGCGCATCGCCGACAATGGCCAGGGCGCGCATCGCGCGGGCGAGGCGGCGGGCAAGTCGTTCGGTCTGCTCGGCGTGCGCGAGCGCGCGCATATGCTCGGCGGCGCCGTCGAAATTGAGACCGCGCAGGGCAAAGGCTTTGTGTTGACCGTCAGGATTCCATCGGAGACCGTGCAGATGCAGGAGCGGCAATCATGACCCAGGTTCTGCTCGCCGACGACCATGCGCTCGTGCGCGACGGTCTGCGCCATATCCTCCAGGGCGCGAGCGGCTTCGAAGTGGTCGGCGAAGCGAACGACAGCGCGAGCACCATCGCGCTGATCCGGGCGCGCGCGGCCGAGGTGCTGGTGCTCGATCTGTCGATGCCCGGCCGCAACGGCGTCGAGCTGATCAAGCAGATCAGGGAAGAACGGCCGGCGCTGCGCATCCTCGTGCTGACCATGCACGCCGAGCAGCAATACGCGGTGCGCGCGTTCAAGGCCGGCGCGTCCGGCTATCTCACGAAAGAAAGCGCGAGCGCGGAACTGGTGGCGGCCGTCACGAAGGTCGCCGCGGGCGGTGTCTATGTGAGCCTCGCGATGGCCGAACGCTTCGCGCAGAGCCTGAACGAGCCCGCCGATCTTTTGCCGCACCAGCGTCTGTCGGATCGCGAATTCGACGTCTTAAAGCGCATCGCCGCGGGTCAGACGATTACCCAGATCGCGGGCGAACTGTGTGTCAGCACGAAAACCGTCAGCACCTACAAGACGCGCATCCTCGAAAAAATGCAGATGCCGCACGACGCGGCGCTCGTGCGCTATGCCATGCGCCACAAGCTCGTCAGCGACGAAGAAGACGAAATCTGAGCGAGCGCGCAGCCCCGTTCGCGCGCGCCGATAGCTGATGCAGCCAATGTAGGAAAACCCCTACACAGCTTCTCACTTGCCTACTCGAAGAACGTTCAGCGCCGATTTTATTTTGAGACAGCGCGGCCGATACTTCGAGCCATGAACTCGAGCCCCGACCTTTCCGTCCTGCGTGTTTTTCTCGTCGACGACGCACTCTTCGTGCGGCGCCGCCTTGCCGCACTGTTCGGCGCGCTCGATGGCGTGCGGATTGTCGGCGAAGCCGAGGAGTCAGCGGCGGCGTTCGCGGGCATCGAGACCAGCGCGGCCGGTCTGGTCGTGACGGAGTTGCATCTGAGCGGCGGCACCGGCATGGAGTTGCTGGCCCTGCTCGCACAACGCCTGCCGCACGTGATCGTCATGGTGCTGACAAACCGTTGCGGCGCAGGATTCCGGCGCGCCTGCCTGACTAGCGGCGCCCACTACTTTTTCGACAAGACTCGCGAATTCGAACTCGCGCGCAGCACGGTCCAGCGGATCGCGAGCGAACACCGTGCACGCGCCCTCTATCAAACCGGAGCCGATCATGTCTGACGTTGCCGCTTATCCGCTCACGTCGTTGCCCGCTTCACCGTCCGCTTCACCGTCCGCTTCACCGCCCGCTTCACCGCTCCTTTCGCGGAAAATCCTATTGCTCGACGCAGCGCCGTCGCGAGCAACCGGCAAGCCAGCCGAGTGCGCGCCACGCAAGGACGCCTCGCGCCACGCCCTGCGCTGCGGATCGTGCTCGATGCGCGCGATCTGCATGCCGCCAGGTCTGACGGCCGAGGAATTGCAGCAGATCGAATCGCTGATTTGCCCGTCGCGGACGATCAAACCAGGCGAGACGATCTATCGCGCGAGCGATGCGTTCCACAGCATCTATGCCGTGCGCGCCGGCTCGTTCAAGACGGTCATCATGCATCGCGACGGCCGCGAGCACGTGACGGGCTTTCATCTCGCGGGCGACTCGCTGGGACTCGACGGCGTGTGCTCCGGCCAGCATAACTGCGACGCCGTGGCGCTCGAAGACAGCAAGGTGTGCATCATCCCGTTTAACCGGCTCGAAACAATGTGCCGCGAGCTCAAGGCCGTGCAGCAGCACGTGCATCGCTTGATGGGCGGCGAGATCGTGCGCGAATCGTCGCAGATGATGCTGCTTGGCACGATGTCCGCCGAACAGCGCGTCGCGACGTTTCTGCTGAATCTGTCGGATCGGCTGAGACAGCGCGGCTATTCGCCGGCCGAATTTCATCTGCGCATGACGCGCGAGGAAATCGGCAGCTATCTCGGCATCAAGCTCGAAACGGTGAGCCGGATGCTGTCGCGGTTCCAGCGCGAACGACTCATCGACGCACGCGGCAAGAACATCCGCATTCTGGACCACGACGGTCTCATGCGTGTGTGACGGCGAGCACTGCCGCGCCCGTCACGCGGCCATCACGTAGATCGCCCAGCGCGCGATTGGCATCCGTCAACGCGTAAGTCGTGGTTTGCAGCGCGAGGCGCGTTTCACTCGCGATGCGCATGAAGGCCAGCCCGTCGTTGCGGGTCAGATTCGCGACCGATACCACGCGCCGCTCGCCCCACAAAAACGAATAGGGGAACGACGGAATATCGCTCATGTGGATTCCCCCGCATACCACCACGCCGCCTTTCGCGACGGCTTGCAACGCTTGCGGAACGAGCGAGCCCACCGGCGCGAACAGCAAGGCCGCGTCGAGTTCGTCGGGCGGCGCCTCGTTGCTGCTGCCCGCCCACGCGGCGTTCAGCCGAAGCGCGAGTCGCTGCGCCGCGTGATCGCCGGGCCGCGTGAACGCATACACCGTGCGCCGCTGATGATGCGCCACTTGCGCGACGATATGCGCCGCCGCGCCGAAACCATAAATGCCGATGCGCGCTGCCTCGCCCGCCATGCTCAAGGCTCGATAGCCGATGAGACCGGCGCATAGCAACGGCGCCGCCTCGATATCGCTGTACTGCGCGGGCAAGTGAAAGCAATAGCGGCTGTCAGCGACGGTGCGTTCGGCATAACCGCCGTCGATCGTGTAGCCGGTGAAGCTTGCGTCGTCGCAGAGATTTTCGCGCGCCGACAGGCAGTAGCGGCAATGCGCGCACGTGCGGCCGACCCACGGCACGCCGACCCGGTCGCCGACGGCGAAGCCCGTCACGCCCGCGCCCAGTTCCGCGACGATGCCGACGATTTCATGGCCCGGAATCACCGGCCGTTTGGGATGATCGAGTTCGCCATCGACCAGATGAAGATCGGTGCGGCACACGCCGCACGCGTGAATGTCGATCAGCATCTGGCCGGGGCCGGGCGTGGGATCGGGCATCTCGTCTTCACGCAGGATCGGGGATTCGCCGTCGAAAATCATGGCGCGCATGGGAGGTTTCCTTGTGCTTCTGTGAGTGACGCGGCGCTGGGCGCGTATTGCCAAATCGGTGGCGAATCGGTGGCAACTCAGTCGCAACTCAGTCGCAACTCAGTCGCAACTCACTCGCAACTCACTCGCAACTCACTCGCAAAAACGAAAGTAGCCGCTGTGCAGCAGCATCGGCTTGGCGCCGATCTCATGGAGCAGGTTCCTTGCCGCGTGCTCGATAGGATGCCGGTTCGATTCGAATGCCGCGAGCAGATCGTCTTCGCGCAGTGAGGCGGCGCCGAAGTGGTCCTCCAACGCCTGCGCAGTAATCGCGCACTGCACGCGCTTGCCATCCACTTGCGCCGCAAACGCGACGACGAGATCGCGCGCGCAGTACTCCGGACACTCAGCGGGAAAGTAGATTTTCACGAGGGCCACCTCAATGAAGGGCGCGTGCGGGCGGTGCGCCTTTCATCAGCATAGGAGTTGGCGGCAGTAGGTCAAATTCATCCGGCGCGTGTGGGTTGATCGAGGTCAACGGCGGCGTGATGGACGATCGTACATTGAACGCGTTCCTTCATACCGGAGCGCGTGCCAGGAATGCCCGTTTACGTCGCGGCGTGCCAGCATGGATGGCGTTCGCGCTGTATGTCGCGGCCCTGCGCCCCGAGCCGGAACCGGCCGCGGTCGAACACCATATCGATCGACGACTCACGAGCGCAAACTTCGCACCCGTACGGAACGCCGCAATTCCACACCGAACAGGCCATTTTTTCCCGATTTCTGCTCTTTCAATCAGCGGCGTTTCATCACGCAAACCACGAGCGCAGCTTTCAGCATGAACCCGCCCCCCTTCCCTCACTCGCTTAACCGCCCTCCCCGCGACACCATCCCGCATAAACCACCTCGAAAGATTTGACGCCGATATTGGCTCGTATATGCTGGCAAATAGGCGATCGTCTTTCCGGCTCGAAAAAGCGCTTCAAAATAGCCAAAAAACGATCCCGAACGTCCTGTTTCTTTAAGCGCCCCGTGCGTAGTTCAAGCAGGTCGTTCAATACCTTTAACGTCGCCAGTCGAGTGTAATCGTGAGAGTCCGTGGCCCTTTCGTGAGATGGAACCGCAGTCAGGCGAGTTGTCCTCGCGCTGACCGCGCCATCGGCGACGGCAGCAGCGGCAGCCTTGCGTTGCGTCGCTTTCTGTCTGTCTTCACCATCCTGTCGCGTCGTTCAGTTCGACGTCACAACTCCATTTCCGCGCGCGCCTTCATCGCCGTGCGGACGGACGAAGTCGCGTCGCTGCTTCCCTAGCGCCTCCCTCCTCGTTGCCGTTCGATTCGTCCGTTGGCTTGAACGCGCTCGCCTGAGTCGCGCGTTTTCGCGCGAGCCGGGCTTGCTCTCGTGCAAGCGTTTCGCGCACGTCCGTTCAGTCGCGCATCGCAACGGACCGTATCGAACAGCAAATCTGATCGTCACGCGCGGCGCATTCCGTTGACGGCCACCGCCTTCGCGCTTCCGGTAGCCTGACGCAACGCGTCCACGCTTTTAGACGTTTCTCGCGCCGCGTCTCACGGCTGAACACACATATCTATTCGTTATGCGAACTAAACCTGTTGTCGGCATCAGTGCCGATAGAACGACGATAGGACATCACCCGTCGCACGTGGTCGGCGAGAAGTACATCGCCGCCATCGTGGACGGCTCGCACGCGCTCGCCCTGCTGTTGCCCGCGCTCGGCGAGCGCCAGCCCGCAAAGGAGCTTTTGTCGATAGTCGACGGCCTGCTGTTCACGGGAAGTTACTCGAACATCGAGCCGCATCGCTACGGTGACGAACCCAACGAACTCAACGACGCAAACACGCCCGCCACCCTGCGCGACCCCGCCCGCGACGCAACCACGCTTGCGCTCATGCGCGCCGCGATCGATGCGGGCGTACCCGTGCTCGCCCTATGCCGCGGCTTCCAGGAAATGAACGTGGTGTTCGGCGGCACGTTGCATCAAAACGTTCACGCGATGTCGGGTTTTAACGACCATCGCGAGAACAAGGGCGACAGTCTGGACGTGCAATACGCACCGTCGCATTCGATCTCGCTCACTCAAGGCGGCGTGCTGCAACGCCTTGCCGGCGGCGCGAACGAAGCCCGCGTGAATTCGCTGCACGCGCAGGGCATCAGGCGATTGGGCGCGGGCCTCGCGATCGAAGCTACCGCGACGGACGGACTGATCGAAGCCGTCAGCGTGAAGGATGCGCGCGCTTTCGCGCTGGGTGTGCAGTGGCATCCGGAGTGGAAGCACGCGAGCGACGCGCTCTCGTCCGCGATCTTTCATGCGTTCGGCGAAGCCTGCCGCGAACAGATGCGCAGCAAACGCAGCAAACGCAGCAAACAGAGTGAGAACAATCATGCATGACATCGACGATTTTCTGAAGAAGCACCACGTCACTGAAATCGAGGCGATCATTCCCGACATGGCGGGCATCGCGCGCGGCAAGATCATTCCGCGCAGCAAGTTCGAATCGGGCGAGTCCATGCGCTTGCCGCAAGCAGTGATGATCCAGACCGTCACCGGCGAGTATCCGGACGACGGCACGCTCACCGGCGTCACGGACCCTGACATGGTGTGCGTGCCCGACGCCACGACGATCCGCATGATTCCATGGGCAGTCGATCCGACTGCCCAGGTGATTCACGATTGCGTCCACTTCGACGGCACGCCCGTTGCGATCTCGCCGCGCCGCGTGTTGCGCCGCGTGCTCGAACTCTACAAGGCAAAAGGCTGGAAGCCCGTCATCGCGCCCGAACTGGAGTTCTATCTGGTCGACATGAACAAGGACCCGGACTTGCCGCTGCAACCGCCCATCGGCCGCACCGGGCGCGCGGAAACCGGTCGTCAGGCTTATTCGATCGAGGCCGTCAACGAATTCGATCCGCTCTTCGAAGACATCTACGAGTACTGCGAGGTGCAGGAACTGGAAGTCGATACGCTGATTCACGAGGTGGGCGCCGCGCAGATGGAAATCAATTTCATGCACGGCGATCCGCTGAAACTCGCGGACAGCGTGTTCCTCTTCAAACGCACCGTGCGTGAAGCCGCATTGCGTCACAAGATGTACGCGACCTTCATGGCGAAGCCCATGGAAGGCGAACCGGGCTCGGCCATGCACATGCATCAAAGCCTCGTCGACCAGGAGAGCGGCCACAATCTCTTCACCGGAACCGACGGCAAACCGACCTCGCTATTCACGAGCTATATCGCCGGCTTGCAAAAGTACACGCCCGCGTTGATGCCGATTTTTGCGCCTTATATCAACTCTTATCGGCGTCTGTCGCGCTTCATGGCCGCGCCGATCAACGTCGCCTGGGGCTACGACAATCGCACCGTGGGCTTTCGCATTCCACATTCGGGGCCGGCCGCGCGCCGCATCGAAAATCGTATTCCGGGCGTGGACTGCAACCCGCATCTCGCGATTGCGGCAACGCTCGCGGCCGGTTATCTCGGCATGACGCAGAAACTCGAAGCAACCGAGCCATTGCTCAGCGACGGTTACGAACTGCCGTACCAGTTGCCGCGCAACCTCGAAGACGGCCTGACCTTGATGGCCGCCTGCGAGCCGATTGCCGAAGTGCTCGGCGACAAGTTCGTCAAAGCCTACCTCGCTCTGAAGGAAACCGAATACGAAGCGTTCTTCCGCGTGATCAGTTCATGGGAACGCCGGCATTTGCTGCTGCACGTCTAACGCCAACGCAGGAAAACCGGAGGCAGTATGAGTTATCGAACAGATGAAATCGCTGACGTGCAGCAGGCGCAGCAGGGGCAACCCGCGGCGAGCGCGCAGGCCTCATCACGCAGCACCGCCGGCTATCGCGCGCTCGATGCCGCGCACCACATTCATCCATTCTCGGATATGGGCGCGCTCAATCGCAGCGGCAGCCGCGTGATCGTGAAAGCCCACGGCGTGTACCTGTGGGATTCCGACGGCAACAAAGTGATCGACGGCATGGCCGGCCTGTGGTGCGTCAACGTCGGATATGGGCGCAAGGAACTGGCCGATGCCGCGTATCGACAGATACAGGAGCTGCCTTACTACAACACGTTCTTCAAGACCACGCATCCGCCGGTGATCGAGTTGTCGGCTCTGCTCGCGGAACTCGCGCCCGAACGTTTCAACCACTTTTTCTATTGCAATAGCGGTTCGGAGGGCAATGACACCGTGCTGCGCATCGTCCATCGATATTGGGCGACGCAAGACAGGCCCGCGAAAAAAGTCGTCATTGCGCGCAGGAACGGCTATCACGGCTCGACGATTGCCGGCGGCACACTCGGCGGCATGGGTTATATGCATGAGCAGATGCCGTCTAAAGTCGAGAACATCGTGCATATCGATCAACCCTATTTCTTCGGCGAAGCTGAAAGCGATCAGACGCCCGAAGCATTCGCGCTGGCGCGAGCGCAACAACTCGAAGCGAAAATTCTCGAAATCGGCGCGGACAATGTGGCTGCGTTTATCGGTGAGCCTTTCCAGGGCGCGGGCGGCGTGATCTTTCCGGCGCCCACGTATTGGCCGGAAATTCAACGCATCTGCCGCAAGTACGACATTCTGCTCGTCGCGGATGAAGTGATCGGCGGCTTTGGCCGCACGGGCGAATGGTTCGCTCACCAGCACTTCGGCTTCGAGCCCGATCTGATCACACTCGCCAAAGGACTCACGAGCGGTTATGTGCCGATGGGTGCAGTCGGCCTGAGTGAGCGCATCGCACGCGCCATTATCGAAAACGGCGAGTTCAATCACGGCCTCACCTATTCGGGGCATCCTGTCGCGGCCGCCGTCGCCGTGGCGAACCTGAAGGTGCTGCGCGACGAAAAGATCGTCGAGCGCGTCAAGACCGACACGGGCCCTTACTTCCAGAAGACACTGCGCGACACGTTCGCCAATCATCCGATTATCGGCGAGATTGCCGGCGCGGGGCTCGTGGCCGGATTGCAACTCGCGGAGCAACCTGCATCGCGCAAGCGCTTTGCCAATGGCGGCGACGTGGGCGCGTTATGCCGCGACTTCTGCTTCAACAGCAATCTGATCATGCGCGCAAGCGCAGACCGGATGCTGCTCTCGCCGCCGCTCGTGATCAACAAGGCGGAAATCGACGAGATCGTGTCGAAGGCGAAACAGGCGATCGACGCAACCGCACGGCAACTCGGTATGGCGTAGAGACGGCCCGTTCCGGCATGAGCGTGTCTGTTCGCGGCTCGCGCTCATGCCGCCTTCTCGCTACGGGTTCTTCATTTCTCAAGCCCGGACTCATCGCGACGCTTCGTTTTTTTCGAACCTTTACTTCCAGATTAGCCTGTTTATTCGATCGAACACTTCCCGCAGACTGGGCGCATCTTCACTACGGACATCGTCCGCGAAAGGAGCCGGCCATGCGAACTTATCCGCGTAACAGCCCTCAAGCCGCAGCACGTATCGTCGCGCTTGCCCTCACTTCGGACGGTCATGTATGCAGTTCGGAAGAGCGTGTGCTGGACAAATTGAACATCGCCGGAGAACTCGGCCTCGCGCCGTCGCAATTCGAGCAGATCGTGCAGACGCTCTGCGAAGACCGTTCGATCGCACAGTTGTCGTCCGCGCCGCCGATGGGGCATCTCGACGCTGCGTTGCTCAACACGTTGATCGACGAAATCGACGACCCCGCGTTGCGCCGCAAGGTCATGCGCCTGTGCGTGGCGGTCGCCGTCGCGGACGATCATCTGGCAGACGGCGAAATCGCGCTGCTCGCCGCCGTGTTCAACGCATGGGGACACAACCTGAAACCGGCTGCGAGCCGCCACGGCGTGCCCTCGCATGTCACGCGCGGTTACGAGCGGGCCGCGGCCACCACCTGAGACGCCAGCGCGTGATGCTGCCCGCGCCGCGAACGGATGGCGTGAATCTCTTCGATGACGCCATCCGCGCGGCCGAGCCAGCGCAAGCCGCGCAGCAGCGACAGGTCTTCTGCGCCGAGTTCCGCGAGCGGGAACACGCCGAGGCCGCGCGCCGCAAATACGGCCATGAGCGCGCTGTCCTCGAATTCGCCGACGATGCGCGGCCGGATGCCCATCGACTCGAACCACCGGTCAAGCCGCGCGCGCAACGCGGCGTGGCGAGTGGGCAGCAGCACGGGCAACTCGGCGAGACACTGCGGGAAGCCCACGCGCGCGGCTTTGCGCACGATCGCCGTGGGACCGTACCAGTCCACCGGCGCGCCGACGAGCCGCTGGCTCAGCACACGCAAGTCGGAATTGTTGGGCGCGGGCTGGCAAGCCAGTACGAGATCGAGCTGATGCAGCGCGAGTTCGGACAACAACTGCGCGTGCTCGCCCTCGTGGCACAAGAGTCTGAGCGACGCAGTGCCGAGCACGGGCGCAAGGAGCGCGTGCGCCGCGAGCTTTGAAATGCCATCGGAAAGACCCACCGCAAGCCGCGTCACCGCGCCCTCTTCTGCCTCGCGCATGTCGTCGAGCAGCGCCTCGCCGAGCTGAAAAATCTGCTCCGCGCGGCTGAACGCGGTCTCGCCGGCATCCGTCATCGTGACGCCGCGCCCGGCAGGCTTCAGCAATTGGCGCCCGATGGATTTTTCCAGTTCACGCACTTGCGCGCTGATGGTCTGGACGGCCATGTCGAGCCGCTCGGCCGCGCGCGCAAAGCCGCCTTCCTTCACGACGATCCAGAAATAGTACAGATGACGGTAGTTGAGCATGGTGCGATCAGCCGATTAATACTATTGACACTTCGAAAAAAGCGATTGATTGCTCAGCTTAACACTGGTTTATCCGATTCGTCCGAACAGCGATCATCCTTGCATCGCACCGCTACTTCCCTTCATTCGCCGACGAAAACCACATGGACACCCTGCTCACACTCGCTGCCGACCCCGCCGCCTGGGTTGCGCTCCTCACGCTGGTCGTGATGGAAATCGTGCTCGGCATCGACAACCTGATCTTTATTTCGCTTCTCAGCAACAAGCTGCCTGAAGCGCAACGCGCCCGCACGCAGCGTCTTGGCATCATGCTCGCGCTGGTGTTGCGGCTCGGTTTGCTCGGCACTGTCGCTTGGATCGCGCAGTTGACCGCGCCCGCCGTCTTGCTGTTCGGCCATGCTTTTTCGTGGCGCGATCTGATTCTGCTCGGGGGCGGTCTTTTCCTCGTGTGGAAGGCGACGCGCGAAATGCATCATCACGTGATGCAGAAGGAAGAAGCGCGCAGCGCCGCGAGCAGTACGGTGCAATTGACCGTGGCGGGTGCGATCGGCCAGATCCTGCTGCTCGATATCGTGTTCTCGGTTGACAGCATCATCACCGCGGTCGGCATGACCGATCACATGCCGATCATGTTCCTCGCGGTGATCAGTGCGGTCATGGCGATGCTGTTCGCTGCAGGTCCGCTGTCGCGCTTCATCGATCGCAATCCGACGATTGTGACGCTCGCGTTGAGCTTTCTGCTCGTGATCGGCATGACGCTGATTGCGGAGGGTTTCGGCACGCATGTGCCAAAGGCCTACATCTACGTGGCCATGGCTTTTTCGGCGTTCGTCGAGGCGGTGAACATGCTCGTGCGTCGCTCGAAGTCGACGCACGCGGCGAGTGCCGGACAATAACCGGCATCGCCCGAGAGCCGGCAAACTTCGCCGCTTGGTCTACGCGTCGCGCTCGCGCCGCGTGGCAAGCGGCTCAGCCACGCTGAAGAGCAACAGCAGGCACAGCAACGAGGTGCCGACCATATACAGAAACACGCTCGTCCAACTGAATTTGTCGAGCAGAATGCCCACGACGAGCGGCGCGCACGCGCCGCCGATCTGCCCCACGCAATTCACAATGCCGAAGGCCATCGGATAGGTGGACTTGGTGGCGAGTCCCATCGGATACGCGGAATATCCCGCGAAACCAATGCCGAGCATGAGGCCCGCGAGCATCAGCGTGACACCGAGATACGCGACGCTGTTCGGCGCGTCGATGAGCAGCATCATCATCAGCATGGTGCCGAGCGCGCCCAGCAGCATCATCGGCTTTCTGCGGCCGGCGAGCAGCCTGTCGGAGATGAGACCGCCGAGCAGATTGCCGGCCACCGCACCGATGAAGGGCGCCGACGCGAGAAAACCCATTTTTACCGAGGCAAAACCCTTGACCGTGACCAGATAGGTCGGCATCCACGACATGAAGATATTGCTGATGCCGATCATGCAACCGTAGCCGATGGCAATGCCCAGAATGTTCCAGGAGCCGAACACCTGGCGAATCGTCTCGAGTGGCGCAACGCGTTTCGTGCGATTGATCGTATCCAGATACGGAATGCGGGTCACCTCAGTGCGGCGCTCCGCTTGCGCGCGGTTGGCGTGCTCGGGTGCGTCGTCGGCGATATAGCGCCGCTCGGCTTCGGAACAGAAGCGGTTTTCCTGAGGCGAATTCGTGACCAGCAGCATCCACACGACGGCGAACAGAATGCCCGGTATCGCGAAGACATAAAAGATCTCGCGCCATCCCCACAACTGGATCACGACGATGCACACCGAAGGCACGATCAAAGGTCCGAGCTTCGACGCGGCGATCCACAGCCCGGTCGCCGTGCCCTTCTCTTTCGCGGGAAACCAGCGGTTGATCACGTTCGTGCAGCCGATGCCGAGCGGCCCTTCGGACAAGCCGAGACCGACGCGATACGCCTGCAGCAGAAACACGGAAGACGTCGTGCCCATCAGCCCCGTGAATACCGAAGTGAGCAGCATGAAGATGGAAAACAGAAAGCCCGTGGTCTTCTCGCCAAGCCGCTTGTAAAGCAGGCCGACCGGAATCTGCACAAAGCCATACGCAAACGAAAACAGGCTCACGATCAGTCCCGCCTGCGTATTCGTAATGGCGTATTCCTTCTTCAGATATGGCAACGCAATGCCGAAGTTGGCCCGGTCCGCGCAGGCAATCGCCCAGATACAGAATATGAGCCCCATCACGATCCAGCGGTGGCCCGTGCGTTTCTGCACGATCGGCTCGACTTTTGAGGCCGCGACTACACCCTCGACATTGTTCATAACGAATCCCTCGCGACGATCCGAAGGGATAGTGGTGTAACGCGGCACGATCTCACGTTATGTCTCCGTGTTGAAATGTATTGTTCCCTTCTCTCTTGAGAAGTGGTGAAGGCATGCTCCTTCAGGGTTCCGATTCTGGCGACCGTGCCCTATACCGTCCAATCTTTTCTCGCTATTACCTGATGCCTGGATTGAATCGATAAGCCACGCGCCGCGCCGTCTTCGATCCGTGGATCAACTGATAGCGTTTTGGGATTGGACGCAGCAGACGAAACACGCCATGATCCGCCGGCATCGCGACCGGATGTCGTGCGCCGCTCAGAGCGCCGCTCCCGTCGCCCACGACAACATGGAGCGCCCGAATGAAACCGAACATTCTGCAATTGAACCCGATCCTGATTCCCGCCATCAACGAGACGCTCGCCTCGCTCTATACGGTGCATCGCCTCTTCGAACAAAGCGATAAGGATGCGTATATCCGCGAGCACGGCGCGTCGATCAGCGGCGTGATCACGGGCGGACACACGGGTATTTCCAATGATCTGGTTCAACGCCTGCCCGCATTGAAAGTGATCGCGGTCAACGGCGTGGGCACCGATGCGGTGGATCTGGAATTCGCGCGCGCGCGCGGCATTCCCGTCACGGCGACATTCGGCGCCTTGACCGAAGACGTGGCCGACCTCGCCATCGGTTTGATGCTGGCCGTGTGCCGCGAAATTTGCGCGGGCAACGAGTTCGTCAAATCGGGCAACTGGCAGAAGAACCCGCATCCGGGCGCGTTGCCGCTGTCGCGCCGTCTGAGCGGAAAGCGTGTCGGCATCGTCGGCATGGGCAAAGTTGGGCGCGCGATTGCTCAGCGCGCGAGCGCGTTCGACTGCCCGATCACGTACACGGATTTGCGCCGCATGGACGACGTGCCTCACGCGTTCGTCGCGGATCTGCTGTCGCTCGCGCGCGGCTGCGACCTGCTGGTGCTAGCCGCCGCCGCCGACAAGGCGCAAGGCATCGTGAATGCCGCCGTGCTCGACGCGTTGGGCAGGAACGGCTATCTGATCAACGTGGCGCGCGGCAAGCTCGTGGTGGAAAGCGATCTGGTGGACGCGTTGAAGGGCGGCGTGATCGCCGGCGCGGGCCTCGACGTGTTCGTCGACGAACCGAACGTGCCGTCCGCGCTGTTCGAGATGGATCGCGTCGTTCTGCAGGCGCATCGCGCGAGCGCCACGGTGGAATCGCGCACGGCAATGGGCGAAATGGTGCTGGCGAGCCTCGCGGCGGCGCTCGCCGGCCAACGTCCCGAAGGGAGCCTGACCACCTGAGGCGGCGCACTTCGCCGCATGTCCGGATCGAGCGCGCGCACCCGCACCTATAATGACCGCCGACTCCCCCATTCATGTCGATACAAGAATGCTCGATCTCGGACAAGTGCGTTGCTTCGTCGCCGCCGCGACAGAATTGAATTTCAGACGCGCTGCCGCGTTGCTGCACATGACGCAGCCGCCGTTGAGCAGACAGATCCAGTTGCTCGAAGACAACCTCGGTGTGAAGCTTTTCGAGCGCGTTGGGCGCACCGTGAAGTTGACGACGGAAGGCCGCGTGTTTCTCGCGGACGCCACGCGTCTGCTCAATCTCGCGGAACAGGCCGAGAGCACCGTGCGTCGCGCGAGCAAAGGCAAGACGGGACGCGTGCGGCTCGGCTTCACGGGCGCGGCCGGCTACGAGCTGATTCCCGAACTGCTGGTGGCCGCCGCCGATGTCCTGCCCGAGATCGACGTGGTGCTGCTCGAACTCGTCTCGGCCGCGCAGATCGAGGCCTTCGCCGCGAATACGATCGACATCGGCTTTCTGCGGCCCCTGCCGTCACGGCAAAAACTGGAGTTTCTTCTCGTCGATGAAGAGCCGTTGATCGTTGCGCTTCCGCAGCACCATACGTTGTGCCGCTTCGAGCAGATCGAGTTGAAGCAACTCGACGGCCAGCCGTTCATCATGCATTCGCCCGCGCAAGGCAAGTACTTTCATGACCGCATCATGGGCATGCTGGCCACTGAAGGCGTGAACCTGAACATCGCGCAATACATCGACCAGACGCCCACAATTCTGTCGCTGGTTCGCGCGGGGCTCGGTCTTGCGATTCTGCCGGCCTCGGCGCAACGGTTTCATTACGACAATGTCGAGTTCCGCTTCATCGCGCGCAACTCGCTTCAGGCAGAAATGAGCATGGCGTGGCGGGCGGATCAGGATAATCCGGCCGTCAACGCATTCCGTCTGATGGCGGCCGGGCACTTCGCGAACAAGGCGCGACGCTTGACAGGAGCTTGATCGGCGGCTGGAACGAAGGTGTTAGCGGCTTCGCTCCAGGCGATCGTTGGGTCGCGCCAATACGTCACGCCCCTGCGTCACGCCAATACGTCACGCCATTATGCGCGGCGATGCCGCAGAGCAGAACCGTTCATTTGCCTTCAGTTCGTCGACGAAAACGGGCGGCGCCGGAGCCAGCAGCCGGCGCGTGCCGTCCGAGGGCGTATAGAGCACGCCGCCATTCTCCGCGACAACACGCGCAAAAAAGTCGAGGCGCGGACAGACGGCGAGCAGGTCGTCCATCTCCCGGCCGCTCACGAGAATCGCCTGGCGTCCTGAGGCACGCAGGCGTTCGAGTGCGTCCCAGGTGGCATCGGCCACGTGTCCATCCGATGCAAGGGTGTTGTCGTAGTCGCTCGCAAGGGCAAAAAATCGCATGGAAGCACTCCGTGACTCGCGTCGGGTTCTCGTGGGGGCGAGGACCCCTGGGCGATGCGCATGGACAGCTCCCGTCGGACAACTCATCTCATGCGTAGCACGCCCTCATGCGTAGCGCGCCGCATCGTGCATGCCCGGCGCAACGGTGTAGCGTCGGAGCCGCCGCCGGAGTTTCCGCCGGTGGAAAAATGTACAGGCCGGCGGTGAAAATTGCCCGTTGCAGGGCGCGCGTTGCAGGGTGCCCGCTGCACGCGCCCGTTGCACGCGCCCACTTTCTCAGGCGCGCCATCGCATTGCCGCGCGCCTCGCTATCGGATCGGGCCGGCGTAGCCGTCGGCGTGCGCCTCGGACTGCGCTTGTCCGGGTTGCTCGACATGCTCATCGATCCAGGCCATCGCGCGCTCGCGGGCGAATTCAATGGCCTCGTGTTCGTCGACGAAATCGCGATGAAACTCCATGTCGTGCGTGTCGTCGATCGAACTGACGCTGTCGGACGTGACTTCGATCCTCGCTTGCGCGACGATCTTGCCGTTCTCGATCCCGGCTGTGATGTAAACGGTGCATCCTCCATACTCGAAGTCCATTGTGATCTCCTCTGCTCCTGTTGGTGGTCGCCTGCTGGCCGCTTGATTGGCCGCTTGATTAGCAGCTTGATTGGCCGCTCATCAGGCCGGTCTCTGCCCCTGCGCGCCCTCTTCGCCGATGGCTTCGGCCGCGCGCCGTCCCTTCCCCGACTGCTCGACCGGCTCCGGCGGCACGGCGTCGCCCGCCGCGCCCTCGGCCTCGATCTGAGCCTGCGCGCGCGACCAGTAAGCGTCCGCGCGTCCTTCGGGCGAGCCGTCGCTTTCCCACAGCTCATACGCGCGCTTGCGAATCCGGTCTTCCACAGTGGGTTCACCCGGCAGGCCGTCCATGGCAACCTCCAAACGTTTGTAGTCAGTCGAAAATGCGCCGGCCGGCATCGCCGCCGCGCCCGTGTGACGAGCAAGCGATGTTCCATCCGGCGCGCGCGACGCATGCGCGAACCCGCCGCTTTCGTCTGCGAGGGCGAGACGCGCCTTGTTATAATTCTTTCAGCCGTGCTGATTCAAACATCACGCCTCTTACACAACGCCATGCTCATATCCGCTGCTGGAGTGCCATGCTGAAACCCGATCGCCTACGCGCCCTCGCCGATGCATTGGCGAGGCAAAACGTGATGCACCTGCGCGACGCCGCTGCCTTGCTGGGCGTATCGGAAATGACCGTGCGTCGCGACATCGCAGCCAGTTCGGATCGCTTCACGTATCTCGGCGGCTATATCGTCAACGCGACCGATCTGCCGAATCACGCCGGTTATTCACTCGAACAGCACACGGACCACTTCGCGCAGGCGAAGGCGGAGGCGTCGGCCATCGCGGCGGGGCTCATCGGCGACAACGAAACGCTTTTCATCGATTGCGGCACGACGCTCGGCACGCTCGCGCGTCTGATTCCGGCCGAATTGCAGGTCACGGTGGTGTGTTATTCGCTGAACGTCGCGGAGGTTTTGCGGCGCAAGCCGAATGTGCGAATGATTCTGCTCGGCGGCGTGTATGTGCCTTCGTCGGATTCGTTCGCGGGCGAGGAAAGCCTCGATATGCTGCGCCGCATGGGCATCAACAAGGCATTCATTTCGGCGGGCGGCGTGGACCCCGCGCGCGGCGTCACGTGCTGGAATTTTCACGAAGTCGCGTTGAAGCAGGCGGCAATGGCGAATGCCGTCGAACGGCATCTGGTGGTCGACACGAGCAAGTTCGGCGTGGTGAAGGCCGTGCGTTTCTCGCAGATCGACGACTTCGACTCGATCATCACCGAAACCGGTCAGCAGCATCGCCAGCGCAAGTAAGCGCGGCTTTCGGCACGCACGGCCTCGCGAGGCCGCCAAACTTGCGGCATTGGCCGCGCGAATCTCCGGCTTTGGCCGCGTTTGGGCGCGGCACAGGGCAAAATACGGGTTTTGCGCCGCGCACGGCGCGGTCATACCGCCATGCGGCGATTCGCCCGGCGCTGACACGCCGGCCATTGCGGCACATGCATCGCGACAATCCCGGTTGCGGCCGCGCCGACTGCCTGTGGTGCGCGCAACCCCGAATACAGGACGGCTCGTCCTTCAACAGAGCCTCTCAGGAGCATTTATGACAGATTCGAACCCGTCTTTTCTCGGCAGGATTTCCCTGGCCGTCAGCACGTTTTTCCGCATCCTCGGCGATGGCCAGTTTGCCGCCGACGTGCTGCGCGTGCGCGAGGGCGGCCTTGCCGCCGCGCCCGCGCAGGCACAAGCACCCGCGCCGGCTCCGGCTCCGGCGCCGGCACCCGCGCCCACGCTGAAGGAAGCCAGCCCGGACGCCGCGCTGCAACTGCTTGGCCTGCTGCAACGCGACGCGCGCTTTATCGATTTCGTCGAGGAAGACATCAAGCATTTCAGCGACGCCGACATCGGCGCCGCCGCGCGCCTCGTGCACGAGGGCTGCCGCGCGACGCTGCGCGAGCACTTCACGATCCGTCCGGTGCGCGACGAAGCCGAAGGCAGCCGCGTCACACTGCAAGAAGGTTTCGACGCGAGCGCGGTGCGCTTGACCGGCAATGTGATCGGCAAGGCGCCGTTTAGCGGCAGCATCAGCCACCGCGGCTGGCGGGTCGACGAAGTGCGTCTGCCGAAACTCGCGCAGAGCCACAACGCGAAGGTGATCGCGCCCGCCGAGGTGGAACTATGAGCGCGCGCTACTCCATCGGTATCGATCTGGGCACCACGCACTGCGCGCTTTCCTACGTCGACACGAGCACGAGCGACGGTGAAAAAACCACGCAAGCGGTCTTGCCCATCGCGCAGCTCACGGGGCCCGGCGCCATCGGCGACCTCGATCTGCTGCCGTCGTTCCTGTATCTGCCGCATCCGGACGAACTGAGTTCAGGCGACCTCTATTTGCCGTGGACCGGCCAGCGCGAGTTCGCGGTCGGCGAATTCGCGCGCAGCCGCGGCGCGGCGACGCCGATCCGTTTGATCTCCAGCGCAAAGAGCTGGCTGTGCCATCCGGGCGTCGATCGCCGCGCCGCAATTCTGCCGAGCGATGCGCCGCCCGAAGTCGCGCGCGTGTCGCCGCTCGAAAGCTCGGTGCGCTATCTGACGCATTTGCGCGAGGCGTGGGATCACGCGCATCCGGACGCGCCGTTCGCCGAGCAGGACATCACGGTGACGATTCCCGCCTCGTTCGATCCAGCCGCGCGCGAGTTGACCGCTGAAGCCGCCGAGGCCGCCGGTTACGGCCGCATGACGCTGCTCGAAGAGCCGCAAGCCGCGCTCTACAGCTGGATTCAGAAAAGCGCGGGCCAGTGGCGCAAGCAGGTCAAGGTCGGCGACATCATCCTCGTGGTGGATGTGGGCGGCGGCACGACCGACCTCTCGCTGATCGCCGTGATCGAGCGCGAGGGCAATCTCGAACTGCATCGTGTCGCGGTCGGCGAACACATCCTGCTCGGCGGCGACAACATGGACCTCGCGCTCGCGCACGTGGTCGCGCGCAAGCTCGCGGCGCAAGGCACGCAGGCCGACGCGTGGCAGTTGCGCGCCCTCACCTATGCGTGCCGCTCGGCCAAGGAAACGCTGCTCGCCGACCCGGCGACGGACACGGTGGCGCTCGTCGTGCCGAGCCGCGGCTCGAAGCTGATCGGCGGATCGATCCGCACCGAACTCACGCGCGCCGAGCTGACGCAAACCATCCTCGAAGGCTTTTTCCCGCAGGTGGATAGCGCGGCGCGTCCGGTCTCCCGCGCGCGCGCCGGCCTCACGCAACTCGGCCTGCCGTATGCGCAGGACGCGGGCATCACGCGGCATCTGGCGGCGTTCCTCGGCCGTCAGGTGGGCGCGCTCGCCGAACTCCAAGGTCTGGGCGATCTCGCCGCGCCGCCGGGCGCGAGTTTCCTGCATCCCACGGCGGTGCTCTTTAACGGCGGCGTGTTCAAGTCGCCGCTGCTGGTCGAGCGGATCATGGGCACGTTGAATGGCTGGCTGGCGGCCGAAGGCGCGGCGTCCGCGCGGCTGCTCGAAGGCGCCGATCTCGATCTCGCCGTTGCGCGCGGCGCCGCCTATTACGGCTACGTGCGACGCGGCCAGGGCGTGCGGATTCGCGGCGGCACCGCGCGGGCTTACTACATCGCAATCGAGTCGGCGATGCCCGCCGTGCCCGGCATGGAACCGCCCATTCAGGCGCTATGCGTCGCGCCGTTCGGCATGGAGGAAGGCACCGAGGCCGAGTTGCCCGCGCAGGAGTTCGGGCTGGTCGTCGGCGAACCGGTGCATTTCCGCTTTTTCGGCTCGTCGGTGCGTCGTCAGGATCAGGTCGGCTCGCTGCTCGATTTCTGGAGTCCCGACGAGTTGCAGGAACTGGAGGAAATCCAGGCCACATTGCCCGCGTCGGGCCGCACGGCCGGTGAAGTCGTGCCGGTCAAGCTGCACGCGCGCGTGACGGAAGCCGGCACGCTCGAACTCGAAGCCATGCCACGCGGCACCGACGAGCGCTGGAAAGTCGAATTCGACGTGCGCGGCAACGCCAATGCATGAGTGACATGAAGCGGTACAGCGTCGGCATCGACCTCGGCACGAGCAACACGGTGCTCGCGTATGCGTGGGCCGGGTCGCAGGAGATTCGCGTGTTCGAGATCGAACAGCTCGTGAGTCCCGGCGAGGTCGCCGCGCAGCCGCTTCTGCCCTCGGTGCGCTATCACGCCGCTGCCGGCGAGTTGAGCGCGGGCGATCTGCAATTGCCATGGAGCGCGAATCCGGGCGCCGCGTCTTCGCCGAATCGCGGCCGCGACAGCGACAGCGACAGCGAGCCGGCCGTGATCGGCCGGCTCGCGCGCGTTCTCGGTGCTCAGGTGCCCGGTCGGCTCGTGACGAGCGCGAAAAGCTGGCTCTCGCATTCGTCGGTGGATCGCGTTGCGCCGATCCTGCCGTGGGGCGCCGCCGAGGGCGTCCACAAAGTCTCACCGGTCGAGGCCAGCGCGAGCTATCTCGCGCACGTGCGCGCGGCGTGGAACCAGCGCTTTCCTGACGCGCCGCTCGAACGCCAGGACGTGGTGCTCACGGTTCCCGCCTCGTTCGACGAAGGCGCGCGAGCGCTGACCGTCGAAGCGGCGTGCATGGCCGGCCTGCCCGCGTTGCGGCTGCTCGAAGAACCGCAAGCGGCGTTTTACGACTGGCTGTTTCATCATCGCGAGCGGCTGGTGGATGAGCTTGCGCACACGCGCCTCGTGCTGATCTGCGACGTGGGCGGCGGCACCACCGACCTCACGCTGATCGAAGTGAGCCTGGCAAGCGGCGAGCCGCAACTCACACGCATCGGCGTGGGCAACCATCTGATGCTCGGCGGCGACAACATGGATCTCGCGCTCGCGCATCGGGTCGAAGCGCGGCTGTCGGGCGGCGGCGAGCGCGCGCGGTTGTCGGCGGCGAGTCTTTCGCAACTGGTCGAGCGCTGCCGCGCCGCGAAGGAGCAACTGCTCGGGCCGCAAGCGCCCGACTCGGCGTCGATCACGCTGCTCGGCGCGGGCTCGAAGCTGGTCGGCGGCGCGCGCACCGCGCAGGTCACGCGCGAGGAAGTCGAGCAGGCGATCGTCGACGGCTTCTTTCCGGCGGTGAAGCCGCATGAGCGGCCCGGACGGCCGCGCGGCGCAATCGTCGAATTCGGCTTGCCGTATGCCACCGATGCCGCGGTCACGCGTCATATCGCGGCGTTTTTGAGCCGTTTCGACGCGCAGTCGCGCAAGGCGCTCGGGTGGGAGGCCCGCCATGACCAGGATGACAACGCCGCCGCTCGCCTCGACACGACCGCCGCAACCGCCGAACCCGCACCGCTGCCTGTTCCCGACACCCTGCTGCTGAACGGCGGCGTGTTCCGCGCGCAAGCCTTGACGGAGCGCCTCGCGAACACGCTCGGCGCGTGGCGCGGCGAGCCGCTCAATGTGCTGCACAACGACAACCCCGACGTCGCGGTCGCGCGCGGCGCGGTCGCGTACAGCCTCGCGCGTGCGGGCGGCGCGCCGAAAATCGGCGGCGGTTCGCCGCGCAGCTACTTTCTCGTCCTCGACGAAAGCGCCGGCGCTGCGCGAAACGCGGACGACAAGGAAGCCACGCCGCGCGGCATCTGCCTGCTGCCGCGCGGCACCGAGGAAGGCCGCGAAATCCTGATCGCCGATCGCACCTTCGCGTTGCGCCTCGGGCATCCGGTGCGCTTTCACCTGGTGTCGTCGAGCGCGGACACGGTATATGCGCCGGGCGAACTGACCGAACTTGCTGCCGGCGACTTCGTGCGCCTGCCGCCCATCGCGACGATCGTCGAACCGCGCGGCGCGAGCCACGCGCGCGAAACCGCGGTGCGGATCGCGACGTCTCTGACCGAAGTCGGCACGCTCGAAGTGCACTGCATCGACCGGGACAATCCCGGCCTGCGCTGGCTGCTCGAATTCCAGCTACGCCGTGAGGACACGCAAGCAAGCCTCGCGGACGATGCCGGGCAGGCACGGCATCCACGGCTCGATGAGGCCATCGAACAGATCGACCGCTGTTTCGGGTCGCGCTCGCAAAACGTCGATAAAAAGGAAGTCAAACGGCTGCGCGGCCAGCTCGAACATCTGCTCGGCCCGCGCGAAAGCTGGAATGGCGCGCTGCTGCGCGAGCTGTTCGGCGCGCTATGGGAACGCGCGCGCCGTCGGCGCCGCTCGGCGGATCATGAGCGGCTGTGGCTGAATCTCGCCGGCTATTGCGTGCGTCCGGGCTTCGGCTATCCGCTCGACGAATGGCGCGTCGAGCAACTCTGGTCGCTCTTCGACGACGGCATTCAGTACGTTCAGGAAAGCCAGGTCTGGTCCGAGTGGTGGACGCTCTGGCGCCGCGCCGCGGGCGGCCTCGACGAAAACGCGCAACTGCGCGTGCTCGATGCGATGGCGTATCTGCAAACGGCCGCGCAAGCGCGTCACAAACTGCCCTTCGACGTGGCGAAAACAGGCATCGCCGATATGGTTCGTTTGAGCGCGTCGCTGGAACGCATCCCTGTGGAGCGCAAGATCGAGCTGGGCGAGTCGGTGCTCGTGCGTTTGCAAAAACCTGGCGAGAATCATCAAGGCTGGTGGGCCGTGGGACGGATCGGCGCGCGCCGGCCGTTCTATGGCAGCGCGCACAGCGTGGTGCCGGCTGACATGGCGAGCCGCTGGCTCGAGGCCATTCTTGCGCTCGACTGGAAGAAGATCGATCCCGCCGCGTTCGCCGCGGTGCAGATTGCGCGCATGACCGGCGACCGTTCGCGCGACCTGCCCGACGAGATGCGCCACGCGGTGCTGCGCCGGCTTGAAGCAGCGAGCGCGCCGCGCGCGTGGATCACGATGGTGAGCGAAAACGTGGAACTCGATAACGCCGACGAAGGCCGCGTGTTCGGCGAGTCCTTGCCGGCGGGGTTGAAGCTGATTTCCAGCTAGCGACGCTGGAATAGTGACGCGGCTTAAGGGTGCCTAGCCGCGCTCAAGGCCGCTCGCCGCGCGCCAGCCGGGCGTCGATATCGTGCACGACCGGCATCAGAGCCGCCACGCTGTCAATCACATAATGCGCGCCCGCGGCTCGCAATCGCTGGATCGCAGCCTCGCGGCGGCGCGCGAAGTCATCGGGCGCGAGCGCCTTGACGTCGTCCTCGGCCATGCCGAACGCGTTGCCGCTCACCGCCACGCCGACCGCCCATGTGCCGCCGTTGATGCCCTCTTCTATGCCGACTTCCGTATCGTCGACCTTGATCGCGTCTTTCGCGCGCCACACGCCCAGCTCGGGCAAGGTCTTGTAGATCATGTAGGGCGACGGCCGCCCTTCCGGCGTGTCGCCGGTGCACACGATGCTGTCCGGCGAGAAGCCCTGCGCCGCCGCGCCCGGTACGATCTCGGCCATGATCTCGCGCGTATAGCCGGTCGTCGAGCCGATGCGGATGTCGTCGCGGCGCAAGGCGCTCGCTACGTCCGCGACGCCCGGAATCACCGAACTGCAGCTCGCGGCCACCGCGATGTTCTTCGGCACGAATACGTCGTACACGGCGTCGATGTCCGCTTCGCCCGGCGCCTGCCCATACTTGTCGGCCCATGCGCGCGACACGCGCGGCAGCGCCATCAGCGCCGCGATATGCGGGCGCTTGGCCATGCCCATCGGTCCGCGCGCTTCGTCGATGGTGATCGGTACGCCGAACTGCTCGAATGTTGCAACGAACGCGCCCATCGGTGCGAGAGAACCATAATCGACCACCGTGCCAGCCCAGTCGAAAATCACTGCCTTAACGTGTTTCATGCACTTCCAGTTGAGTGTTGCGGGTGTTGCGGGTGTTGCTTGTTACTGTTCGTGTTTTCATGCCGCCTCGGCGAGCACCTTGCGCTCCTCGATGGCCGCGGCGGGCGGCGCGGCGTGATCGACGCCCATGGTTCGCAACGACGCCGCGCATGCCTCGACGACGCGGCGCATCACCGGTTCGTCCACCTGACCGATGCAGCCGATGCGGAAACTGTCCACCACCGTCAGCTTGCCCGGATAGATGATGAAGCCCTGCTGCTTCATCAGTTCATAGAAGCGCTCGAATTCGAACGACGGATGCGCCGGCGAGAAAAACGTCACGATGATCGGCGAGCGCCAGCGCGCGCTCAGAAGCGGCTCGAAGCCGAGTTCATGCATGCCCGCGACCAGCACGTCGCGATTGTTCGCGTAACGCGCGAGGCGCGCCGGCTGGCCGCCTTCGAGCTTGTGCAGGCGCAGCGCCTCGATAAACGCCGCGACCGCGTGGGTGGGCGGCGTGAAGCGCCACTGCCCTGTGCGGTTCATCACGTCCCATTGATCGTGGACGTCGAGCGCGAGCGAATGACTGCGTCCGCGCGCCTCGTGCAACGCGCTCTTGCGCGCAATCACGAAGCCGAAGCCAGGCACGCCCTCGATGCATTTATTCGCCGACGACACGAACGCCTCGCAGGCGATCTCGCGCACGTCGAGCGGCACCGCGCCGAACGCGCTCATGGAATCGATCAACAGCTTGCGGCCTTTGGCGGCCGTTGCGGCCGCGATCTCTTCGAGCGGATTGAGAATGCCCGAACTGGTTTCGCAGTGCACCGCGACCACATGCGTGATGCTGGCGTCGGCGTCGAGCATGCGTTCGACTTCCGCGCCGCGCGGCGGCAGGTAATCGCCCTTGTCGAGCACCGTGTGCGCTCGGCCGAGATAGCGCAGCGTGGTCGCGATGCGCTTGCCGTATGCGCCGTTGGCCAGCACGAGCGCGTGGCCGTCGCGCGGAATAAGGCTGCCCAGCATCGCTTCGACGCAATAGCTGCCGCTGCCTTGCAGCGGCACGCAGTCGTAGTCGCCCGCCGTGTCGCCCGCGATGTCGAGCAGGCTGCCGCGCAATTGAGCGGTCATCGCGCGGAAATCGCCGTCCCACGAGCCCCAGTCGCGCAGCATCGCTTCCTTGGTCGCGAAGGCCGTGGTCAACGGCCCGGGCGTCAGCAGATACGGCTCGCCTTTGGCCGGCGCCGCGCACGTCGCGGCCTGTGCCGCCGTTGCCTGCACCGCGGAACTGCCCGTCGCGCTTTCCATGCGGAATCTCCGGTCTTGCTCGTTTCGACAATGCACAGACTACCGAAAAGTCGTTCATCGGTAAAATCGATATAATCGATGTTGATATCGTAAAAAGTTATAGATGACCGGAGGCTTACGTGCAATACGCGCAATTGCGGGCGTTTCATGCCGTCGCCGAACACGGCGGCTTTTCGCGAGCGGCGCAGGCGCTGTCGCTTTCGCAACCGGCGGTGTCGGATCACGTGCGGCGACTCGAACAGGATTACGGTGTGAAACTCTTTGAGCGCGGCCCGCGCGGCGTCGAGACCACCGAACTCGGGCTGCGTCTTTTCAGCGTGACGCGGCACATGCTCAGTTGCGAGCGCGACGCGCGGCAGTTGCTCGAATCGGCGGGCGGTCTGGAATCCGGCTCGCTGTCGCTCGCCGCGGACGCGCCCGATCTCGCCGTCGCGCTGATCGGCGCATTTCGCAAGCTGCATCCGGGCATCGTGGTGACGCTGTCCATCGCCAACGCGGCAGAGTGCATGCAGCGCGTGCTGTCCAGCGCGGTCGATGCAGCCATCACCGCCGCGCCGCAGGTTCACAGCCGGCTCGTATCGCGCGTGTTGCGGCGCGATCCGCTCGTCGCGATGGTGCCGGTGAGCTATCCCGTCGCGAAGAAACGCAAGCTGAGCTACCGCGAACTCGTGCAGCAGCCGATGATTTTTCGCGAGCCGCAATCGGTCACGCAGCAATTGCTCGAAATCGAACTGGTGCGCGAGTCGCTGCAAGTCGAGCCGGTCATGTATGTGGACGGCCGCGAAGCACTCGAAGAAGCGGTGGCTCAGGGAATGGGCGTCGGCGTGATCGCGCGCGCGGAGTTCAACCAGTCGCGGCGGATCAGGATGATTCCGCTGCACGATTGTCAGGTGCGGATGACCGAATCGCTGACACGGCTTACCGAGCGGCCGGGATCGAATCTGCTGGACGCGCTGTTTGCCGTTCAGTTGTCGATGGCCGAAACGATGAACGAAGAAACGAACGAGCCGATGAACGCGGCACAAGGATCGAGCTGAAAAATCACGTGAAAGTGAAAGCGCGAGCGGCACGGCTGCGCGCCGCTCGCGCTTTCACGTTTAACGCTTCACGCTTAATGCCTAACGCTTAACGCGATCCGCCGCTCGCGATCAGGCTTTCGCCGGTGAGCCAACGCGCATCGTCGGAGGCGAGGAACGCGACGACATCGGCGATATCGTCAGGCTGGCCGACGCGGCCCAGCGGCGTCGTGCTCACGGCCCACGATTCGAAGTCGGAGCCGATAATGCCCGCGCTGTGCGTGCCTTCGGTCGCGACCATACCCGGATTCACGGAATTCACGCGGATCTTGCGCGGGCCCAGCTCTTTCGCGAGCACGCCCGTGATGCCGTCCACCGCGCCCTTCGTCGCCGTATAGACCGCGCTTCCGGGCGGCGTGATGCGGCTCACCACCGAACTCACGTTGACGATGCTCGCGCCTTCGCCCAGATGCTTGACCGCCGCCTGCGTGGTCAGCAGCAGACCGAGCACGTTCACATTGAAATGCCGGTGGAAGTGCTCTTCGGTGATGTCCTCGATCGGCGCGAACTCGTACACGCCCGAGTTGTTGACCAGAATGTCGAGGCGGCCATACGTCTCCACCGCCGTGTCGACGATGCCTTTCGCGTCCGCGGCTTTCGATACGTCGCCCGCCACGGCGACCGCCTTGCCGCCGGCGGCGGTGATCGCGGCAACCACGTCGTCGGCGCCCGCCTTGCTCGACGCGTAGTTCACCACCACCGACGCGCCTTGCGCGGCCAACGCCTTCGCAATCGCGGCGCCAATGCCTTTCGACGCGCCCGTTACAACCGCAACCTTGCCTGTGAGCTTGCTCATGATCGTGTGTCCTTTAACTGGTTAAGCGCCGGCATGCTGTCGCGGAGATTCGCGGCATCACGCGTTTCAGCGGGAACGCTGCGGCGCTGGTACTGGACACAAATGTAGGCACGACGGCCGCGCGGATAAAGCGGCCACGGGCGAATTGATACGTCGGGTGAGCCGAACAATCGGCAAGCGAAGTGTAAGGCGGGGATGCCGGCAGGGCCGCGCCCGCGCAAGTCACGCGCGAACTACCGCTTGCGCAGGAGCACGATCTGGGCGGCGATGCTCACGAGCACCGCCAATGCACCTAAAGTATCCAATGCGGCGGATAACACGATCGCCTTCCTTGTTCACCGACCCCTGCCTGAAGAACGATTGCTTACCTTATCGATTAAAGGACTTGCGGCGGATATCGGCAACCTCGCGCGCTTTACTCGACAACCTCCGGGAGCGCACACTCCCGACCACACGCCGCCTTCAAACGTGGACAATGCCGCATCCCGGCTCCCGCACGACATGCCTATGAAAGCGCAGCCTCCGCGTCGCCCTCCGCCGTTTCCCCGCGAGTCCGCGCATGCCGAATGGCGCGACCACACGCTGTCTTATGTCGTCATGGCCGCGCTGGTCGTGATCGTCGTCACGCTCGTCGTCTGGCTCGTCGATCCGGCGCCGCCGAAAACGATCACGCTGAGCGCGGGTCCACACGACAGTTCGTTCGTCGCCGCCGCCGACCAGTACAAGAAAATCCTCGCGCAAAACGGCATCACGCTGAAGGTGCTCGAATCCGACGGCTCCGTGCAGAACCTGCGTCGTCTGCTGGACCCGAAGCAGCACGTCGACCTCGCGCTCGTGCAAGGCGGCGTCGCGGACGGGCTCGATACTTCGTCGCTGATGTCGCTCGGCAGCGTCTTCTATGTTCCGGTCGTGGTGTTTTATCGCGGCAGCGGCCTGACCGAGTTGTCCGAACTCGAAGGCAAGCGCATCGCGGTGGGCCGCGAAGGCAGCGGCACGCGCCTCCTTGCGCTGAAGCTGCTCGACGCCAACGGCATCGAGCCCGGCGGCGACACGACGCTCGTGCCGAGCGACGGCCTTCAGGCGGCCACGCAACTCGTCGGCGGCGAGGTAGACGCGGCGATCCTGAGTGGCGACTCGGCGACACGCGGCCTGATGCTGCGCCTGCTGCGGGTACCCGGCATTTCGGTGATGAATTTCGACGAAGCCAGCGCCTACACGCGCCTTTTTCCGTATCTGGATCAGATCGATCTGCCGCCCGGCGTGCTGGATTTGCGGCACAAGATTCCGCCTGAAACGGTGCATCTGGTCAGTCCGACTGTCGAACTCGTGGCGCGAACGAATCTGCATCCGGCCATCTCCGATCTGCTGATCGAAGCGGCGCAGGAAGTGCACGGGATGCCCGGCCTGCTGCAACGCGCGGGGCAGTTTCCGAGCCCCGTCGCGCATGAATATCAGATCAGCGAAGACGCGCAACGCTATTACCGCACGGGCAAGAGCTTTCTGTACCGGACGCTGCCGTTCTGGCTCGCGAGCATCGGCGATCGCACGCTGGTGCTGCTGTTGCCCATGGCCGTGCTGCTCTTTCCCGCGATGCGCGTGATTCCGGCGCTATACCGGTGGCGCGTGCGGTCGCGCATTTATCGCTATTACGGGTCGCTGATCGCCATCGAACGCGGCGCGCTCGCGCACGCCACCGCCGAAGAGCGCAAGCGGCTCTTCGCGGAGCTGGATCAGATCGAGGAGTCGTTGAATGGCCTGCGTATGCCGCTGGCTTACGCCGACGCGTTCTATGTGCTGCGCGAACACGTCGGCTTCGTGCGCAGCCGGCTCACGGCCGCGGCGCACTGAGCGGCCACCCGGTTTCGAGTGGCCTGACCGTCGTCTGGCCGGTTTGCTCAGGCCTCGGGCGTGGTGGGAACGGTCTGCGGCGCGTTGTCGGATTGCGCAGCAGCTTTGTCGTCAGGCGACGCTTCCGTGGAAGCGGCAGCCGGCGTCTCCTGTTGCGTTTCGCCCGATCCAGCCGTTGCAGCCGTTGCAGCCGTTGCAGCCTTCGCGCTCTTCGCCGCGCGATGCGCCTGCAAACGCTGCGCGCCCGCCGCTTCCTGCGCCGTGACCTTGCCCGCCTCGGCGCCCGTCAGATCGACGCGCGCCGCGCCTTCGACGAGACTCTTCCAGTAGCGGCTGCCACGACACCACGTCTTGATCGCGTCGCGCAATTCGGCTTCGGAAAGCGAGAGATCCTTGGCGTGCACGACGAGGTCTTCGAAAATGCCGACCTTCAGCGGCAGCTTGGGCGCCGGATTTTTCGGGAACGCGTTCGGGAAGCGTTTTTGCAGACGCCCGATCGACTTCACCACCGGGTCGACCGGCTTCGCGTCCGCTGCCGGCGCGGCTTGCGGCCGGTCGCGGCGGGCCTCGGCCGGCTTGCCGCCAGGCCGTGTGCCGGACTTCGCGTGAGAAGCCGCGCCGGGCTTGGCGGACTTCGCGCTGTCTTTGCCCTCGCGCCGGGCATCGCCCGCGCGGTTGCTGCCGCGCTCGCCCTTGGCGTCGCGTCGTGAATCCGACTTCGCACCAGACTTCGCGTCGGACTTCGCGTCGGACTTCGCAGGTGCGGCGGCGGCGCGCGCGGCGGCCAGTTGCTTCTTCAGTTCAGCGAGTTGTTCGAAACCCATAGCGCACAACCAAATCGAGAAAGACGAGATTGTAGCAGCGCGCGGTAAGACGTTAGTGACGGCGTTGCGCGGCCGCCAAGCCTTACGCCGCCAGCTTCGAGGGATCTGTCCAGAGCGCGTCCATTTAACGCGATGTTTCAGCTACCCGGCACCGCTCGCCGGTGCAGACGCCAATGCCCACGCCGACGCGCCCGCCATCACCGCACGGCATGCCGTGCCCATTCGAGCCAGCCGAGATTGAGCGCCGCATTCACCGCGACGCCGAGCGCGGCGGCGATGGCCGCGATCATCGTCCAGAAGGCCGAGCGGCGCGCGGCCCTGGCGGAGGTGTGCGCGGCGTTGGCCGCATCGCGCGACGCGCTCGCCGCGATCTGCGCGACGTGCGAGGACGCCTCCATCTGCGCGAGCGACTTCAATGCGAAGCCACGCTCCTCATGGGTTCGCGCGGCCCGCGCTTCCTGATCCTTTTCGAATAGATAGCGATGACAGTACGGCGTGAGCGGATGATCCGGATTCTGCGCGGCGAAAAAGCGCGCATAGGCTTCGCCGCCGTTATCGTCGATGGACTGATACGCGCTTTGCTTGTCCACATGAACCTCGCGCGAGCACGTGATGCCGGAAACGATGCCGGAAAGGATGCCGGAAACGCGATGCCGGATTCACAAAAGCCGCGCCGGCTGCGCGCACCGGATGCCACTCCGGGCGCGAGCCGGCCGCTTTCCCTTTCGCCTGTCTTCTCGCTGCCTTCTGACCTGCCTTTCGCTTCTCGCTAGATGGGCTTGATATCCGCCGCCTGCTTGCCCTTCGGTCCTTGCTTCACTTCGAAGCTCACCTTCTGATTTTCCTGCAACGACTTGAAGCCCTCGGAGCGAATTTCCGAGAAGTGGGCAAACAGGTCTTCACCGCCGTCGTCGGGAGTAATGAAGCCGAAGCCCTTTGCGTCATTGAACCACTTCACTGTACCGGTTGGCATGTCGATTCCTCGTGTGCATCTGGTTGAACTGTACTGCGTTTGCGGGCGGGGACCGCTGCTCGACTTTACGCCTCTTTACGAAGCGTGGCCTCGGCAGCGTGCTGCGCGCGCCTCTTAACCGTCGTTGCAAAGCTCAACAAAGTCAATGGCAATTAAAGGCGGCGACCCCCAACCTTGAGGGAGCAAAATGCGTGCCGCGGCCTCGCGAGCCGGGGCGGCCGCCGGTGCGTTCCGGCACAATCAGATAAGATGTTTCGTTATCGGCAGTCCATTCTCGGCCGCGCGCATTCGGCTCATTATTTGAGCGTTCGAACCGCGCGCAGTCTGTCGTTTTTCCCTTTACAGGAACCAGCATGGCAACTTCGAGCTATACCGATACCCGACTTCTGATCAACGGCGAATGGTGCGATGCCGCCAGCGGCAAGACGCTCGACGTCATCAACCCTGCTACCGGCGAGGCCATCGGCAAGGTGGCGCATGCCGGCATCGCCGACCTCGACCGCGCGCTCGAAGCGGCTCAACGCGGCTTCGAAGCCTGGCGCAAGGTGCCGGCTCACGAGCGCGCCGCGATCATGCGCAAAGCCGCTGCACTCGTGCGCGAACGCGCTGCCGACATCGGCCGCCTGATGACCCAGGAACAGGGCAAGCCGTTCGCCGAAGCCAAGGTCGAAGTGCTGGCCGCGGCGGACATCATCGAATGGTTCGCCGACGAAGGCCGCCGCCTTTACGGCCGCGTCGTGCCGTCGCGCAACCTCGCCGCGCAGCAACTCGTTCTGAAGGAGCCGATCGGCCCGGTCGCGGCGTTCACGCCGTGGAATTTCCCGGTCAACCAGATCGTGCGCAAGCTGAGCGCAGCGCTCGCAAGCGGCTGCTCGTTCCTCGTGAAGGCGCCGGAAGAAACTCCGGCGTCGCCGGCTGGGCTGCTGCAGGCTTTCGTCGAAGCGGGCGTGCCGGCCGGCACCGTGGGCCTCGTGTTCGGCGATCCGGCTGAAATTTCGAGCTACCTGATTCCGCACCCGGTGATCCGCAAGGTTACGTTCACCGGCTCCACGCCGGTCGGCAAGCAACTCGCCGCGCTCGCCGGCGCGCACATGAAGCGCGCCACCATGGAGCTGGGCGGCCACGCGCCGGTCATCGTCGCTGAAGACGCCGACGTCGCGCTGGCCGTCAAGGCGGCCGGCGGCGCGAAGTTCCGCAACGCGGGCCAGGTGTGCATCTCGCCGACGCGCTTTCTGGTGCACAACAGCATCCGCGAGGAATTCGCCGCGGCGCTCGTCAAGCACGCCGAAGGCTTGAAGCTCGGCGACGGTCTCGCCGAAGGCACGACCCTCGGGCCGCTCGCCAACGCCCGCCGCCTGACGGCGATGAGCAAGGTGCTCGACGACGCGCGCAAGACCGGCGCGAAAGTCGAGACCGGCGGTGAACGCGTCGGCTCGGCGGGCAACTTCTTCGCGCCCACGGTCCTGACGAACGTATCGCTCGAAGCGGACGTGTTCAACAACGAGCCGTTCGGCCCGATCGCCGCGATCCGCGGCTTCGACAAACTCGAAGACGCGATTGCCGAAGCGAACCGTCTGCCGTTCGGTCTGGCGGGCTACGCGTTCACGAAGTCGTTCAGCAACGTGCATCTGCTGTCGCAGCAACTCGAGGTCGGCATGCTGTGGATCAATCAGCCGGCCACGCCGACACCGGAAATGCCGTTCGGCGGCGTGAAGGATTCGGGCTACGGTTCGGAAGGCGGCCCGGAAGCCATGGAGGCCTATCTGGTTACGAAGGCCGTGACGGTGATGTCGTCGTAAGGCATGAGGCATAAGGCATGTGGCATGAGGCGTCAGGCCCGACGTATTGCCTGATGCATGGCCTGAGGCATCAAGCAGGCAGCGCTTGAGCGTTTCCAGTCGTGCCGGGTCCGCGAGTTTCCGCTCGCGGCTTTTTATTGTGATCAACCAAGCCGGCCTTGAACCCATGCAACCCGCGCAACCCACGCTGACTGGAAAGACCGTCGAACTCAGGCCGCTTCGGCGCGAACACGCCGACGCCCTGCTCGCCGCCGCGGCAGACGGACAATTGTGGAATATGAAGCTCACGGTCGTGCCCCGAGCGGACACCATCGACGGCTATATCGGCACGGCGTTGGCCGGACGCGACGCGGGCACGGTCATGCCGTTCGTGATCGTGCGTCGCGACGCGGGCACGGTGGTCGGCAGCACGCGGTTCTGGAAAATCGATTGTGTGAATCGCAAGCTCGAAATCGGCCACACGTGGTTGAGCGAATCGGCGCAGCGCTCGGCCGTGAATACAGAGGCGAAATATCTGCTGTTGCGCCACGCCTTCGAAGCGCTGCAATGCGTGCGCGTTCAGTTCACCACCGACGAACTCAACGAAAAGTCACGCGCGGCGATTCTGCGCATCGGCGCGAAAGAGGAAGGCTTGGTTCGTCATGAACGCATCATGCCGGACGGACGCAAGCGCAACTCGGTGCGCTTTAGCATCATCGACGATGAATGGGCGCACGTGAAGGCGATGCTCGAAGCTAAGCTGACGGAGGGCTGAATTTGCCTCGGCTTCGGCTCAAGTCCCAGCTTCAACCGAAGACGCGCTTGTCATGCGCCTGTCACGCGCGGGAAGGCGATCGCAGGCGCGCGGCGCGATAACAGCGGTACTGCTACTGCTGTCCTAGCGCTCTATAAAGCAAAAGCCGCCATAGCCGCGCGCATCGCTCACTCACGGCAGCATGCGCTGCAAAACGTCGTCCTTCAAAACGAAGCGATGATAGAGCGCGCCCGCCACATGCAGCCCGATCAGCACGAGCAACACCCAGGCGAGCCAACCGTGAATGTCACCCATTTCATGACCGACGCTCGAGCCGACCGGCGAAATGGACGGATAAGGCAGCACGCCGAGGAACTTCACCGACCAGCCGCGCGACGACGCATTCGCCCATCCGAGCACGGGCACAACGATCAGCGCCAGATACAGCAGACCGTGCGTGATATGCGACACCATGCTCAGCAAAGGCGACAGCGACGCGGGCACCGGCCGGTGCGTGACACGCCATACGATTCTCAGCGCAACCGCCGCGATCAACGTTGCGCCCACGCCGAGATGCCACGCGATCAGTCCGTCTGGCCGCGTGCCCTTGTGAATGTCGGGCATGGTCCAGCCGATCAGGAACTGCGCGACGATCAGCACGACCACCAGCCAGTGAAGAAACTTTGCGACGCCGTCATAGCCGGCCGCGTAGCGGCGCGCATGGGATTCGATGGATTGCAGGTTCATAAGAGGGAATGCCGTTGTCGTAGCGTGTTGGGAATGCCGCGACCAGCGTGCGGCGGCCGCGTGGCAGCCAGTATGCTACGGGCCAAATCTTAAGAAAAGCTGACAGCGCGCCGCGCGCCTTTTCTCGCGCGAGCGTTGTACGTGGGTAGACAGAATTCGCGAGTCTGCAACCGAATGTATCCGCGCGGCATACGCCTTGCCGCGCTTCTCGCGAGCCGCTTTCCGAAGCCGGTCAGGCGACGCGGCCAAGCCACCGCGCGTTGCCGCGTGCGCGAACACACAGCGTTTTCGTTGCAGGCTCAACAGCTTGCCCGTCTCGCGGACGGCCTTGCCATCGCCCCCTTCATCTCCACGCGCCCGTGCCCGCGCGCACAGCGCGTCGCGCATCGGCGAAACGCGATCGACACGTCCTGTTACATACAAACACACCGGTAATGCGGCCGCTCAGTAGAGTTCGATCAACAGAAAAGAGGAGCACTGTCATGAAACGAATTCTCGCGCTGGCCATGCTTGCCGCAACGCTCGGCGCCGCATTGAGCGGCTGCATCGTGGTGCCCGATGGCGGCGGTTATCACGATCACGATCACTATTACCACCACGATCGTTATTGATTGCCGCTTGCGCCCGGGCGTCCTCGCTCAATCATAAAAATATGGGAATGAATATGAATAAATCACGAACCCGTTTTGTCTCGATGGCAATCGTCGCAGGTCTGGGGATCGGCGCATCGTCGGTTGCACTCGCGCACGTCGATGTGGGTGTGAACATCGGCGTCCCCGGTGTCGCGTATGCACCCGAGCCGGTCTACGCGCCGCCTCCGCCGCCCGTGTATGCGCCGCCCCCGCCGGTGGTCGTCGTGAGTCCTGGCTGGTATGGCGAGCGTTATTACGATGGCCACCGCTATTGGGAGCGCCGCGAGTGGGAAGAGCGCCATCATGAACGCGAGTGGCACGACGCCCGCGGTCCGCGCGGCGACTGGCACGGCCACGACGATTGGCACGGCCGCGGCGGTCACGGCGACCACGGCGATCACGACCATTGATGCACGCAGCGCGGCTCTTCCGTTCAAGACGGCGATGCCGCGCCGCTCGCGTTCGCAATTGCGCTCGCGCGACCCTTTTGCAGGAGCGACATCTTGGTACGCATTGATCCACGGCGAGTCATCGCGGAGGTCGACGGTACGGTGATCTGCGCTGAATACAGCGAACAGACCGGCCAGTTGTGTTTGCGCCAGGACGGCGCGCTGCTTCGCGAATGGTTTCCACCGCATTCGTGGATCGCGATTGCGTCGGTGGCGGGCGCGCGGCATTGGGGCACGCGTCCCTCCGACGACGATCTGCTCGCCCTGCTTCGCAACGAAATGACCTTCTTGCGCGTGCCGCAAGGCAACGTGCTCTAGCGCGCCGAAAAGAAAAGCGCGCGACGCCAGTTGCGCCGCGCGCTTCGTTTGAGAAAACGTTCCAAAAAGAAGCCTAGCGGGCGTTGTGGATCGGCGGCGAATACGCGCTGACCGTGGTGTCGCTGCCGCGACCCGCTTGCCAGCTTCCGTGGCCGTTCGAACCATAGCCGCCGTGACCGGTTTGCGCCGCTGCTTGCTGACCGGCCGCTTGCGTCTGTACCGCTTGCGTATCTTGCGCCGCCGCCTGTTGAGGCGCCGCCTGCGCGAAGGATGCAATCGGCGCGCCGAGCACGAGCGCCACAGCAACAGCCTGAATGAGCGATTTCATCTGAGTACCTCCGGTATGCCTTCATGTGCGCTGCGAGCGCGCTTGCTCACAGCGATGAAGGCAGTGTAGGTGCGTCCCCGATGTCGATAAATCCGCCAAACCTGAATTCACTGTTGCTGCCGAACCGACAATCCAACGCGATTGCGCCCCGCGTTCAAACCTGCGGCACCGCCACGCCGACGTAGTTTTCCGCCATCACGGTGGCCGCTGAACGCGACGTCGTCACGTATTCCAGTTCGGCCACCTGAAGCTGCTGCTCGAACGCCGACGCGCCTTCGATACGGTGCATCATGCTCGTCATCCAGTACGAGAAATGTTCGGCGCGCCAGATACGCTTGAGCGCCGTTTCGCTATAACTGTCGAGCAGGTCCGTGCGATTCTCGACGTAAAACGCGTCGAGCGCTTTCGTGAGAATGCGCACATCGGCGACGGCGAGATTCATGCCTTTCGCGCCGGTCGGCGGCACGATATGCGCGGCATCGCCCGCGAGAAAGAGCCGGCCGTGTTGCATCGTGGCCGACACGAAACTGCGCATGCCGACAATGTTCTTCTGGAAGATCTTGCCGTCCACGACATGCTGGCCGTCGTGCGAATCGACACGTGCGTGCAGTTCCGCCCAGATGCGATCGTCGGACCAGTTGTCGACGGAATCCTTCGGATCGCACTGGAAATACATGCGCTGCACGTTCGCCGAGCGCGTGCTGACCAGGGCAAAGCCGCGCTCATGGCGCGCGTAAATCAGTTCGTCCGACGACGGCGGCCCTTCGCATAGGATACCGAACCATCCGAACGGGTACACGCGTTCGAAGTCGCGGCGCAGCGCCTGCGGAATCGATGCGCGCGACACGCCTTGCGAGCCGTCGCAGCCGATCACGAAGTCGCATTGCAGCTCGTGAGCTTCGCCTTCGTGGCGATAGCGGATCGACGGCTTGTCGGTATCGATCCCGTGCAGCGACGTCTCCGACACGCCGAAGCGCAGCGCGCCATTGGCCGCCATGCGCGCCGCGACCAGATCCTTGATGACCTCGTGTTGCGCATACACGGTGATCGAATGTCCGGTGAGTCCGGTGAGATCGATACGGCGACGCTTGCCTTCGAACGCGAGTTCAAAGCCGTGATGCAGCGCGCCCTCCGCCTTCATGCGCGCGCCGACGCCGGCTTCGGTGAGCAGATCCATCGTGCCCTGTTCGAGCACGCCGGCGCGGATGGTCGATTCGATCTGCTCGCGTGTGCGCGTTTCGAGCACGACCGACTCGATACCGCGCAAGTGAAGAAGATGAGAAAGAAGCAGGCCTGCGGGCCCTGCACCGATGATGCCAACCTGGGTGCGCATGAGGTGTCTCCTGAGTGCGACGTTAGATTTGCGCTCAGTGTGACGATTCGCCACGCTATCGCGCAACGCGATAGGGCGGATAGGTCGTATCCCGTTTTGAGATAAATCCCGTGCGCTTCAGGCGCTGTCGGCAGGCATCAGGACGGCGTGACGCCCGGCTGACGGCGCTTGCAGCGCGAGCATTCTCTATCCGGCCCGATAACGCGCGCGGCATCGACTCAAGGTAAACCCCGAGCGAGCGCGCTAGCCGAGAAACAACCGATAAACCGGATTCTGCGTCTCTTCCCAATACGGATAGCCGAGCGTCGTCAGAAAGCGGTCGAACTCCGCGTTATCGGCTTCCGGCACCTGAATGCCGACGAGAATCGAGCTGTAGTCCGCG